>NZ_BAAGXV010000079.1:0-53373 GCF_054779655.1 Pontibacter brevis
CCCTGGTGCACATCCTCTCAGGCCTGAGCGCCTACACTTTCCTGGACCACCAGAACTCAAGGTTTAACCCTGCCAGATGTTTAGCTTAATTCCCGAGTTCACGTTGAATAACTTAAGCTACCTGAACCACTAGCAAATACAGTTATTGCTCCATCGGTTTCGCCCGCACAAGTTACATTCGATAATGAAGCAACACTTACCTCCAAAGGACTACGGCTGATAGTAATTGTCCTTGTAATTATACTACCTTCTGTACAACCGTCACCAGTGCTTGGTGGAGTGCCTGTTACAGTATATGTTCTATCGGTAGAAGGATTAGCTACCACAATTTCTCCTGTGGTAGTATTAAGATCTGCGCTTGGTGACCAAGCCCAAGTATATCCGGGAGCATTTCTGATTTCTAACGTTACAGACTCGTTACTACCACATGTGGACACAAACCCTGTTGAGGTAATGTTGACACCATTCGCATAAAAAGTAGGTGTAGCGGTTGCTGTTAAAGCAATATCCAAATCTCCTTCACCTAAAACATAAGCATAGGAAAGCGTTGTGGTTTCTCCTGGAGCAAGATCGCCAAGGAAAAAGGCAAGGGAGATGGCTTCATCATCTGTCTGAGAACCGGACTGTGAAAGATAGAATGCCCCATTATATATGTCACTGGCACTCCTGTTTTCAAAACCACCCCAGGTTAAACGGGCTCTACTATCCTTGGTGCCTAAACCTAGATACATTCCGTACGTAAGCCCAACTGCACTTACCAAAGCAGTACAATTTGTACTTGATGGTTGAGAAACTATTGTGTTAGTTGTTGTGTAATCACCAGTCCATACTACTTCATTGTCTGGATCGACGTTCCGCATGTAATATACGTTTTCCAGCCTAGAACTACTAGTGTTAGTAAGAGTAACCTCTGTAACAAAATAGACTGCGTTAGGAGGAAAATATGTGCGCTTTGATATTGATAATCCCTCAACACTACCTTGCCAAGTAGCACTGACGGCAGAAAAAGTGTTTGAATATTCCGCTATACCTCCTGGAATCTGATTGACCGAACAAACTTGATTATTATGGCTCTGTTATAGATAAAAGTTGATATTATCGTTGTTTCTGCGTATCTTTGTATAAATCAAAGGGATATATGGCAAAGTCAAAGGTAGACATTCTAAAAGAGATTCAGAAGTTGGACAGCAGGGAATTAAAGCAGCTTTCCAAGAACATCATCGAGATTTTAGCCAAGGCTTCCGAGAAGCACAACCAAGTAGCCGAGCAGCTAAACGAGGGCGTGGAGCGTGGTTGTCCCGCTTGCGGCTCTGTCTCTATCGTGCGGTACGGCTACCTGCAAAACCGCACGAGGTTCCAGTGCAAGGACTGCAAGAAGACCTTCACCGACTTAACTGGAACAGCCATATCCTACATCAAGAAGAAGCACCTGTGGGAGCAGTACATCACCCTGATGGTAGAAGGCAACTCCCTGCGTGAGATAGCTTCTAAAATGGACATCTCCTTGAAGACCGCTTTCGACTGGCGACACAAGATACTCACCGCTTTCGAGGAACTGAGCAAAGCCAAGTTCAACGGCATCGTGGAGGTTGACGATGTGTGGTTCCTCAAAAGCGAGAAAGGCAGAAAGGGTTGACCAAGCCAAGGAAGCGTGGCGGCACAAACAGGCGTGGCGATAACAACGACCAAGCGAAGGTGCTGTTCTCTGTTGACAGGTCTAAGAACATCGACCTTACCATTGCCTGTATGGGAAGGTTGAAGCGCAAGGACTTGGACAGAATCCTGCGCAACAGGGTTAGTGCCGACTCCAACATCATCTGCTCTGACAAGCACCCCTCCATCAACTCGTTCGCCAAGACACACGGCTTCACGCACTACCGCATACACGCCTCCAAGAAGCAGTACTCAGTCGGGAAGATATACCATGTGAACAACCTGAACAACCTTGCGAAACGGTTCAAGGATTACATCAAAAAGTTCAACGGTGTAGCCACGAAATATCTGCAAAGCTACCTGAACCTGTTCAGGTTCATGGAACTCTTCAAGAAGCAAAGAGGCATGGTAAGTGAACTTTACCACTCCTCTCTTTCTGATAAACTGTCTTTGGGTAGGTACTCTAATATAGAAGAACGCTACCAAGTTCTGATTTCTTAACGGACTGGTGCAGCCGAAGCCCGAAGCATAGCGAGGGTTAAGGCTGAACTTTGTTGTAGGAAGGTTTTCTTATTTTTCTTTATAAATAAATTTATGACCTTCTCTATCAATCAACTTTCCTTTCCTTATTCTGAACTCTTTATTCTCAATGCTAAAGTAATTTCCAGAACTTAAAGCAACTGTTATACTATCCATCTGAGTGAGAGACTTCGAATTAAGGATAAGCTTTTCATCTGCAATTTTCCAATTCCCAAAGGTATAGTCCCATCTCCCTTTTCTGAATATGAATGTGCTATCTGCACTTATTAGTAATTCATGATTTTCATTTTTGAATTTAGTTCGATACCAACCAGTTTCAAATCCATTTTGGCTGGATTGAAAAATTAAAAACGAAAGGATGAGCATTACAAGATTCATTTTATACTTACAACTTACCTACAACTATTGGATATACGTGAACATACAGTTATCAGCACTATATACGGAAGTAGGTTTACTTTATCCATACCTTTCATAAAGTACCTATCAACCTTTAACTATAACAGAGCCATTATTATTATAATTAATACCGTTGATTTCAACACCCCATCCCTCTTCTGGTGAACCGGGTAAAAAATACTCTCCATTATAAGGGGGAGTTCCTATATCCCACCCATTTTGGTCTGCATCCGCAACAAATCCTAACCTGTTTCCACTCATATTAGGATGGTACCCTGCAGGAGCCGAGCCTGCTGTTCCAAACGACCCACATTCTGCAATACCAACTTCTAAGTATTGACCTTTCAAAAACGCTTCTCCACCTACTTGTTGAGCATCAGCAACACTAACTTTAAAAAAGATAGCAGGGACAGAAAAACACAATATAACCTTAAAAATATATTCTTCGATTATTAAAATATTTTTCATAATTTATTTTCTTTAATTTGTAGTTATTCTTTCATGCTTGTTTGCTAAATACTTGTTCCAGTCGCTTACACTCCATGCTGCACCTATAATATTTTCATGAAAAAGATAGAGTGTAATGTTCTTGTTATTGAAATCAACCTTTATCTGAACCAGGTTATCACGATAGCTATCAAAAAAAGACATTGCTGATTTTTCATCTTCAAAGTCTAAATGGGATATATCAATTATATAATCTGCCTGTAAAGGAGCAGATTCATCTAAAATAATCAGTTTATCCTTTGTGATTGTTGCTTTCCGAAAGTATCTGTTATCTATTGCGTTAATAGGAACTATCTCCAGCAGACCCTCCCTGAGAGTTTCATACCCAAAGCAGGAACTTGCATCAAGTATCATAGTAGGTCGGCTAAAATATCTCCTAAAAGAGGAACTATACTGGGACGTTTGAGAAGCCACATGTTGAACTGCTCCTTTACTAGTTCCATGGTCATCACTCCGGGAAATATTATTGTACTTGCAACTAAAAGCGAAAGAATTAGAGGGACTAACCCAGGAAGCAAATACTAACATTACAAAAAGACTACATATGTTTATAGTCTTTAGATACCGTTGCTCAGGCTTACCCAAATTTAGTATTGGATAACCCCTACTCAGTTCTTTTAAAAATAATTTTGCTGTCATAATTCTTTTTAGAATAAAACAAGTGACTAGTTTTCCTCAACTAAATGTATAAAGGCAGCACTCTAGTTTTCTATATGAGTCGATACAATCATCTTCTCTGTGATAGCATGAAACAGATGGCTTTCGTCTATGAAGAATCAAAGCACTTTTTTGAACCTCTGCTTAAAATAGCATTTAGGACATTGCTTATTTCAGTCATAATCAATTAGTAAAACTGCAGGATAATACAGTGCTGATGAAGGGCATTTGTAATTAGACGCTCACAAACTTCTCTTTACCGCGCACGGTGCTACTCTATAAATAGATAAATTTGAAACTAAAGGGCGAGATCACAACCGAAGAGTATTCGATGCAGGCAGTAAGGAGGCTTGTTCAGCAGGTACTTGTACTCTGTACAGGTAAAGACTTATAACTTAGGGTAATGCATACCCGTACTACTCTCAGGTGAGGAGGCGCATACTTTTTACAGGAGTTCACATAGTTTGCAAAGCATTTTATAGCAGCAGCATTACTATTCTTCCTCATTGCCATAACTTGCTCTATGGTTCCTGCACAGGCAGGTGTAACAACCCTTCCCTATCCTAAAGAAAAAGCTGTTCAAACATCAGGAAGTCTCTGTAAAAGATAAAATTCAAAACAGATGCTTCGTAACAACAGCAGTTAAATACGAAGCCAAAAGGCTCCAATATATGAAAACAGGCGCTTTTCTCAACTTGTATTCACACTTTTTTATTTTTTAAATTATTACATTACATATTTGTATACTTCAAAATATCCTTTAGGTTTATAAACTAAATTATATTTTAGTAAAAAAACTTCACATTTCTAAACATCAAAAAAGCAATTGCAAAAGGAGCAGATAGCTAGATCAATGAAATTCAGTTTGCCGGAACATGCTATACTTTATAACTTATATAGCCTTAGTTATTTCAGCATTACATTAGGATAGATTACAAAAACAGTTTAGCTATTTTTACCGGATAACTGGCGGTTAGAAGTTCAACGTGCCTCCCTTTTAATTATCTCTGACTACTTTGCATTTTGTATCAACTAGTACAAAAAGTACTTTTATTATAAAAGAAGCATTTATAAACACAGGACGGTGCGATTTTAAGCTCCTAAAATCATCCCTCTAACCTTAGCCGACGTTCTAGTGTTAGATTAGCAAAACAAACGAAAAAGGACTTTGCAGCACAACAAATACATACGCCACATCAGAAACGAGCGCCTGGAAACGATAAAGAAGGACTACAGAGGCAACAAAACCATCAATGATCGCTTTGCCAACGGGGAGAGCATGTATAACCCGCAACTAAGCGATGTAGTGCGCTGGAAATTGAGCAAGAACCCTCAGCACAACGAGAAGAAACTGGATACCTTTAAACCGCCCATACAGGCAGGGTCAGAATTCATAGACTCAGACAAGGACATGGTAGTATGGCTGGGGCACTGCAGTTTCTTTATCAGGCTGGGAGGTGTTACATTCCTGACAGACCCTGTGTTCTACGACCTGCCAACGCTGCCCCGCCAGGTAGGCCTCCCCTGTCCGCCGGAGCATCTGCGCAACATCAACTTCCTGCTGCTCTCGCACGGGCACCGCGACCACCTCGATAAGAAAACAATACGAACCGTGTTCAGGAGTAACCCACAGCTAAAGGCGCTGGCACCACTGCGTGCAGGCGACATACTGCGTGGCGTAAACCCGCACCTGCCTTACCAGGAGGCGGGTTGGTACCAGAAGTTTGACCTGCTGCCTGAGGGTGTGGAGGTATACTTTATGCCTGCCGCCCACTGGCACCGGCGCGGATTGCTGGACATGAACAAGGTGCTGTGGGGCAGCTTTGTGCTGAAGACACCAACACTTAGCCTGTACTTTGCAGGAGACTCGGCCATGGGCCAGCATTTTGAGGAGATAGAGGACCTGTTGGGACCTATGGATGTGTGCCTGCTGCCGGTGGGCGCATACAAGCCTTCATTCCTGATGTCTAAAAGCCACATGAACCCGCACGAGGCTGTAAAGGCTTTTAACCACCTGCGCGGAGGCACTTTTATCCCCATGCACTATGGCACCTTCGACCTTTCCGATGAACCCTTAGGAGAGCCTGTGCGTGTGCTGCAGCAAATTGCTGCCGGAGGAATGCTGCGGGGGCTCAAAATACCCGCTATCGGAGAAGCAGTGCTGTTACAAGGACTGGCATAACAGCCATCGCTAAGTTTATACTTTTGCTATATTTGTAAGGCTCTAAACTACCAAGCGGTGCGCGAGCAGTTTATACTTGCCTATGTTCGTGGCCACACGTCTCACCTAAATAGCAGCTACAAGCCCATTGTAGAGCATTGGAGCTTTAGGCTTGCTGGTGTTGACCTGCAAGATGATTGCTTCAAAATGATTACTTTGTGTAAAGCAGCCAGAAAAGAATTGGCACAGTAATGGTATTAGACGCGTTTAAAATTGTCATCACACACATTCTATAGCATGAAGAAAATAGTTGCAGCCTTAGCATTTGCTCTTTCCTCAGGAGTTGCCTTTGGCCAGATTGCACAGCAGGTCCCGCAAAACTGGCACCTGCTGGACCAGAAAACTGATGGGGTATACGGCATCAGCATGGAGAGAGCTTACGAAGAGCTAGTGCAAAACAAAAAGCCAGCGCCCGTTTTAGTGGCTGTTATTGACAGTGGCATTGATACCCTGCACGAAGACCTACGCTCGGTTTTATGGAAGAACCGCCTTGAAGCGGCAGGCGGAGCTCAGGACCCTGATAAGAACGGTTATGCCGGGGACATCTACGGGTGGAACTTCCTTGGAGCGGACAACCCAAATAAAAACGTAACAAAAGACTCTTACGAGAGTGAGCGGATATACTTTAAGTACAAAGACAAGTTTAAGAACATAACTTCTGAAAAGCAGGTTAAAAGAAAAGACCGCGACCTGTACCAGGTCTGGCTCAGGAGCAAGGCCCATGCAACAGAGGTATCTGAAGCCGGCAAAGAGGTAGAGATGATGTACAGCCTACTCGATGTTCTGCCGCGTGTAGATGCTTTCTTCACCGGGCTTATCCAGAAAGACACTTATACAGCACAGGACCTGGATTCGCTTAAAATAAACGACCCTAGTATCGACCAGGGAAAGATGATTTATGGGTTGATTTTTGAGCGGGTGAAACCAGGTGCAACCAACCAGGAGCTTCCTGCTCTGCTGCAGCACTATGCGGATAGCCTGAAAGCTAACCTGAAAGCCCCAGAGACTGCTCCGGCAGATTACAGGGGAATGGTAGTGGAAGATGACTACAGTAACTTCAAGGACCGTTTCTATGGGAATAACAACATCATGGCCGGTGACCCATCGCACGGTACGCATGTGGCAGGCATTATTGGTGCTGCCAGAGGTAATGGACTAGGTGTAGACGGTGTAGCCAGTGCCGTAAAAATCATGATGATCAGAGCAGTACCTGATGGTGATGAGCATGACAAGGATATAGCCCTGGCGATTCGTTATGCAGTAGATAATGGCGCTAAAATCATCAACATGAGCTTTGGAAAATCATTCTCCCCACAGCGCAAATGGGTGGAAGACGCCATCAAATACGCAGAGAAGCATGATGTACTGATAGTACGGGCTGCAGGAAACGAAAGCAAGAACATTGATGTAGAACCGTATTTCCCTAACCCTTATACCATTAAAGGCAACAAGAAAGCACCGAACGTAATTACCGTAGGCGCCAACGGCCCTACACGAAACAGTTTGATTGCTCCTTTTTCTAACTATGGCAAAGACGTAGTAGATGTGTTTGCTCCCGGGGATAATATATACTCTACCGTTCCGGGTGGTAACCAGTATGCCCCTTTCAGCGGCACAAGCATGGCATCGCCGGTAGTAGCCGGTCTGGCAGCTGTTATTAAGTCTTATTACCCTCATTTATCAGCCACACAGATAAAGTCTGTTATTGAGCGTTCCGTTACCAAAATCACGGAACCTGTTATGGCACCGGGCACAGGCGAAAGAGTGGCCATGACGGAGCTTAGCCGTACAGGAGGCATTGTGAATGCATATGAAGCCTTGAAGCTTGCAAGTACGCTGCAATAAGCTGGCAGAAGCCCGGGGTAAACAGATAACTCCCTTGCACCGGGCATGCTCTTAAGCTGCTTTGCCGGCTTGGTATTGATTTGATATAAAAAAAGAAAGGCAGATGATTTGATTCATCTGCCTTTCTTTTTTTATATCCTTTATTATTGTCTTGCTGCCAAGACCTTATTAACAATATGTACCACTCCATTACTGCTGACAATGTTGGCTTCTGCCACCTCGGCACCGTTTACAGCTAACGTGTTGTTTCGCTTTGTTACCTGCAACTGCGCACCTCCCACTGTTCTTAATGTGGCACCATCCTGAAGGTCCCTCACAGACATGGTGCCAGATACGACATGGTTGTTTACAAGCTGCTGCAGGCGCTGCTTGTTCTCAGGTTTCATCAGGTTTTCCAGCTCGTTTTCAGGAAGCGCCTCAAAGGCCTCGTTCGAGGGAGCGAAAACAGTATAAGGTCCTGCCTGACTTAACTGCCCCACAACTTCAGCATGCCGGATAAGGGATGCAAATGTGGAAAGGTTTGTGCCTGAGGTAATGTTTTCTGAAACCGTCTGCCCTGCCATCATTTCATGGCCGCCAATATCTGGCTTTGTCACACTCAGGTCCGCATTATCATTATTGGGGATAAGATCGCTGGAGGGCTCTATTCCACGGCTATCGGCCTCTCTACGTGCTCTTGGCTCCGTGTTTTCCCGCTGCAATTCGTTATTAGCATTCTCCTCGTTTGTACCTTCACAGCCCATCAGGTTAAAACCTAAAAACAGGGCGAAGGTATATGCCATTAGTTTATTTTTTTTCATAGTGTTATGTACTGGTTGCGTTTCGTATAAATCTGTATGCCGGCATGGTACCCGCAAAGCTGAACGCTGCAAAGCGACAGCCTTTAGCCCTATTAAACTATAAAATCAGTACTTTTGTTATCAACATTGTTTTACAAGAAAAATATCAAACCATGAAAACTGCAGAAATACATACTGGCAAAGGTGTGATGAAAGTCGAGTTCTTTGAAAAAGATGCTCCTAAAACAGTACAGAACTTTATAGATCTTGCCAAGAAAGGCTTTTACGACGGACTTACTTTTCACCGTGTTATTCCTGATTTCGTGATACAGGGTGGTTGCCCTAACACACGCGAGGGAGCCAAAGGTGTACCAGGCACAGGTGGCCCGGGATATAAGATTGACTGTGAGCTGACAGGCGAGAACCAGTACCACGACCGAGGAGTGCTTTCTATGGCCCATGCTGGCCGCAACACAGGCGGGTCGCAGTTCTTTATCGTGCACAACCGCAAAAACACCGCCCACCTGGACCGCAACCACACCGTGTTCGGCAAAGTAGTGGAAGGCGATGAGGTGATTGACCAAATCAGAGCGAATGACAGGATTGAGAAAATCGTTGTAAACGAGGAATAGTCCTGTTGCTCATTTATATTAAACAGCAGAAGCCGCTCCGGGAGCGGCTTCTGCTGTTTAAAGGGAGCTGTTTCTGCTGTATTTTTAGCAGTTGTCACGGCATCTTTCCAACTTTAAACCTGCTTCCTGAGTAATTATGCGTAGCTTTACCTAGGAGCCTGTTCTGTGCCCAAAGGGATTTCTCTGCTTTGCCTGTCCCGGCTTATTGGTCCAAAGCTCCTTCAATACATAATCATACTCTACGGAATAGGGTGCTGCCCTGTGCAGCTCCGAACAAAACATCGTATGAAGAAACTTGCTTTACACTGGCAAATCCTGATTGGTATGGCTCTGGGCGTGGCCTGGGGTATGCTTGCCAGCTCCTTTGGCCTCGTAGAATTCACCATTAACTGGATTCAGCCTTTCGGCACCATCTTTATCAACCTGCTAAAACTTATCGCTGTTCCGCTGGTACTGGTATCGCTGATAACAGGCGTCTCCAGCCTAAGCGATGTAAGCAGGCTCTCCCGTATCGGTTCCAAGACGATTGGCATTTACCTGCTCACCACCGTGATAGCCGTAGTACTGGGGCTGCTGCTGGTAAACATTGCAGAGCCTGGCAAAGCTTTTTCAGCAGAAAAAAGAGAAGAGTTTAACCAGCAGTTCGCCGCCACCACTACCCAGAAATCCTCTGATGCCGCCGCTGTGGAGCAGCAGGGGCCACTACAACCGCTCGTAGACATTGTGCCGGACAACATCTTCGGCGCCCTCACCAACAACGGTGCCATGCTGCAGGTCATCTTTTTTGCGCTCCTGTTCGGTATCGCCCTCATTATGATTCCACCGGATAAAGCAGCACCCGTCAATGATTTTTTTGAAGGCGTCAACCTCGTTATTCTGAAGATTGTGGACATTATCATGAAAACGGCTCCTTATGGCGTATTTGCCCTTTTGGCCGGTCTGGTGGTAGAGTTTGCCGGCGATGATCCGGGTTCGGCTGTAGAACTGTTGCTGGTACTCGGTTACTATTGCCTGGTGGTAATAGCGGGTCTGGCCATTATGGTGTTTGCGGTGTACCCGCTGCTGGCTGTGTTTGTAGGCAAGACAAAGTATAAGGACTTTTTCAAAGGCATTTTCCCGGCACAGATGCTGGCATTCTCCACCTCCTCCAGCGCAGCCACGCTGCCGGTTACCATGGAACGTTGCGAGAAAAACCTGGGCATAAACAGGGAAATCACCAGTTTTGTGCTGCCCCTGGGAGCCACCATTAACATGGATGGCACCAGCCTGTACCAAGCCGTGGCCGCCGTTTTCATTGCGCAGGCTTATGGCATTGAGCTGGATATTATGGCACAGATAGGGATTGTGATGACGGCGACGCTGGCCTCTATCGGGGCAGCTGCCGTGCCAGGTGCCGGCACCGTAATGCTGGTGATTGTACTGCAGCAGGCAGGCATCCCCGTAGAGGGCATTGCCCTGATACTGGCCCCCGACCGGATACTGGATATGTGCCGCACCACCGTTAACGTAACCGGCGATGCGACGGTGTCGATGATGGTGGCCCGCACAGAAGGCCAGCTGCACCCGCCTACAGAGACAGCAAGAGTATAGCATATAAACCAGCCCCGAGCAGGAAGGCCCAGTAGCGGCTTTCCCGCTCTTCGGGCAACTCCTCCTTCAGCACGTTCAGAACAACTCCTCCTCCTATAAAGGCTGTCAGGATGAACACTGTGGTCTCATTTACGCCTTGTATATAACCCACCGCCCAGCCAAGCAACAAGGCCAGCACCAGTATCCATTGGCCGTACTTTCTGTATATCTCCTTGTGGTGCTCTTGTAAGGCATAGTCGTTTACCAGAAAGTGGAGGGCCATGGCGATAGTGAACAGTATGACGGACTGTGCAGCCTCTTCTTCCCGCTGAAACAGGATGTAGCCTATTAGGGCATTGTAGAGTGCAAAAGAGCCAATATGTAACCAGAAAACGCCTTTGGGCGCTTTTCCTTTACTATTGTCTTTTTTAATCTGATCTCGTTTTGCTGACACAACAGAGCGCTCCAGGCCATAAAATGTAGCTAATCCAATCAGTGCCATCAGGTAGATGTGGTGCTTCAGAAATTCCTCTGCCCAAGGCACGTTTTCCTCCAGGTGCTCCTGCCCCTCCTGCAGTTCCGGAAAAAGGTGCATAAACACATAAGCCACGGATACGCCTCCTGCGCCTGACAACCAAACGCTTCGGGGTAGCCCTTCTAAAAAGCGGAGCCTGCTACCTAAGGTATGAATGAGCACCAACACCAGAATTGGCCACAACGAAATATGTCCCATATCCACAGGCTACTTTATTTTAAGGCACAGGGTTGCTGAACCGAGCCCAAGAGGAAGCTGGCATAACACCGCTCATAGTAGTTGAAGCACTGAAACTGTTTCAAAGCATGTAGGTTTAAACCCGATATCCGCACCCGACGTAGCCCTGAACAAAGAGAAGTACAAATCTGTCTGGCACCACGGAGGCGGCCATGCCAATACTCCAGATTGGTTCATGTTCCTTAAATTCGCTTAAATGTATATCAAAACATCTCCCGCAAAATCAACAAAATAATGGATTTACAGACTTTTCAACAAAGCTTAACGAATGACACACCACCAGCAGCAGCATCTGTATACCTGCAGGCACTCTGGTATGATGGCAAAGGCAACTGGGACAAATCGCATGAACTGATCCAGGACCTGCCCGACAAAGACGCCGCCTGGATACACGCCTACCTGCACCGCAAAGAAGGCGACACCTGGAACGCAGACTACTGGTACAGAAAAGCAGGCAGAAAGCGGCCGTCTGTTTCTTTAGAAGAAGAATGGGAACAGATATCATCAGAACTTATTGAGCAATAAAAAAGGCAGGAGTTTCGCTCCTGCCTTTTAATTTCGTGTACCCGGTTCTCACTAATAGTTATTGTCGTCCTCTTCCTCATCGCCAAAGGTAGGCATGGAGAACATGCCGCTGAGCAGGTCTTTGAACTGAAGGCCCGTGCTGAGGCGATTTTTGCTGAGTTGGCTATGCTCGGCCAGGCCATGCAAGGCGAACTCCATCAGGAAGAGCTTTTCGTCGCCTTTGGCATCCGGCTGGTACTTCTCTACCAGTCCTTTCAGGCCCGGCACACTCTGTATAGCTTTTTTATACTCGGCCTCAGAGGCATCGTTCAGGATATCCACCGTATTGCCTTCGCCAAACCATTCCGTAATGCTCTTGTACGGGCTGCCCTGCTTTGATTTCTTGCCTTTGTCCGGGTCCGGAAAGTACTTCAGGAATTGTGTGCGGATGGCTTTGCCCATCAGCACCTGCGCCACGTGCCCGGCTCCCTCCTGCTCGCCTTCATACACCAGTTCTACTTTACCTGTTACGGCCGGAATGGTATTCAGGAAATCTGCCACCCGCACATAGGTGGAGGTCTCGCCGTTCATTAGGGCGCGGCGCTCAGCAGCGCTCAGCAGGTTTTCGTAGGCAGAAATGGTCAAGCGGGCCGATACACCGCTCTTGGCATCTACATATTCACTCTCACGGGCCTCAAAGGCTACCTGCTCAATCAGGTCTCCGATGATGTCGTTGGTTTTTACCAGCTGCTCCTGCTCCTCTTTTACATGAGCTTCCTGCTTTGTAATCTTCTTACCGGTTTCAATAGTTTTCGGATAGTGCGTGATAATCTGCGAGTCGATACGGTCTTTCAGCGGCGTTACAATGGAACCGCGGTTGGTATAGTCTTCCGGGTTGGCCGTGAACACAAACTGTATATCCAGCGGCATGCGCACCTTAAAACCACGTATCTGTATATCGCCTTCCTGCAGAATGTTGAAGAGCGACACCTGGATGCGGGCCTGTAAATCCGGCAACTCGTTTATCACAAAAATGCCCCGGTGTGAGCGCGGAATCAATCCAAAGTGAATCACCCGCTCGTCGGAGTACGGCAGCTTCATGGTGGCCGCTTTAATCGGGTCAGCATCCCCTATCAGGTCGGCTACGGACACATCTGGTGTCGCCAGCTTCTCGGTATAGCGCTCAGAGCGGTGCAGCCAGCTAATCGGGGTATCATCACCATGCTCCTGCACGGTATCTTTTGCGAAGCGCGAGAGTGGCTGCAACGGATCATCGTTCAGCTCTGAACCTTTTACTACCGGAATATATTCATCCAGCAAGTCCACCATCTGGCGGGCAATACGCGTTTTCGCCTGCCCCCGCAAGCCCAGCAGGTTGATGTGGTGCATCGACAGGATAGCGCGCTGCATGTCCGGAATTACGGTTTCCTCATAGCCCCAGATGCCCGGGAAGACCTCTTCCTTGTTCTGCAGCTTCGTAATCAGGTTGGCACGCAGCTCCTGCTTTACCGACTGCGGTTCATAGCCGGCAGCCTTCAGCTGGCCCAGTGTTTTTATTTGTAAAAGCTTTTCGGCTGGTATGTTCTTGTATTTCATGTATCTCTGTGTTTATCAGTCAGCCTAGGCTGACTGATGCGTTAGAATCAATTTTGTAGCTAAAATTTATGTACGTATGCTTCATCTCCTGTGATGAACTACTTTACCAGTTGGCGCCTCCCCTGTTTCAGGAGCGGAAAGAACTGCCGGACAGCCTCCCCTAACAGCCCCATTAACACCAGATTCGGCACCAGCGACAGCACGACCCCACGTAAATCAAAATAAAAGCTGCTCCCGCGGCCCGCATTTTCCAAATAGAACAGGCTCCACTCAAATAACCACCAGAACAGGATGCCCAGGGCTGCCATGCCCAGCACCACAAATGCAGACTGCACGACCTGCAGCAGCAACTGCAGAGGTTTGCCTGAAACAGACTGCACATAGCTGTTTGTGGACTTAATGAAAAAGTGCAGACACACCTGGAAGAGCAGGAACAGCAAAGCAAACAGAAGGCCGGGCCACTGCGAGAAAGCCAGCACAACAAGCCCGTTAGAACCCGCAAGAAGGGCAATAACCTGCACCAGCAGGTGGGGCAAGAAGGTAGCCATCACACCGCCGCCTGCCGGAGATTCCTGGTAAGTTGCTTCTGCTCTCTGGCTCATAAACAATTAAAAGTTCTTCCTGCGGTTTTGTTTGTAATCCCGGAACACGAGGTGCCCCAGCCCCTTCAGGCTGCTGTAGTAGGCCTGGCCATTGTTCACTTTGGTAAACTCATCCACAAAAGCCTGCAGGTAGGGGTCAGAGGCAATCATGAACGTGGTAATGGGTATCTTGATGCGGCGGCACTGCGCCGCCAGGTTCAGGGTTTTATTTACCACCTTACGGTCCAAGCCAAAGCTGTTCTTATAGTAATGTATTCCTTCTTTCAGGCAGGTTGGCTTCCCGTCCGTTATCATAAAAATCTGCTTATTTGGCGTTTTGCGCTTGCGCAGAATGTCCATGGCCAATTCAAGGCCCGCCACGGTATTGGTGTGGTAGGGGCCAACCTCCAGGTAAGGCAGGTCTTTGATCTCTATCTGCCAGGCGTCGTTGCCAAACACCAGCACGTCGAGGGTATCTTTTGGATACTTTTGTTTGATGAGCTCCGCTAAAGCCATCGCTACTTTCTTGGCTGGCGTAATACGGTCTTCGCCGTACAGAATCATAGAATGCGAGATGTCAATCATCAGCACCGTGGCCGCCTGCGTTTTGTGCTCTGTCTCGGTCACTTCCAGGTCCTGCTCTGTCAGCCGCAAATCGCCGATGCCGTGGTTTATCTGCGCGTTGCGCAACGACTCCGTCATAGAAATCTGGTCCAGCGAATCGCCGAAGCGGTACTCGCGGCGGTCAGAACTGGCCTCGTCGCCGGAGCCTGTGTGCGGTGTGGCATGGCTGCCCTTGCCGCCTTTCTTCAGCTTACCGAAGATTTCCTCTAAAGCACTCTTGCGGATGCCCTGTTCGCTTTTGGCAGTAAGCTTAAAGCTTCCCTGCTGTTGCTTGTCCTCGTCGAGGTATCCCTTTTTGCGAAGGTCTTCAATGAAATTGCCAATGCCGTATTCATCGCTGGTGAGGTTGTACTGCTTGTCGAGGGAACTGAGCCAGCTCAGGGCCTCTCCTACATCACCGGACGTGATGGTCACCAGCTGCATGAAAATCTTCAGCAATGATTCAAATCCGGGTTTATCATCCTGAGGCGGTATATATTCTGTAAATCGGTATCCTATAGCCATAATGAAGGGTTTGTAGGTAATAACACAAAGAGCAGGTGCATTGTTCGGAGCAAATGGGCTAAAATTCCGCTGTTTGCAAGAACGTACAGGCAAGAACCATAAGCCCAGGCTGTTAAACTTTGCAGCAGGTATTGTAGTAGATTACATAAATATACTACATCTAACCTAAAACGAGAAAAACTATGAAAGCGATATGGAATGACATTGTGATTGCAGACAGCGACCGAACCATAGAAATTGAGGGCAACCATTATTTCCCCCCAAACACAGTAGACAAGCAGTACCTGGAAGATAGCCGCACCCACAGCACCTGCCCCTGGAAAGGCGAAGCTTCTTATTATCATGTAAAAGTGAACGGTGAGGTAAACCCGGATGCCGCCTGGTACTATCCAGATCCAAAAGAGGCAGCAAGTGAAATCAGGGACTATATCGCTTTCTGGAAAGGCGTAGAGGTGAAGGAGTAAATTATTCCAATCAGGATTTAGAGGATTAAAGAATTAGCAGGAAGATAAAACCTGCGCTGGTGCAAGCTTGCAGCTCATACCCCCAGCATCAAAAGTATTTGTACGAGCTGCAAGCTCGCACCAGCAGATTAGAGGAATACCTACTGTATATCCTGTCAATCCTTCAACCTTGTAAATTATGATTCAGCCATAAAAACGAAGGCCTGAGCCGTTACGCTCAGGCCTTCGTCTTTTATTTTGTCCTGTTACAGCTTAAATCGGGTTAAGCAATCCAGCGGAATTTATACTCTAAAGTAGGCGCTTTCATACGATCTGCTACTCGCTTCAGACGGGCAGGCAGAGCCATTACATAATCACGGGCACGCTCACCGGCCTCGTTCAAGTCGGTTAAGGCTTCAATCTTCCATTCGTCAATCAGCCCTTGCAGAATGTCAGTGTAGTCTGAAGAAGTGTACACCCCAATACGCTGTGCTGCATCTGTGAAATGACCGAATGTCTTACCCAGGTCCACGCCTAACTCACGCATGTAATGAGCTGGCATCACGATTTTTTTGCGCATCATGTCTTCAAAAGCAAGCATCATCTCGTTCGGGTCAGCTTCAAATATCTTGCTTACAAACGCTTTATAAGCTTTCGCGTGGCGGGCCTCATCAGCTGCTACGTGGCCGCAAAGCTTGGCCAGCATGTTATCGCCCTGCTTTTTGGCAATTTGTGCCACACGGCGGTGTGATATATTGGTTGCCGTTTCCTGGAAGCTGGTGTATACGAAAGAGCGGTACGGATCCATGTCCGTCTGCAGGTCAAAGCCGTCTGCAATCAGGTACTGCGTGGAGGCTTCCATCTCGCGCATGTTAATGCGGCCACTCAGGTAAAGGTAACGGTTCAGGGCATCGCCATGGCGGTTCTCCTCGGCTGTCCATCCACGGTTCCACTTCATCCAAGGGCTCTCCGGGTCTTGCGGAAGACCTTTTATCGTCATCAACCAGCTCTCGTAAGTTGGCAGTGCTTCTTCAGTGATGGTATCGCCTACCAACACGGCCAGCAAGTCATAGCTCAGGTCGCGGGCACGTTCCCGTAGCTCTTTTACCTCGTCAAAGAAAGTTTCCATAGTTGCATCCGGCAGTAGATCGGCCGGTTGCCAGCTATCTTCTACTGTTTTCAGTAACTCAGAGAACTTTTCACCCACAAAGCCTTCCATCCATTTTATTACTTCTGTGCGAGAGGTTGCTGCTGTAATCATTTTATGTTGGTTGATTTAAATTCAAATATACTTATTTATACTAAATAGTAGCTTATTTGCACTTTATTTTAGTACAACTAAAATACGACATTACCACTAAGTAGTTCAGGAACTTATACTTACGTAAAAAAGGAAAAGGGTTATACCTGATTGCTCATTTTTCAACAGAACTATCAGAGAAAGAGTGCAATTAATTTTTATACTTAAGCTGGTAATACACCCGGCGGAGAAAACTCAGGTCAATTTTCTGCCTGTTTAGCACTTCCAGAAACTGGTACAAAACCGGCAAGCCAGCATGCTGGCGGAGTAAATTCAGGAATTCATTTGCCTCCGCATAGTTGCCAGTCAGGTAGGCATGCCGGGCCTCATATTTTAACCTGACAGTCAGTGCTGCACGCTCTTTTTCAGTTCTAACCAAGGCAACCACTTTCCGGCATACTTTTACAGTAGAGGCAAGTAACCTGTTTCCTGCTTTATACCACCCTTTGGAGAGGGAACGGTTATGCACCCGCCGCTGCGTGGTAACCTTATCAAGGTAAAAATAGTTGTACGTTCTCGACGACCGCACCCAGAAATCAAAGTCCTCATAGGCCAACGTTTCATCATAGCCCTCCAAATCCACAAACACCTGCCGGCGCACTATCATGGTGGGAGGGCAGATGATGTATTTTCCCAGCAGGTCAGCAAACACGTCTCCGGAAGGTGCATAGGCAGCAAGGCTGCCGTCTGGCCTGCGCTTGTAATGATACCCGATGTGGCTACCCTCATCCGTAATGTACTCGGCATCGGTATACAGCACACCATAGGTATTATCCAGCTTCTCAAGGGCCTCCACCTGTTGCGCCACCCGCTCGGGCAGCAGCACGTCGTCAGTGGCAAAATCTATGATATAGTCGCCGTGGCTGGCACGCCAGCCCATGTTGAAGGCGGTCGTGTTACCTCTGTTATGGCCCGTGCTGATAAACTTCAGGCGGGGGTGTTTCCGCAGGTACTCCTGAATGATACCCACGCTTCCGTCGGTGCTGCAGTCATCCACTACAATAACCTCTATGTTTGGGTAGGTTTGGGCCAGCACAGAATCGAGCGCCTCCCGCAGAAAGCGGGCGTGGTTATAGCACAGGCAAATAATGGAAACAAGTGGCAACTGACTCATGAACGAATGTACGTGGCGTAAAGCGAAGGTAACAGCAATTACCTGAAAAAGCGCCTGATGGAATCTATCACCCGCTCCTGTTCTTCCTGCTGCAGCCCCGGGAACAGCGGTAAACTCAGGCTGGTTCCGGCGATTTCCTCGGCAACAGGAAAGCTGCCGGCGCTATAACCTAAAAAAGAATAGGCAGGCTGCAGATGCACGGGCACGGGGTAATGTATTGCAGTCTGAACTCCTTGCTTCCGTAAATGTTGCTGCAGAACATCCCGCTGCTTTGTCCGGATATTGAAGATATGATAAACGTGCCCGCATCCGGGAGCTGTAGCCGGAAGCAACACATCGCCCACCCCCTCCAGCTCCCGCAGGTAGACAGCTGCCAGCCTCTGCCGCTCAGCATTAAGCTGATCCAAGCAGGAAAGCTTTACCCGAAGTACCGCCGCCTGCAACTCGTCCAGTCGCGAGTTCACCCCCACCAACTCGCTCTGGTACTTCTGTACCTCTCCATAGTTACGGTACATCCGCACAAAGTCGGCCACAGCAGCATCGTTTGTCACCACAGCACCGGCATCGCCCAGAGCTCCCAGGTTTTTGGTAGGGTAAAAGCTGAAGGCGCTGGCATGCCCGAAGGTACCCGCCTGCTGCCCTCTACAAGTTGCTCCGTGCGCCTGCGCAGCATCTTCTACTACTTTCAGGTCCTGCTCCTTTGCCAGTTGCAAGAGGGGCTCCATCTCGCACACCTGCCCATACAAATGCACCGGCAGTATAGCCTTTGTTTTAGAGGTGATAGCTTTGGAAACGGTAGTAGCCGTGATGTTATAAGTGTTGCTATCCGGCTCTGCCAGCACCGGCTTTGCCCCTACCTTCAGCACGGCGTTGATGGTGGCAATAAAGGTGTGCACCGGCAACACAACCTCGTCTCCTGCTCCCACGCCTACTCCTTTCAACGCCAGTACCAGAGCATCGTAGCCGTTGCCCACCCCCACTGCTGCCGTAGCCCCCAGGTAAAGGGCATACTCCTCCTCAAAAGCAAAGAGCTGCTTCCCTAGAATGTAATGTTTACTGGCAACTGCTTCCATCAAAGCAGCCTGCATAGCGGACTCACTGCCTGATGGAAAGTCTCTGAACTCAAAGTAAGGGATTGGCTTCATCAGCGGGTAGTGCGATTACAGCGCCATGTGGGTTGCCAGCTTCTTGAAGTATGCGTAGTCGTGGATGTAATCATCTGCATGATAATCCGTGGACGTAAGGCACACAGCGACAGCCCCCTCTGAAAAATAGATCTCGTTCCAGCACATGGCGGGGATGTAGAGTCCTGTCTGGGAATCTGCCAGCACAAATTCCTGCACCTTCTGCCCCGTGTCAGTTTTCACTTTTATTTGCCCGGACAAGGCAACCAGCACTTCTTCCGTTGCTTTGTTGGCGTGGTGCCCCCGCACCACATCCGGTGGCGTTCCGTGGGTCCAGAAAACACGCCGGATAGCAAAAGGCACTTTTTCAGCGTACTGTGTGGTGGTGATGTAGCCTGTTGCAGGACTACCGATGCGGTCGAATTGCAGAAGGTATGGATTTGCCGGCAAAGTGTATCTTGTTTAATGCAGTTAAAATAAAGTCTTACAAGGAGCACAGTTCTTCGTCTGTTTTAAATAAACCAGCGGCTGCCTGTGCCCTAAATTAAAACTTTTAAGTCTAAAAAGTGTAGCAGGCAACCGTGATTTTGCCCTTGGGCACAGATAGGTTAGCTTTGTAGAAGCAGCATACCATAACAGGCAGTCGTTAAGCCAACTGATTTTCGCTTAGCGGCGGCCGGCTATTTATCAATGGAAGATACCTACAGAACGATAGAGGCTCCCTCCGAAGGCCTGTACAAAGAGAAGGGCAGCAAATTCATCGCCCTCGCTTACCCTGTATACACAGAAGAGGAGGTCAAGGAAACGATGGCGGAGCTAAAGAAGCAGTATTATGATGCCCGACACCACTGCTATGCCTATAGCCTGGGAGCCGACAAAGGCCGCTACCGTGCCAACGACGATGGGGAGCCTAATCATTCTGCAGGAGATCCCATCCTTGGACAGATTCGCTCTGCTGACCTCAGCAACATTCTGATTGCGGTAATCCGTTACTTTGGCGGCACAAAACTAGGTGTGAGTGGCTTGATAAATGCTTACAAAACAGCCGCTGCCGATGCTCTGGAGCATGCCACCATAGTAGAAAAGCATGAAACTGTACTGCTGCAGGCAAAGTATGCCTACCCGCAGATGAACGATGTGATGAGCCTTGTCAAAGAATATGACCTCCAGGTGCGGGACCAACAGTTCGAACTGGACTGCCGCCTGACGCTGGAGGTGCGTAAAAAGCTGCAGGAGGAAATAACCTCAAAACTTGAAGACATGGAAGGCGTTGAAGTACACGTACTGAGTGAAATATCTTCCTGAATTTAATTTTCCTAACTCTCTAACTACATAATGGCCAAACGAAAACACCGCCGCTCCCGGAATAAGATTTTAGAGCGTAAGGTTGGCTTAAGACCCGGATCATTCAGCGCCCCCACAGAGTCTTTTCCTCCGCGTTTCTTCCTCATCTCGTTTAACCAGGACTTTTTCGAGGAACTGGAACTGAAGTCCTATACTGAGCTACTACAGCGCGTGAAGTCTCAGCCTGATGCCCGCCATTGGATAGACATCAGGGGCTACGGCGACCAGGCGGTGCTGGAGCAACTGACACATGATTTCGGGCTGCACCCGCTGCAGATGGAAGACGTGATCAACGATTATCAGCGACCAAAGGTGGAGGAGTTCGACGAAGACCGGCTGTTCATTATTTCCCGGATGCTGCGCTGGTCACCCGAAACAAAATCGCTTGAAGATGTACAGCTGTCACTATTCACCGGGCCAAACTACGTGCTCAGCCTGCAAAGCGACTACGCCGACTGCCTTGATCCGCTCCGGGAGCGCATCCGTCTGGGTAAAGGCATCATCAGACAGCGGCCTACCATGTACATGGCCTATGCTATGATGGATGTGGTGCTGGATTATTACTTTCCGGTGATGGCAGAGATTGGCGGTTATATAGAAGACCTCGAACAGCAGGTACTCTTAACCCCATCCAGAAACAACCTGACGCTGATACTGGACCTGAAAAGTGAACTGGTTAAACTAAGGCGCATCGTATGGCCGGAGCGCGATAAGATGACGGAGTTACTTCGGATGGATGAGGATGTGATTCCTGAAAGCCTGAAGGCATACTTCCGGGACGCCTATGACCATAGCATTCAGCTTATTGACCTGATAGACAACCACAAGGAGATGACATCCAGTCTGGTGGATCTGCACATGGCCACGGTAAGCAACCGCATGAACGAAATCATGAAAGTGCTCACCATTATTTCCAGTATTTTTATTCCACTCAGCTTTATTGCCGGTGTTTACGGGATGAACTTTTCGCGGGAAGACCCTGAAACAGGCGAGGTGTTTGAATACAGTATGCCGGAACTGTACCAACCCTATGCCTATCCTGTCCTGATGTTGCTGATGCTGACCCTTATCCTGTTTCAGCTCTTCTTTTTCTACCGAAAAGGCTGGTTCAGTCGCTTTTAACAGATAAGAATGGAATGCAAAAAGCAGCAGGGGCAGCTATTTGTAGCTGCCCCTGCTGCTTTTTGCATTCCATTCCTTGTTTCGATTTTTTAACCTAATCTGGTAGCACAAAATCAATTTTCTTCAGCTCGCGGCGGAAAACCTTGTAAAGCGTGTAGTTGTTTGATGCCTCGTTGAAGTAAATGGTTACAGGCTGGTTACTCTCCAGGGGGCGATTGCCGATAAGGCTTCCCCGCCTGTCGTAGAGGTAGGTTTTTTGCGGGCCGGTTTCCGTGACAGCAAACAGGCTGTTGTCACCCCCGAAGTGGAAGTACTGCACAATTTTAGGGGCTGATGTAACGTACCGCTTCGAAAACAGCTCATTCAGATCCTGGTCAAAAAGTGTGACTTGTCCCTGTTCCTGCCGCACAATGATGAAGGACCTGCCGCTGCTCTCCTGCACCAGGCTAAACAGGGCGCGTTTGCTTGGGCGTGGTAACTGTTCCCGCTGCAGCACCCTGCCCTGCAGGTTAAAGGTCACCACATTGCCATACCGGGTAACGGCTGTTAGCTCTGTGCGCCTTAAGTCGGCACCGATTCTTGCCACCGCTCCTGCAGAAACAGGGGCATTCAGGTTTATCGGGAAGCCGGGGTAGGTATCACCTTGGCGGTTGAGGGCGTAGATGTAGCCATTCTCCAGCACCACCAGGATAACGTCGTGTCCTCCTACCCGCAGGTGCTGTGGTTCGGCTGCCAGCTTATAATCCATACGGCGGGGTTGCCACCCTTGTATAGGCGCACCACGCATGTCATACATGTACAGGTTACCCATGTTGTCATCCACCAGCAGGCGGTACTCCCCGTTGTTATCGTAGTCAAAAACCGCCAGGTGCTGTATGTTCAGCGAGTCTCCTAAATTAAACGGGAAGTTTTCGAGTTCCTGCCCCTGGTTGTCGATGGCGTGGATGCGGCTGGCTGTAGCAAAAACGTACCGCAGCTTTTTTTCCGGGCCATACTCTATTTGCTGTATCCCCCTTACAGAAGTCCGCAGCGAATCTACCCAGCCGCGCCTGCCGTTCGCAGTGATGTTGAAGAGCACATTGGCTGAGTCCTGCACCACTACTTCCCGGGTGCGGTCTACTGCGCTCTGAATCGGGTAAGGGCGGCTCCCAAGGCGGGTATCGAACTGCAGCACCTGCTCCGCAGCAAAAACATCCTGCGCTGTACTGCTTTTACTGCGGTCTGGCCTGCGTATGACAAGGCTGGTATAGTACTGTTGCTCCACCTTAGAGAACTGCAGGCTCACCTGGCTGAAGCGCCTGATCAAAGAAGCGTTCTGCAGCAGGTCATCACGCTCCACCTCCTCTATATTCCTGTTCAGGATGTACCAGGCATTCACAGTATTCAGGTAGAGGCTGAAATTTGCTTCCTGCAGCGTCTCTTCCAGAAAACCTTTCTGCACCGCCGACGTGCTCCATACGTTCTCCTCCGAAATATCATCCAGCAAGCCCCGAAGCGTGGCTCTGCTCTCTGACATTATCAGGTATTCGTCTATCAGCACCGCATAAGTCTGCTCAAAGCCTTTAAACAAGCTTCCTAAAACGCGGGCAGGCAGTTCCGGCACAGGCAGGAGCCGGATAGTGTAGTTGCCATACTGCGCTGTGGAGGTGCTCTGTGTAGCTGCTGCCTGCCGGTTAAGGCTGGCCAGGATGCGCTCCGTTACGGCAGGGTCTGCCAGGTGCGCATAAACTATCTTCTCCGGGCTGGCGTTGATGCTGTTTGTTTCGAGGTAGGCTATTGCAGCCTCCTGGCTGAAGGATGCAGCAAGGCTGTCTACAGTAGCAGCGTAGGTGCCTTCGTTTTGCTGCGCCACACGCAACCGCTCTATTTCCTCCAGCCCAAAATGCAGCAACATTGCTGTGCGGCCCGGCAGGTAAGCCCTTATCCCCAGGGGTTGCGGTTCTTGCGGCTGCATTACCTGGTGCAGTGAACCCTGAAGTACTTCCGGGGACGAAAAGCCGCTCACAAATATCTTGTCCCCCCCTAGCCGCAGCTCCAGCATGGCATTCTGGCAAAGAGAAGACAGGTAGCGTACTTCCGGCATCACGTCATCTTTCAGGAAAAGCCCCAGCAATTCAGGTATAGCCCTGTAGTTTACAAAAACGTTGGCGTATACCTCTGGTTTATCCAGGGAGTCGGTATGACCGAAACTTTCTTTGATGGACGCTGACTGCGAGCGGTTGATACGGCGCACTATTTCCTCTACCAGCACAGCTGAAGGGCTGAGCACAATGTTGTTCCGGTAAGTAAAGTAGGTAAAACCACTGCCAAGTCGTGTATTGGCTACATCGGTGAGCAGCATGCCCTCATAATCACGGGCACTTTCCTCAAAAACGTCACTTTTGTTTATGTTTTCGGTGAGGGTACGCAGAAAACGGTGCTCTCCTACAGATACTACTGGCACATAGTAGACAAACCCCACCTCAGACTGCCCCACCACATGGATGGAAGTGAGAATGTTTTTCTCGTTGAGGAAGCGCGAGAGGCGCTCGTTACCCGGAGCTACACTGTCTATGGCAGCCAGGTTCTCCTCGAAACGCTGCGCCAGGGGCAGCATCGAGAAACTCTCCCACAGCTCCGTTTCGCGCAGGTGTGCCACAAGGGATTCGTGGTTGTTCGTTTCTATAACCAGCGCAGCACTCTCCGGCACTAATGTCCACAGGTCTATCTTCTCCCTGGATTCAGTCCACCGGTTAAAACCGTAGTAGAGCAGCGAGGCAAGTATAACAAAGCCAATAAAGAAGAATACAATGCGTTTTGGCATAATAAGCGTTCCCGACAACAAAACTAACTTATTTTTCTCACTTAACAGGGCAATGGCTGCCAGCCTGGAACATCAAACCCTGTTTGTATAATGGGCCCGGCCGTAGAAACAGCAACACATCGCAACTGCTGCCACGTATATAAAACCTTAACTGTTACCACCGTTACCATGTTCAGAATTCTTATTCCAGTAAATTTTGAGGATAGCACTTATAAGGCCTGCCAGTATGCCCTGAATCTTGCGTCGGCAGCACCAGAAGCAGAAATACTGTTGCTGCACTGCTTTAAAGACTACCTGGCCTCTCCCTGGAAGGTACCGGAAGGAGAAGATAAGGAAAATATTACTCCTACAGAAAAGGCAACTGAGCGCATCATCAACCGGAACGAACGAGAGGAGCAACGCAAACTGGAGGGCCTGCGACAGGAGTTGCAAAACAAGACTGGTAACCGGCAGGTACACCTGAGCACCTCCTTTGCGGAGGGCTCACCAGATGATGTAATTCCGGAAGAAACCCAGCGCTTTAAGCCAGACCTGATCATTATGGGTACCGAGGGCGAAGGAGGCCTGAGCCGCTCTATCTTCGGCACCATCACCACTAAGATGGTAGACGATGTTCACATACCGGTGCTGACGGTGCCACAACATGCCCAAAGCCATAACATAAAGCATGTGCTTTATGCCACTGACTTCGATGAAACGGACCCGCAGGCAATCAGGACACTGCAGCAGTTGTTACAACCCTTTAGCCCGCACATACTCTGCCTCCACATTACTTCAGGCGCTGCCGCGCAGGGGGATAATGAAAGACTAGCACAACTGCAGGCAAAGCTGGAGCGCGAAACAAATACAGACAACATCCGCTTTCTGCTGCTACAGGGGCAGGACGCAGCCAGCGACCTGCAGCAATTCGTGGAAAGAGAGCAGGTGGATCTGCTAGCTGTTACAAACCGCAAACGCTCCCTGTTGGATGGTTTCTTTAACCCCAGCCTTACAAAAAAGCTGGTGCTGAAGGCTGATATACCGCTGCTGGTGTTTCACAACAGGGCATAAGCCACTAGCTACTCTCTTTTTTATGAAACCAGGTTTGCAGCTTCTTCCAGTTGCACCCGCAGGGCCTCATAATAACGCTGCAAGGTGTCTTCGCTCGTATTCATAAACAGGAATGGCTCGATCAGTTCCAGTTCCATCAGGGCCAGCGCTCCATTCAGTTCTACACCATCCACACGGGCATAAAGGCAGCCGGGAGCGTGTTTGTCCACTATCTGCTGTGCTGCTGCTAACAGTGCCGCAGGAGGCTCCGGTGTGTGCACGGTGCCACCGTAGAAGTGCTGCACCCGAAAGTCGCCGGGTTTTGCGGTTTTGAGTACCGTGTGGCTGTAGGTGCCGTTAAAGAACAGGAAGGACCACTCTCCTTTTGTATTGATTTCCGATAAAAAAGGCTGCGCCAGAAAGCTTTCCTGCTGCAGCAGCTGGTTTATGGTTTCTGTTTTTGCTTCTGCCTCCTCCAGAGTCAGCGCAAAGGTGTTTTTGGCACCGCCGCTTACAGCAGGCTTCACAATCACTTTCGCGGCCCCAAATTGCTGGAACAGCTTACCTGCCTCAAAAGTATCCCCCTGCTCGAGCCAAACGGTTGGCACTACGTTTACCCCTTGCTCCTGCAGGTCCAGGAGGTAACGCTTGTCTGCGTTCCAGCGCACAATCTCTACCGGGTTCAGTACCTGTACCTGCAGCTTCTCCAACTCATCCAGCCAGGCATAAAAAGCATCGATTTTATCGAAGTAGTCCCAGGGCGATTTCAGGACGATGAGGTCGAAACGGCTCCAGTCTACCGCCGGGTTATCCCAAATCTGAAAAGAAACATTTAAACCTTTTTCTTTTAACAAATCATAAAGTTTGCTGTTTTCCTCATCAGAGATACCACTATAGTTACCAGTATCTGTATATGTTATCAGCGCTATTTGCTGTGTATTCATTTTTGTATCATCTTTGCCACAAAATTATACTTTATCCCGGGGCCAAACAACCAGCGGAGACGTTTTAGCTATAACTTTTGAGCGGCTACATCTCGTATGTAAGTATAGTTCTTACCTGCACAACCTTTACCATTACTCTCATGCTTATCCGCCGCTTCAGTAGCCTCCGCTATACGTACAGCCTTTCTGTGCGCCTGATGTTGCTGTTGCTTTTTGTGAACACATTTGCAGTAGCCTGCAGCTCTGATACGGCAACAGAAGAAGAACGCCTGCTGCCTGCCGAGCACAGCGGTACTGCCTTAACTGATACTGCATCCACCCGCCGGCGTACACCTGCTGCACCTGCTACCATCAGTTTGTTAGGAAATCCTTTTGTAGCCAGCCGCAGCCAGAGCAACAGCCTGAGCACCTACATCGACCGCATCGACTCTGATTTAACACTGGATGCGGATGCCATCGAAAACCGCCACAAGACTGACGTAACCGACACTATTTTCACGATCCGGTTTGGCAACTCCATGATGGAGTTTTATGCCCCGAGCCAGTCAGGTGAGTTGCTCCTGCAGGTGGCCGACATCCAGAGCGCTGACATTAAGCTGCGCGACAACCTGCGCGTGGGCATGAGCCAGGCAGAACTTCTGAACAGGCTGAAAGCACAAGGCAAGGATTTGGTTATTACCCAGAGCAGCAACCAGATCATAGCCTCAAACCACGAAGGCGCTCCTACCTCGCTGCACTTCTACCTGAAGAATGGAAAAGTAAGCCGCATCCGCTACGAAGGGTATGTAGATTAGGGTGCTATTGGTACCTTTGCCGCAAAACCAATTCAGAGCACATCATGCGCATTGTTATTCAGCGGGTAACGCAGGCTTCCGTAGTTATAGAAAATAAGGTTAAGGGTGAAATAGCACATGGTTTGCTGCTGCTGGCAGGCTTCTGCGCTGACGATACAGAAGAAGACCTGAAGTGGATGGCAGGCAAGGTAGCGCAACTGCGCATTTTTGGGGATTCCGAAGGAAAAATGAACCTGAGCGTGCAGGACGTACAGGGTGACATCCTGGTTATCAGCCAGTTTACCCTGTATGCCAGCACCAAGAAAGGCAACCGTCCCTCTTACATCAATGCTGCCCCTCCTGCTGTAGCCATTCCGCTGTACGAGCGTTTTGTAACCTTACTGGAAGATGCCCTTCGGAAGAAAGTGCAAACAGGGGAGTTTGGTGCCGATATGAAGGTCTCGCTGCTCAACGATGGCCCTGTCACCATTGCAATAGACACTAAGAACAAGGAATAGTTAAACTTTAAACTTCTTATTAGTTCACAATATAGCGCTTTTCTATATATTTAGAGGTAATTGTGGAATCAGTTCAATTTTGCTTTACCTCCGGATTATGGTTAGCAGATCACGCACAGCCTCCATGGCTGTACTCTTTTTGCTGTGTATTACCTTTTGGCCTGGTACAACTACTGCTGTGCTGGCACAGCAAACAGACAGCATTCAGGCACAAACCTCACCGCCACAGCGTTGGGTTGTAGAAACTAAGGATGGCTCTGTGATTCAGGGCACATACCTGGGCCAAAGTGAAGCAGGCATTCGCCTGCTCACTGAAAGTGCCGGTGAAATCACCATTCTGATGAGTGCTGTCAGGAGCTTCCGGATCCTGGACAACAGAAACTTCAAAAACGGCCAGTACTGGTTTGAGAACCCAAACGCTACCCGCTACCTTTTCTCCCCAACTGCCTTTAGCCTGCAAAAAGGGGAAGCATACTATCAGAACACGTACATAGTCCTCAACTCCGTAAACTATGGCATTACGGACAGGCTTACTATAGGCGCTGGGTTTGAATTGATTTCGACCTTTTCCGGCACACCTATTTTTTATGTCACACCTAAATACACGTTCCCTATCAGTGAAAACTGGAATGCCGGGGCAGGTGTTCTGTATGTAAACGCAGCCGGGGTTGACCTGGATTTCTCAGGCTTAGGAATCGGGTATGGCATTGTTACCTATGGCAACAGGGACAACAACCTTACACTTGGCGCCGGCTTTGGGTATATAAATGAAGAAGCTACCGAAAGCCCTGTGGTTACCTTGAGTGGCATGCGGCGGGTTGGGCGAAAAACAGCGCTGGTAACAGAAAACTGGTTTGTGCCAACAGATGGCTACTATGGTGTATACTCCTACGGCTTACGCTTTATGGGAGAGAAGATTACCGTTGACTTTGCTTTCCTGAACAACCCTGACATTGCCCGCGATGTTATCTTCATAGGCATACCGTATGTCGATTTTGTGGTTAAATTTGGTAAATAGATAAGCAGACACAGCATGACATTAGCCGAAGCACAGGCCACTGTAGATAAGTGGATACAGGAAAACGGGGTACGTTACTTCAACGAACTCACTAATATGGCCATTCTTACCGAAGAGGTGGGAGAAGTAGCCCGCATTATTTCGCGGCAGTATGGAGAGCAGTCCTTTAAGAAAAGCGACGAAGGCAAAAACCTTGGCGATGAACTGGCCGACGTGCTGTTTGTGCTCATCTGCCTGGCAAACCAAACCGGAACAGACTTAACAGAGGCTCTGCGCAAAAACCTCGAAAAGAAAACCGCCCGCGACAGTGAGCGACACAAAAACAACAAGAAGCTGGAGAGGTAGAGAGGCTGGGAGTTAGAAGGTTAGAAAGTTACAATAGGCTGAATCTGCCGCCGGTATTCGTTCGGTGACATAAGTAGGTGCGAGTCTAGAGACTCGCTGAAGCGTAACAGGAAGAGATTGCAAAGCAAGAAAGGCCCGCTGTTAACAGCGAGCCTTCTTTTTATGTATAGCAAGAAAAGAAACTTTCTAACCTTTTAACTCTTTAACCTTCTAACTTAATCAACTCTCAACGGCTGCCAGGTCTATCAGTCTGTCCTGGCGCCACACGGGCAGCACTTCGTACAGGTTATGCTGCAGGCAAAACTGAACATCTTCCTGGATGCCCAGGTTCTCGAGGCGGCGCACATGCGACGACTGCCTCAAAAATGTGAATACATCGGACTTGGCAGCCTGGTACAGGTGTAGCGAAGCCAGCGTGGCATCGTTTTCAAAAGAAAAATCCTCCTGCAGGCAGTCTACCAGGGCACCTGCAAACAAGGTATCCTCCAGGTTAAACTGCCCTTTCCAGCCTGCACAAACTACTAATACATCCAGCTGCAGCTCTTTTAAATGATTGGCTACTGTGAGCAGGTTCAGAAAAGCACCCACAACCACCTCCTCGGCAGCCTCCGACAAACGGATGGCACGGGTACCATTGGTCGTGGTGATAGCAATAGAGTGCCCCTCTACAGCACCATTCATGTAACTGAACGGAGAGTTCCCAAGGTCAAAGCCTTCTGCTTTTATGCCATTACGCTCGGCAGCTGTCAGGCAGCCGTTTTCGGAAAAAGCACGGCACTCCTCCAGCTCCATCACCGGAAATATATCCCTGGCGCCATGTGCAAAAGCCGTTACCATGGTAGAAGTGGCCCGCAGAATATCTACAGCCACCACTGCTTTTCCTTTTAAATCATATAAGTGCAGCAGCTCCGGGCTGTAGCACACATCTATACTTGCCATGTCTTTGTTTATCGTTTGCCGTGCCTCTTACTGCCTTTCCCTGGAAAAGCGGGCGACGAATAACCAACAACTATTTTTTATAAAAAGGCAGCTTCACCACCTGTGCTTTCATGTTTTTGTTGCGCACCCGGACAAAAATTCCCGTGCCTGCTTTGCTGTACTCCTTCGTTACGTAGCCAAGACCAACACCTTTGCCCAGCGACGGCGACATGGTGCCAGAAGTTACTTCACCCACTTTTTCACCTTCCGCATTCACAATGTCGTAATGTGCACGCGGAATGGCTTTTTCCATCATCTCAAAACCGATGAGCTTGCGGTTAACACCAGCTTCTTTCTGGGCTTTCAGGCTATCCGCATTTGTAAAGTCCTTGTCAAACTTCGTTATCCAGCCTAATCCCGCTTCCAGTGGAGAGGTTGTGTCATTTATATCGTTCCCGTAAAGGCAGAAGCCCATTTCCAGACGCAGGGTATCGCGTGCACCAAGCCCGATAGGCTTGATACCGACATCTTTCCCAGCCTCCATGATGGCATCGAACACCGCTTTTGCATCCTGGTTCTTTACATAAATCTCAAAACCACCAGACCCGGTATAGCCTGTCGCTGAGACAATAACATCCTGCACCCCGGCAAACTCCCCTTTCTCGAAAGTATAGTACACCATATCTGCCAGGTTTATACCGGTTAATGGCTGTAGCGCCTCTATCGCCTTAGGACCCTGCACTGCAAACAGCGACACCTCGTCAGAGATATTCTCCAGTTCCACACCATTGGTGTTAAACTTGTTCACCCAAGCCCAATCTTTCTCAATATTGGAGGCATTTACCACCAGCATGTATTCTTCCTCGCTGAAACGGTACACCAGCAGGTCGTCCACGATACCGCCCTCTTCATTTGGGAAGCAGGAGTACTGCACTTTCCCATCTGTTAACTTAGAGGCATCGTTCGAAGTGATACGCTGAATCAGGTCCAGGGCCTGTGGGCCACGCAGCATGAACTCGCCCATGTGCGACACATCAAAGATACCAACGGCATTACGAACGGCGTTATGTTCTTCTATATCAGACGAATAGCGCACTGGCATGTTGTAGCCTGCAAAAGGCACCATTTTGGCACCCAATGCCTCGTGCACATCATTCAAAGCAATTTTCTTAAGTTCCATGCGGTGTTATGTGAGGTTCAGCGTAATTGTGGGGTAAAATTAAGTAAATTAAATCCGCTTCCGAAATAAAACCTCCACTGCCTGCCCTGCCGTTACAGCAAAACGGCTTTTTGAAACAGGCACAGAAGCTGCTACTGCTACAACATTCCTTTTCTTCTAGCGTATTGCTTTGCATTGATTTAGCTTCGCTTTTTATGCTGATGCCGTTTTTACTTTTTTATGAACTACGCAGGCTGCGCATTTCAATGCTACTTCCCCTCCTGTGCTGGCGCTGCGGCTCCGGCAGGCTTACAAACTTCAGAAAACTGTTGTACCTTTAAATTTCAGCCATGCTGTTGCATGCCTTTAAGGTAGAGGAAAAGCACCCTTTAAATGAAACTCTCTTTTAAACTTTTTGCAGGCTTCTTACTTATTTCACTTCTCTTTACAGCGGTGGCTATTGTTAACTACCGGCTGTCGAAAGATGTTATCGATAACACCTTATGGGTGACACGTTCCCAGGTGGTAGTCCGCAACTCAGCCTCCCTGCAACGTAATGTTATTGACATGGAGACGGGCTTGCGTGGCTTTCTGTTGAACGGCAATGAGACTTTTCTGCAGCCCTATGTACAGGCAAAAAACCTGCTGCCCCAACTGTTTGATGACACAAAGAAATATGTCTCCGACTCTCCGCAACAGGTGGAGAAGTTAAATGAAATCATGCACCTGCAAAACCGCCTGCAGAGAGAATATGTTGAGCCGCTCATAGCACTAAAGCGTGCTGACACGTTGGATACCCGTGAATTTGATGCAAAGCTGGAGTCCCTTGTATTAGGTGAAAAAGCATTAATGGATTCCATCCGGGCCTCCTTCCGGGACTTTAATGCCTATGAATACCAGGTGCGGGCAGAGCGGAGTGAACGCCTCAGCAGGAGTACAAAGAACACCCGGCAACTCTCCACCATCCTCACGCTCCTTTCGGTTATACTGGGGCTGAGCTGGGCGTACTACATCACCCGTCTTATCACAGGCCGGATTATCAAAATGGTGACGCTGGCCGAACAAATCTCGAAAGGCGAATACAAAACACAGATCATTGACAATTCCCGCGACGAACTGAGTCAGCTCTCACACTCCCTTAACCGTATGTCGGCTACCATTGATGAGACATTTTCTGAGCTGGACCGCAAGAACAAGGAGCTCGACCAGTTTGCCTACGTGGTATCGCATGACCTGAAAGCCCCCCTACGCGGCATTGAGGTGGTTTCCCGCTGGGTGGAGGAAGACATGGGCACGCAACTGCCGCCAAAAGTGCAGGAGTACCTCATGATGATGCGTATTCGGGTGCACCGTATGGAAAACCTGATCAATGGTATCCTGGCGCTGGCCCGCATTGGCCGTACAAAGCAGATAGAGGAAGAAGTAGATGTAAATATACTGCTCAGCGAGATTGTAGATATGCTTGCTCCTCCGGCAGGTATCCGAATAGAAGTACAGGATGATATGCCGATTCTGTACACTATCCGTATACAGCTGCAGCAGGTATTCAGCAACCTGATAAACAATGCCATCAAGTATCATGACAAAAGTGAGGGCCTGGTTCAGGTAACCTGCCATGAAAAAGATAATTTTTATGAATTCTCTGTTTCAGATGATGGTCCGGGTATTGACCCAGACTACCATGAGCGGATTTTCGTAATTTTCCAGACGCTGCAGGAACGGGATGCTATGGAAAGCACCGGTGTAGGCTTAACTATTGTAAAGAAGATTGTAGAATGGCAGGGTGGTACCATAAGGGTTACATCTCAGCTTGGAAAGGGCTCTACATTTACCTTTACATGGCCTAAAAAGTGAAATGATTTTGTAAATTTGTTTTAGTTCTTATCAGAATACAACGATATAATGAGTGATAAAGAGGTGAATATCCTTTTAGTAGAAGATGACTACCTGGATATTATGAATGTTGAGCGGGAGTTGAGTAAGATAAACGTTTCCATTCCATTACTGGTGGCACGTAATGGCCGTGAAGCCCTGAACATGCTGCGTGGAACAGAAGGCGCTGAGAAGATGTCACCTGCCCCCAGCGTCATTCTCCTGGACATTAACATGCCTAAAATGAATGGCCTCGAGTTCCTGGCAGAAATGCGCCGTGACCCGGAGTTCAGCCATATTCCTGTCTTTATCATGACCACTTCGAACGAAGACGTAGACCGGGTGGCTGCCCAGCGCCTGAATGTGGCAGGCTATATTGTAAAGCCGCTTTCCTTCGACAGTTTTGAGAGAAGCCATTCCTCCCTCGACAGCTTCAGCCTGTTTCTTGACCTGATAAAACTAAAGCAGTAGCTGTTGTGCCGAACTAGATTCCCCAGATTCCGGCACAGCAACCTCAGAATATCTCCAGTTGTTTTGGCAGCAGCGTAAACGATTGCCGATGGTGCGCAGTGGCACCGTATTTTAAAATCCCATCCCGGTGTAGTTTTGTAGGATAACCTGCATTCTGCTCCCATCCATAATGCGGGTGGGCTTCTGCCAACGTGCACATCAGGTCATCGCGATACGTTTTGGCGAGCACCGAAGCAGCGGCAATGGAGAGATACCGCCCATCCCCTTTCACCATACAGCTAAAAGGCACTTCTTTGTAAGGCTTGAACCTGTTGCCGTCCACCAACAGGTACTCTGGCTCCTGCCCAAGCTGTTCCAGTGCCCGGTGCATCGCCAGGTAGGTGGCATGCAGAATGTTTATTTCATCTATCTCTTGCGGGGAAGCCTCGCCTATGGCCCACGCCACGGCATCTTTTATAACATCTTCCCGCAGCAGCTCCCGCTGCCTTTTGCTGACCTTTTTGGAGTCGTTCAGGAGTGGGTGCCGGTAATCCGGGGGCAGTATAACGGCTGCCGCTACTACTGGACCTGCCAGGCAGCCTCTGCCCACCTCATCCACCCCTGCCTCCAGGGTAAAGCCACTGTGGTTTGGTAACAGCATACTTATCTATCGTTTTTTAAAATTAGCACTTAATCTTTTTTCACACTATAGAAGTGCACCATTATCCTTCCTGCATTTTGCAATCAACTTTATGTACAGGAAACAGACTACTTATAAAAAAACCACCACAAGGTTACCTTGAGGTGGTTTTACATCTGGTCTCCCAGAGCTTTCATTACTGTGGCTGTAAGCTGAACCTGTAAACTAAGGGTGTTTCAACTTCCGGACACAGCTGCTTTACTATCTGTTAACTGCTGTTGGCTCAAACAAGCCAGGAAGCGGGCTAGGCGTATTTGGGTTCGAGTTAACCTCGTCCTGTGGGTACAGGAAGCGCTCTGGTAACTGGCTGGCTGTTCCTTTAACCGGTATGTTGATAAGATTATCTGTTCTTCTGGCGTCGTTGAACGCTTCTATGTTTCCGATGAACGTTACGTAGCGCTCCTCCAGAATTTCAGTTAAGAGTGCCTGCTTTACTGATACCCCGGTTGGGTTCTCAATTCCTATAACAGGAGCAAAGTCAGTGATAAGGTATGGCTGGTAAGAGCCTTCTCCGTACTCGCTGTTAAGTGCTCTTCTGTGGGCATTTAAGGCTTCGATTGCACCTGTCAGATTATCCTGTCGGGCACGAGCCTCCGCAATGATAAGCTGCGTCTCTGCATACGTCAGCATTGGGTAAGCCTGGTTGTAACCGAACGCTGCCTCATCAGCATAATTCAAGTCATAACTTCCTGGTTCTCCTGTGTAGTAATAGTTAAAGCGGGCTGTTTCATCCGTCTTTGCATTGTTGCGGTTTCTGGCGAAGGTACCCGCCTGCTCCGGATCAAGCAACTGAGGTGCAAACGCATTTTCTGCCGTCATGTAGCCAGCTCTTTCCAGCTCGCCAAATGAGTAGAAAACATTTACGTTGTAATAAGACTCCCCATGAGGCGTCGTCATGTTGCCCTCCGGAGAAGAGATACCCTGCAAAGCTGCTGCCTCTGCACTTGCGTAGTCGCCGGTATGCATGTAATAGCGGGCCTTTAGTGTGTAGGCGGCGCGCAGCCACTGCTGCGCATTGCCTGCGTAGTAAATATCCTTCTCTCCTCTCAGGACACCTCTGTTCAACTCAAGGTTTGTGATGGCAGAGTCCAGCAACAACTGCAGGTCTGCATATACCTGCTCCTGTGGGTCGAATGCAGGATTCTCTTCTATCGTTACTTCAGAGAAAGGTACATCTCCGAACAAAGCAGTAGCAGTACCGGCAGCATGTGCCTCCAGCACCTGCGCCACGCCTTCAACCTTCGGGTTCAGCTCATTTCTGGCTTTTATCTTTGCCAGGCGAGCCTGTGTGATGGTAGCGTAGTAAATAGTAGACCAGGGGCTGTCGAAGTCGCCGGCAGTAACCAGGTACTGGTTTATGTTCATGTACTGCCTGTCAGCCCCGGTAAACTGATCTACCCACATACCGGCCATACGCGCCATTTCGCCTTCATGAAGAAGCGCATCGCCCAGCATTACACCCTGAATCATGTTGTTAACATCCACCGAGTTGCCACTAGGGTTATTTGGATCCTCTTCGAAACCTTCCACAAAGCTTTCGCATCCCATTACAGACACAGCCAGTGAAAAGATGGATATATACTTTAATATCTTTTTCATAAATATCTAGATTGATGTATTAGAAATTAACTCTGATGGACGCTAAGTACGACTTGGTACCAGGGTTGTTGAAGTATTCCAATCCACGTCCGTTACCTGTACCTGTCAGGTTAGTTTCAGGATCAACTCCTCTGAACTCCTTCGACCAGATAGCCAGGTTACGGCCAGTCAGAGAGAACTGAACCGACTGAAGCTTTGTAAGATTTCTGAAACCTTCGCTGTTCAGGGTGTAAGAAAGCGTCATCTCACGGATTCGGCTCCAGGAAGCATCCTGAATAAACTGCTCGCCGTTTGTACCAAAGCCACCACCAATAGTAGTATAGTAACGTTCGTCCAGCGCAACATTGCCGCCGCCAAAGTCTTCGATTCTGCCACGGAAGGTATAAGAGCCGTCTGTATTAGGAGCATAAACATCAGATATCAGGTTGCCGCCATACACATAAGTAGATGCAGCTTCCTGCGCAGAAAGTGTTGTCTCCACAGCTGTGTGAGCTGATGTACCAAAGTTACGCAGTACGCCCTCTGTACCAGCCCAGATATCACCACCCTGAGAGAATTCAAATAAGGTGAATAAGCTGAAGCCTTTGTATGACAGCCTTGTGTTCAGGCCGCCTCTCCAGTCTGGATTCGGGTCGCCAATTACACCTTCAGTAGCTGCAGTAACCGGGAAGCCATACTCATCTGTAACAATACCACCGTCTTCATTGCGCTCGTATCTGCCGCCCCACAGTACACCAACCGGCTGGCCTTCAACAGCTCTTGAAGATACGCCCGTGAAGCCTGCCAGGAACAGAGACTCTACTCCTCTCAGGTCTGTTACCTCGTTGCGGTTTCTTGTCCAGTTACCACCAATGCTCCAGTTAAAGCTACCTGAGGTCACAACCTTACCATCGAACTCTATTTCTATACCTCTGTTCTCAAGTGTGGCTGCGTTGGCAGTTTTGAACAGGTAACCAGAAGTAGGCGCAACAGGCAGGGAGAAAATAGCGTCAACCGTCTCATTTCTATAATATGTAGCGTTCAGGGTCAAACGGTCAGAGAAGAAACGAAGGTCTGTACCGAATTCAATCTCTTTCTTGCGCTCCGGCTTAAGTTCCGGGTTACCCTGCACATCGTTTCTTACGAAAGCACCTGTATAGGCATTGGCATCAAGACCAGGACCCCAGCTTTCTGCGAAGAATGCAGGCACCCAGTCATCAGTTGTCAGGTAAGGGCTTGGCTCAACACCCACTTCACCATAACCTGCACGTAGTTTACCGAAGCTCAGGAATTCACTTCCTACAAAAGGAGCAAGCTTGCTGAACTGGAAAGCTACATCAGCAGAAGGATAGAAGAATGCGCTTTTAGCCTGTGAACCAAAAGTAGAAGCTGCTTCTAATCGGCCGGAGGCATTCAGGTAAAGCATGTCGTTGTACCCGAAAGTAGCAGTGGCATAGCCAGCAGAGTTACGGCGGGTAGACTCCCAGTCTGTAGGCACCGTGTTTTCATTTGTTGCGTTAGAGAAATCACTGATGCTTTGCCCCAGAATGAAGTTACGGTATGTAGCCCCTATTTCATTGTAAGTTCGCTGGTTCAGGTTCATGCCCAACAGGAAGCTTCCGGTAAACTGGTCGCCAAATGAGTGGTTTGCACGCGCTATGAAGTCCGCGTTAAGCTGTGTCTCCGCAATTGTTTCTTCAGTTGCAGAACCGTTACCTCCGTTTTCAGCTGAGTTGAGCGGGAAGAAAGTCAAGCGCTGGTCTGTATAGTGGTCAGCACCTGCACGGGCAATGAAGTTAAGCCATGTGGTAGGCTCGTAGTTTAGTTCTAAAGCACCTATGAAACGGTTAACGTCACTTGTGTTGCGCTGTTCATTAATCGTCCAGAGCGGGTTGTTGTATATCGGGCTTGCAGCGTTACCAAGGTATCTTCTGTAAGAGCGCTGTCTGTTTAAGAAAGCGTCGCCTGCTGCATTAAAATAGGTGCCTTTGTAATCTCTGATATCAAAATCCGGCGCATTACGCAGATAACCCAGGTATAAGCCTGAGGTGTTAGAACCCTGCTGAATTCGGTTAGAGCCTATTTTAGAGTAGGTTACGTTACCACTTGCCTTGAATGTATTGGAAAGCCTCTTCTCAGCATTGATACGGGCAGTTGTTCTGCGATAATCGCTATTGTTACGGATTATACCTTCCTGGTTCAGGTCAGAGATACTTGCAAAGAAGTTGCCATCCTGATCACCACCACTGAAGCTCAGGTTTTGCTCAAGGAAGTGTCCGTTCTGGAAAACAGCGTCAAAGTTCTCATCCAGGAAAGTAGAACGGTCGTTCTTCTGGGTGATTGGATAATACACGGTGCCATCCTCTGCCACAAAACGCTGGCCTGAAGTATTTACAGCGTCGGCTCCACCTGATCTGTTTGCGACTTTGTCTCCGAAAGACAAAGATGAGGTAGGGCTGTAAACGCCTCCTGAACCCTGTCCATAAATATCCTGTAAATCGTGCGTGTAGCTGATTTTATCCAGGGAGTATGTTACATCATAGCCAATATTGATTTTGCCTTTGCCTGATGCACCTCTTTTGGTAGTGATAACCATTACACCATTAGCGGCGCGTGATCCCCACAGCGCAGCAGCAGAGGCACCTTTCAAAATCTGGATAGAAGCAATATCGTTCGGGTTGATGTCATTTAAGCGGGACTGCTGCACAACACCACCAACACCTGAGCCAAGCGAGCTGTTGCTTACAGGAACACCATCAATGATGATGAGGGGCTGTACAGAGCTGGTGATAGTACTTTGGCCACGAATCTGGATATAAGCACCGGCACCTGGGTCTCCGGATGATCTGGTAATCTGAACGCCGGAAGCTTTACCAGAAAGACCGGTTACAGCACTTGTCTCACCTGATTGCGCTACTCTCGCACCTGATACCTGGCTGGTAGCAGAACCGATTTTGTCTTTGTCTTCTTTGAAGCCTAGTGCAGTTACTACAACTTCCTGGAGTTGTTTATTATCAACTCGTAAGTCAACATTGATAGTTGATGAATTACCTATTGCCCGTTCTGCTGTTTCATAACCGATAAAACGGAAAACAAGCGTGCTGCCATTGGCAGGAACGTTAATAGTATAAGAACCATTCGGGCCAGTGGCCGTTCCGACAGTGGTGCCTTTTACTATCACTGCTACCCCTGGTAGCCCTTGCGATGTGGCCTGGTCAGTAACCGTACCAGTAACCGTTCTGCTCTGTGCATACACTTGTTGTAAAAGCGTGAGCACCAGGACAAAACTCATGAGTAAAATTTTTCTCATTGATTGTTTGTAGTTAAGGTGAACAAAATAAAAAAATAGAAATTTATTATAAATTTCAGGCAATACAATCCTATCAGCACTTTTTAAGTGCTGTCGTTTTTCTCAAAACCACAGTACAAAAACTGCGGTTACTTGCCTTTTTTTAATTATATTATTCAGCAGATAGAGTAGGCTAATGCAAAGAATGGAATCAGCATTAGGATACTATGAATTATCTGTTGTTGTTTTACTGAGCAATGCGAGTTTTGCTTCTTTCTGATATCTTATAGTATTTACTATATTTCAATATTAGATACTATTATCATCAAAAGCAAACAAGGTCCTTAAAAAAGTGAATTTTTTAAAAAAAGCTGCCCTGTATTAATGTTTAAACAATAAAAGCCTGTGTTCTTTGTTAAAGGCACTAATAAACCACATCAAAATAAGCAAGCACTCACTCTTAAGTACAATCCAAGCCTGACTATTAGGTAAACAAATAGTTATATTTTTAAAAAAATGGCACAAGAAAGTAATGTCCTATACTAATTCGGAAAAGCACCAAAGACTACAGCTCACAAAAATTGTATTTATATAATGGAAAGGACGTTTATATCTTTTCCTTGATTAAGGAAAAAAAGAGTGCTTAATCACCAAGGCCAGGTGAAAATTTACTTGCTTTTACCATAGAAGTTAAACAGAAAGAGGCACCGTTTCCGGTGCCTCTTTCTGTTTAACTCACTTTTGGGTCTCTCAGGCCTGCATCAGGTACGCTTTAATGTACTCATCCAGGTCTCCGTCCAGCACGTTCTGCACATCAGTACGCTCTACACCCGTGCGGATATCTTTCACGAGCTTGTATGGGTGCAGCACATAGTTACGAATCTGGGAGCCAAAGTCAATGCGTTTCTTGGTGCTCTCGATGCGGTCACGCTCCTCGTTACGCTTCTCTATTTCTATCTGGTACAGCCGCGACTTGAGCATGCGCAGCGCGTGCTCTTTGTTCATGAGCTGTGAGCGCTCGATCTGGCACTCAATCACGATGCCTGTCGGCCTGTGCTTCAGGCGCACGGCTGTCTCTACCTTGTTCACGTTCTGGCCACCCGCACCACCCGACCGGAAAGTATCCCAGTCAATGTCGCTTGGGTTGATCTCGATGTTGATGGTATCGTCTATTACCGGGTAAGAGAAGATGGAGGCAAACGAGGTATGGCGGCGGCCACCCGAGTCGAACGGCGAGATGCGCACCAGCCGGTGCACACCAATCTCAGACTTCAGGTATCCGTATGCAAAATCGCCGGTTATTTCTAAAGTAGCTGACTTTATGCCTGCACCGTCGCCGGCAGTATAGTTGATTTGCTTTACGCTGAAGTTGTGAGACTCTGCCCACATGATGTACATGCGCATCAGCATCTCAGCCCAGTCCTGGCTTTCTGTGCCGCCTGCACCCGGATTTATCTCCACAATGGCACTCAACTGGTCTTCCTCACCGCTCAGCATGCGCTTAAACTCCAGCCCTTCTACCGCATCCGATGCTTTCTTGAATTCCTGTTTGATATCATCTTCTGAAACATCTCCCTCTTTATAGAAGTCGAACAGCACCTCAAAGTCAGAGACAGCTTTTTCCACCTCTTCGTAATGGTCTGTCCATACTTTGATGGATTTAATTTCTTTCAGGACTTTCTCCGCGGCTTTTGGATCGTCCCAAAAGTCAGGCGCAGTGGTTTGCTTTTCTGTTTCTTCTATTTGTTGTTTCTTGGCATCGTAGTCAAAGATACCTCCTCAAGGCCTCAACTCTGGCCTTTAATTCCTTAACCTGTTCAGTTGTCATGGATTTTAGTTTATGATGTGAAAACGTACTATAAAGACAAAATGCTGGGGTATAAACCATAGCAGCTTACACCCCAGCACTTTCATGCTTATCTTAACCTTTACAGGCTGATTTTATGCACCCAATTGTGTGTATCCGGTGCCTGGCCTGTTCTGATTTTGTCCAGCTCGGCAGCTACACGGTTTGATATTTCACGTCCTTCCACAGGAGGCAGCTCATAATCCTGCCCGTTATGGTGAATCAGGGAAATCTGGGAAATAATGGCTGCTGTTCCTGTTCCGAAGGCTTCTGTAAGCGTACCATTCTTCTGTGCCTCAATAACCTCATCAACAGAGACACGGCGTTCCTCTACGCTATAGCCCAGGTCTTTTGCCATCTGCAGTACACTGTCGCGGGTAACACCGTGAAGAATGCTGGTGCTCAGGCTTGGCGTAATCAGCTTACCGTTTATCACAAACATCACATTCATGGTGCCGGATTCTTCAACGTATTTGTGCTCCTTGGCATCTGTCCAGATAAGCTGATCATAGCCTTTCTCCTGCATTTTACGAGACGGCAGCAGCGCTGCAGCATAGTTGCCTGCCGCTTTAGCATAACCCGCACCACCTTCTGCTGAACGTACATAATGCGGCTCCACTGCTACTTTCACCGGCTTATCGTAGTACTTGCCTACAGGGCAGGTAATAATCAGAAAACGGTAAGTCAAAGATGGCCGCACACCAATATAATCGTCTGTGGCAAACATCAGCGGACGGATGTAAAGAGAGCTTCCTGGCTTAGACGGCACCCAGTCTGAATCTACACGCAACAACTGGGTAAGCCCCTGCATGAAAAGTTCTTCGGGTAGTTCCGGCATGCACAAACGCTCTGCCGAAGTGTTCAGACGCTTGTGGTTAGCCAAAGGTCTGAAAAGAAGAATGTCGCCATTCTGGTCACGGTAAGCTTTCATTCCCTCGAAAAGGGCCTGGCCGTAGTGCAGGGACGATGTAGCAGGGCTTAAAGACATGTTGCCGTAAGGCAGCACCTGCGGATTTTGCCACGCACCGTCTTTATAGTCTACCACAAACATGTGGTCCGAGAAAGTTTTCCCGAACTGAAGGTTATCAAAGTCCACCTTCGAAATGCGTGATTCCTGCACACGCTCGGTAGGTATAGTTAGAGTATCAACTGACATATAAGTAGATTTATGCTTTAGTTTATTCAGATTCGTGTTATCAGACGCGCGGCTTCCAGGTTACTTCCTCCGCCCCGAGCTCCTGTGTCATTTTACGGCAAAGAGCAAACAGGTAGTCGGATAATCTGTTCAGATATTTTATCACCAAATCCTCTACCGGCGAAAGTTCCTGTAAATGAATAGCTAAGCGCTCGGCCCGGCGGCACACACAACGGGCCACATGGCAGAAAGAAACTGACTGGTGCCCACCTGGCAGCACAAAAGCGCGCAGTGGCGGCACCTCGGCTGTCATAACATCGATCTCCTGCTCCAGTAGGGTCACGTCCTCTTCGTGCAGGTCCGGGGTTTTCATTTTTGATTTCTCCGGATCTGTAGCCAGCAGGGCACCAATCGTGAACAGCCTGTCCTGCACCTCTTTCAGAATAGTGGCACGCTCCCTGTTTACCTCCTGGTCCCGCACCAGCCCGATATAAGAATTCAGTTCATCCACCGTGCCATAGGCCTCGATGCGCAGATCAGATTTAGCCACGCGGGTACCGCCAATCAAGGAGGTGGTGCCTTTGTCGCCTGTCTTGGTGTATATTTTCATTAATGTTCTGCCTGTAGTTTAGCAGCGGTTGTGATATCCTCGTTCATCGTGTCGGACTCAATCAAACCGTCACGCATTCTGACAATACGGTGTGCGTATTTGGCAATATCCTCTTCGTGCGTTACCATGATGATGGTATTGCCCTTGTTGTGCAGGTCCTCAAACAGCTCCATAATCTCATAAGAAGTTTTCGAGTCGAGGTTACCTGTCGGTTCGTCGGCCAGGATAATGCTGGGGTTGTTGATGAGAGCACGGGCAATGGCCACACGCTGCCGTTGACCACCCGACAACTCGTTTGGCTTGTGCTTGCCACGGGTGCCGAGGCCAACGCTTTCAAGGGCACGCTGCGCCTTCTCTTCCCGCTGGCTTTTGCCGTAGCCCGCATAGATCAGGGGCAACGCTACGTTCTCCAGCGACGTTTGCCGCGGCAGCAGGTTAAAGGTCTGAAACACGAAACCTATTTCTTTGTTGCGCACCTCCGCCAGTTCGTTGTCCGTCATGTTGCTGACATCGTTACCATTCAGGATGTAAGTACCGCCGGTGGGCGTGTCGAGGCAGCCGATAATGTTCATGAACGTAGACTTACCGGAGCCTGAAGGCCCCATGAAGGCAACATACTCACCTTTGGATATTTTGATAGAGACCGATTTAAGTGCGTGAATAGTCTCCGCACCCATACGGTATATCTTCGAGATGTCGTGCGTTTCGATGAGCGTGTTCATACAGTTTTTTCATAGTTGCCAGTCATCAGCACGGGTCTCAACTTCCTGGCGTTTTTGGTTTAACTTCTCTATAAATGTACTGTATTCTGAAGAAGGAAGCAAATCACGCAGGGTTTCCTGTGCCTGCTCCGCATAAGAGTACAAGCCCTGGTCAAGGCTCTCCAGCGCATAGGCCTTGTGGAGCTCTGCCGCATAGGGGTTATAAGTGATACCGCTGAGTAAGATATTGTAAGCTACCTCCCCGTCTGGCTTATACTTGTCAAAGAAGTTGGCTGCTGCCAACACGACCTCCTCATCGTACAACAGCATTTTTAAAGCCTGCTCATAACGCGTGGCTGCTTCTTCTGTACGTCCTTTCTCCTCAGCAATGCGGGCCTTAAAGTACAGCCGCTGGCGCTTGTCGCGGTCTGTCAGGTACAGCTTGTCCATTCGGTTAAGCAAGGCATTGTAGTTTCCGGCGTAAAGCCACACCTTTAGCTGCTGCAGGTTCAGGGCTGACCGAAGTTCGCCTTCCGGCTGCAGCCTTGGGGCTGTTTCTTTTATAGCCTCATAAGCGGCTCTCCATTCCCTCCGGCCTATCAGGTACTCTACGCGCGCTACCATGGCACGGCGCTTCAGGTCTTTTTCTTCCACTGCCTGCACCAGGGCATCCACTTCCTGAAGGCTCAGTTGCGGCAGATAAGTTAAGAGATACTGCACCTTGTCCCTGTCCGGTACCTCTGCCACAATTGTTTTCACGTCCTGCTGCAGCACCTCTGCCAGATCCTGCGCCACGGCAACAGCGGCCTCGTTCTCAGAAAAAGCCACCTCCTCCAGCGCCTGTGTGGCGGCTTGCGGTTGGTTTGCAAGTGCCAACGCATAACCCTCGCTCAGGTATGCCTGTGTATAGCCCAGGTCCTTTGCCTGCTTAAAATAAGCAGCGGCAGCCCGGTAATTCTCTTCCTCCAGCATCCACTGGCCAAGCGTATTATAGTAATAGCCACTGCGCCGCTCCGACTGCAGCGCCAGGTTTTCTACCACCCTCCTGCCCTCTTTTGGCAGGCCATTATAATGGTGCACCAGCCCCTTCAGGAACAACAGGTCCTCATGGAACAGCTGGTTTCCCGGAGAGGCCAGGTAACTGTTGATGGCCTCCAGCCGGGTAGTATCACCTTTGTTGAGCCTGCTGATGGTTTGGTTGTAGAAAAGGGTGAAATCCTCCACAGCCTGTATAGAGTCCGGCACAAAGTCATCCTCGTTCTTAGGATCCCTGCCCAGTAACTGCCTTAAAGTGGCCATGTTGCTGCGAAGCGCTTTGTTCTTGCCGTTCCGGCTTTCCTCCAGCACTACTTTAGCAGGGTCGAGGAGGGCCTGCCGCGTATAATAGGCGAGCCGGTTGCTGCGCACAAATTCCGCGTCTGAATTATACTCCTGCGCCAGGTTAAAGTAATACTCGGTGCTGTCCTGCACGCTTGTCTGGGAGTAAAGCAGGGCCAGGTTATTATAGATTTCGCCACTCTCCGGGAACCGCTCTGCTCCCTGCTGCAACACATACAGCTTCTCAAAAAAGAACTGTTTCTCGTCGTAGAGGTTGGCAAGGCGCACGTACAATTTTGGGTTCGGGCGTTTCTCCAGCGCATCTTTCAGCCGTAGAATCTCATTATTCCGCTGCTCTTGCAGCCGGTGCATCGCTGCAAGGCTGTAATTCGCTTTTACGTTGTTGGCGTCATACAAATCGCTTTCCTCATAAAACCGCTCGGCCAGAATGCTGTTGTCGGAAGCAGAATAAAGGTCGCCGAGGTAGTTGTAATAGCCTGCCTGCACCTGGAAGTATACACGATACTGTGTGCGCATCACCAGAATAACACAGGCAATAAGGCTCATTACAAAGAAAGAGAAAAGAGAAAAGCTTTTCGGCTGATACACCACCTTGTATACCGGCAGGCGCTGATCTATCAACCGGCCGAAGTTGATCATGATGTACAGGAAGAACCCCACACCGAAAGCCAGGTGCGTGTACACAATCATGTCGTGGTAAAAAACCGTGAGCGGGTCGTTGGCCGTGGCAAAGGCATACCCGATGCTCAGGAAGGCAATGGTGGCAAACACCAGGTACAGTACGGCACCTGTAGGGCGGAACAGGAAGAGCGACTTGTAGTATTCCTCCCGCTGACGCATTCCCCAAAAACCTGCCACTGCAGAAAGCAGCAGAATGAAATAGCCGTTAATGTAGAACAGATCCAGGTCCAGGTAACCTACCTTGCGCAGGTAGAGCAACAGCAGGTTGAGCAGGTACAGCACGCTCACCAGTATAAACTGCCACATGCTGAAGCGGCGCTCCGGCGTTTTTGCCTGCGTGTTAATCCAGAGCAGGGCATTCACGTTTTCGTAGGCTACCCAGAGCATAAACAGCACCGTAGCCACCAGCGTACCGATAGAACTGTAGTTCACGAGGTGCAGCGTAACCAGTTCTGCCGGGAACTCAGCCCCTTTGTAGGTCAGCAACGCAATAATCATCATCACCAGCAGCATTGCCAGCAGACGTAATGCGAAGCTTATCCCTTGCCAGAAAGCCTGAAACGCATAGCTGCTGATAGCCAGCAACGCGATTGTGATAAGCAGCAGGGTCTGGCTTGAGCCACTACCAAAAGAACCTAACACATCGAAGTTGAAGGTGGCCAGGAACAACATCAGCAGAAGTATACTGCCAAAGTAAGGCAACTGCTTCATGGTGCTGATGGCGGCGGTGTAGTAAGCAATACACAGGGCCAGTATGCCCAGCATAAAGGATGCCGCCACCGTATTGATAGTCGGCAGCGCTACGTCATACTGCTCAAAAATAAGGTAGCCGTCGGCAGAAAGGGTAAAAGTTTCCAGGAGGCGTGTTACCTCATGCACCGGCACCGGCACAATTTGCAGGTCAGTTATTTTGTCCCAGCCAAAAGCCAGGCTCTCCCCGCTGAAATAATGGTAAACGCCCAAAAGCAGGGCCAGCGCACTTAACAGGAGTAAAAAAAGATAGGGATACCGTATGCTAGTATCCCAACCTTTCCAAAACTTAATTTTATTCATATAGAAGTCAGCAGACTACTCCAATACTTTCGGTACCCGGAAGTAATCAGAGTCTTTTTTAGGAGCATTTAAAAGTGCTTCCTCATGTGTAACAGTATTCTTGGCAACATCCTCACGCAGCACATTCACCTCTTCCGACATATGGGTTAAAGGCTCCACATGTACTGTGTCCAGCTCCCGCAGCTTATCCATCCAGTTCAGGATCTTATTCAGGTCCTGCAGCATTTCCTGTTCTTTCTCCTCGTTAAACTCAAGCCTCGCTAAGTGTGCTAATCTTTTTATAGTCTGAATATCCGTTGACATATGTCTTCTTGTGTTTCGTTATTTCTGTTTGTATAATGTTAAAAACCCGCTCCTTCAGTTCCGGCAGGTCCTGCAGGGTCATGCCTTCTGTCCTAATTGGCTCATGCACCACAATTTTAAGCGGATGCCAGCGCACTTTCAGTTTGCCGTCCAGGTCAGGCAGGAAATACTGGTTGTAAGGCATGGTGACCGGCACTACCGGCAACTGCTTTTCAATAGCCAGCTTGAAAGGCCCGTCCTTGAACTCCATCAGCTTTTCGCCGGCGGTTTTAGGAATGGTTCCCTCCGGAAAAATAGCCAGGCTGCGCCCCTGTTCCAGCGTCTTCACAGATTTGATGTAACTCCGGGCACTGCTCACCGGGCTTTTCCGATCTACTGTAATGTACAATTTATCATACACCTTTCCCCAGAGCGGCACCTTTGCCAGGGAGCTTTTGCCTACAAAGTTAAGAAATCCGGGGATGGTATGCAGCATCATCGGGATATCGAGGTAGGAACTGTGATTAGCTGTGAAAATGTACTGCTGCTTCGGGTCAAGCACAGTACGGCGCTCCACTATCAACGGGGCCAGGAACATACGCAGGAAAACTGTAGACCAGCCGCGGTTGATGTTGTGCACATGGCGCCACCACTTTTCCCTTCGGAGCAGCAAAGCCTGGAAAGGATAGGTTACCACAAACGGCAACACAAACCAGGTACAGCACCAGGTTGTGTAAATGCGATGTGACAGGTACTTGATGGCTTTCATACGTCCAAATGTAAGCAATATCCCTTATTGTACAAATGCGGCAGGTGGCCTGCAAGGCCATGGCACAACCCTAACGACAAACCTGCTGGTATGGTATGCCTCCTACCCTTGTTGTTGCAGGATCAACGCCGCCTTCAGAATACCTGCCACACTGATGGCATCGGTTATTTCGTTGTTCATAGCCATTCGCACTGCTTCCTGAAAAGGCACCCGCTTGATCTGCAGATCCTCTGTTTCCTCAAATGCTGTTTCGCCCGCTGTTAGTTCCTGCGCCAGAAAAACAAATCCTTCTTCGTTGGTCACGGAGTTGGAAGTATGCAGCCGCATCATGTTTGTCCATTTTGCTGCCGTATAGCCTGTCTCCTCCTGCAGTTCCCGCTTCGCAGATTCCAGTATATCGTTCTCAATCAGGCCTCCGCCCATGGGTATCTCCCAGGAGTACTCGTTCAAAGCGTAGCGATACTGCCCCACCAGGTATGTGTATCCTTCATCATCTATGGGAATGATGCCAATGGCTTTGTTTTTCATGCTCACCACACCGTAGATGCCTTTTCCCCCTTTCGGGTTCAGCACCTGGTCTTCGCGCACTTTTATCCAGGGGTTCTCATAGATGTCTTTGGAGGACAGGGTTGTCCAGGGGTTATGTTGTTCGTCAATCATAGCGCTTGTTCTGTGTGCTGCAAATATAGCTGAATTGTTCTTTATGCGATTGGCTTCGGTAGTTAGTGTATTCAGATATTCTGCCTGAGCTGCCGTTGTGCCCGTTCACCCAGCGGCAACACACTTAGCTACGAAAGACTAGCCAAACATAAAAAAGCCGCTCTGTTACAGTGAACAGAGCGGCTTTCTACTATTTTAAAGCTAAGCAGCAAACATTACCAGAGTCTGATTCTCTCTTCCGGTGCTTTATAAAGCTTATCACCCGGCTGCACATTGAATGCTTCGTACCAGGCATCCATGTTTACCGGCGCACCAATGGTTCGGTACTGTCCTGGTGAGTGCGGATCCGTGATAATCTGCTGTGCCGCTGCTTCAGGCAGGATGTTACCTCTCCAAACCTGTGCCCACGACAGGAAGAAACGCTGATCAGGGGTAAAGCCGTCGATTTTCTCGTTAGACTTACCCTGCTCTGTCATTTTGAAGGCCTCGTAAGCAGCACTCAGACCACCCAGGTCACCGATGTTCTCACCCAGCGTCAGTTTACCGTTCACGTGGATTGTATCCAGCACCGTGTAAGCATCATACTGCTCCTGCAGGGCTTTGGCTTTCTCTTCAAAGCGGGCGCGGTCTTCTGCTGTCCACCAGTTGCGGAGGGTACCATCTTTGTCGTACTGGCTACCAGAGTCGTCGAAGCCGTGTGAAATCTCGTGTCCGATTACAGCACCAATACCGCCGTAGTTCACTGCATCATCCGCATTCGGGTCGAAGAAAGGAAACTGCAGGATACCTGCCGGGAACACAATCTCGTTCATAACCGGGCTATAGTAAGCATTAACAGTTGGCGCGGTCATGCCCCACTTGGTTCTGTCCACTGGCTTGCCTAACTGGCTCACCATGTCGTTATAGCTCCAAACACCGGCATTGCGCACATTCTGGAAGAACGTTTTGCGGTTGATCTCCAGGCCATCATATGCTTTCCAGTTGTCAGGGTAACCCACTTTTGGAGTGAAGGCATGTAACTTAGCCAACGCCTTCTCTTTTGTAGTGGCGCTCATCCAATCCAGGTTGTTAATACGAATTTCGTAAGCCTTGATCAGGTTGCTGATCAACTCTTCCATTCTGGCTTTTGCCTCCGGCTTGAAATGCTTCTTCACATAAAGCTGGCCCAGCAGGTCACCGATGGTACCGTCCGTCAGAGACGACATGCGCTGCCAACGTGGGGTCTGTACTTTTTGTCCAGATAGTGCCTGTGTGTAAGCAAAGTTAGCATCCACGAAAGGAGAGCTCAGGTATGGAGCAGCAGATTTAAGCACGTTCCACTGCAGGTAGGTCTGCCAGTCAGTAACCGGTGTGCTCTTCAGCAAAGCATTCAGCTCAGTGAAGAAGGCCGGGTTATTTACCAGTATGGTATCCTCGCCTGTTACCTTCATTTTTGCCAGCATCGACTTCCAGTCAATGTTCGGTGTTCTTTTGCTGAAATCGGCAACAGAGAACTTGTTGTACGTTTTGTATGGGTCACGCATCTCCACACGCGCCATTTGCGCCTGGGCCATTTTCTTCTCCAGGTTGAAAATGGTTTCTGCGTTTTGCTGTGCTTTTGCCTGCGGAACGCCTGTTAAAGAGAACAGGGTTGTAATGTATTTTTTGTACGCTTCCTGAATCTTCTGGCTGCGTGCATCATCCTTCAGGTAGTAGTCGCGGTCTGGCAGGGTTGTACCGCCCTGGCTCAGTTGCGGAACCATGTTGTTCACATCTTTGCGGTCCTGGCCAACATAGAAGCCAAACATAGGAGAGCCTGCGCCTGATGTTCTCAGGTAAGCAACCTCGTTCAGCACAGCGTTAACATCCTTTACCTTACCTACTCTTTTCAGGTCTTTCTTGATGGGCGTATAGCCAAGCTTATCAATGGCAACGCTATCCATAGCAGCGGCATAAAAGTCGCCAACGCGTTTCTCAACCGAACCCGGAGCAGCACTCTTGTTTGCAGCGGCTTCGTTCAGAATGTCCTGCACCGCTTTGATGTTAAAGTCGCGCAGCAGGTTAAAGCTTCCCCATCGGGTTTCCTTTGCCGGCACCGGGTTGTTCTTCAGCCATGTACCGCTGGCATAGGTATAAAAGTCATCGCCTGGCTTTACCGACACGTCCATGTTTGACTTATCGATAAATTGCTTTTGTGTAGCTGTGGCGCTGCTTTGCTGGGCTGTTGCTTCTACACCATACAGTGCAGCAGCTCCGAAAAGCAGTAATCTGAGGTTGTTTTTCCAGTTCGACATATTTGTCATCAAAGGTTGATTATCTGAGGTTAAAAAATACTTGCTGAGGAGGGAGAACCTGCCTTACATTTCTCCCCAATGAAAATTTGCCCCAAAAGTAGTGCTTTACACTTAATTTTTTCTGCAAATCATATTGCCGGTGCAATTATACATCAACAGGAGGCTGTGGCTCAAATAACTATTGTTCCAAAAACCGTTCCAACAAAGGAAAGGTGGTTAAGCCTGTATGGCAGCACACAGGATGTTCGCCTGCTTAAAAATGATATTTGTTGTTGCAACGCCTACTCAACAGAAAATCTGCTCTATCAGTTCGATCTGCTATAACTGCCTGAGAAAAGCGGCTGTACTCATGCATTTCGGGGAGGGCAATACAGGTACATCAGCTACTACTACATGGCTGTTACCTGCGGCAGGCGGACGCCTTTAACCTCCACCTTTATAATCAATCACACAAGCAAAGCACCAATTGCACTTTTCAAGCAGTACATTTACAGTAATTTAAAACAGGAGCCTGGCTCCTGATATAGAAACTACATAATCAGGCAGCTAGAAAGCGCTGTTTTTCAATAAAAACCACTTTATATTAGCTTTTTAAGTATAATTTTCGTATATTACTATATACCGAGAAAGACATCAGAGTTTCACAAAACCTTGAAGCGCAAAACAGGCTTGTATAACAGCACGCGTCGCTTCTATCCATGCAGGATGCAGCACGGCAAAATGTGCTGCCATCATCACTAATATCGGCTTTACATAATACAGAGCCCGACCAATAAAAAGCTGAATACCCTGCTTTAACTTAAAGAATCATCTTACATAGATGTACTTCCTGTTTGTGCTCAGTTTGCCTGCTTCCGTCCTGTATCTGATGACACTTTCCGGCTGCTTTAAAATTTTATTCATCAAATAAATTATACCTATGCTATACACACGAAAAAATACAGAAGAGTACAATGCACTTGCTGAACAGGTTATCAATTATGCTGTAAAATCCGGTTTTGAGGATATTAAAGCGGATTTTACCGGTTACGACAGCCCGGCATCTTTAACAATGGTAAATGGGAAAGTTGTTTTAACTCCAGACTTTACAGCAAAACGCGGCGACAGCAAATACTATTTCGAGCTAGTGGTAAAAAATGGAGATGAGGATGACCAGCGCAAGCTGGTGAGCAAATGGAAGGCACTGGAATCTATTGCGAAAATGAAAGGCGGCGATTTACGATTGTTTGTGCCACACGGAAGCTTTAAGTACGCAACCGAATTGATGCAAGACCACGGCATAGAGGCGAAACTAACTAAAATGAACAACCTGTAGGTTCAGGCAGGTCTTGTGTACTCAGACCTCTAACCTGTAGAAAACCGTTAGAAGATATGAAGTGCAGCCCTGTACTTCATATTTTTTTACTCTTAATTGTAATATACTGATGTACTGTAGTGTCACACACCCCACCTACTTTACCCTCAACTCCATTTGATAAAGGTCGAAGCCTTGCGCCCAGAAATCTCTTTCTGTTTTGATTAACCTGAATCCTAGCTTTTGATAAAACTGATACACAAGCTGTGTGGTTCTGACGATGACCACTTCTACTTCGGGAAGAGTTTTGATTTCGTCTATTCTGTATTGCGTTAGTTTGCGCCCTATTCCTTTCCCCTGAAAACCCGGATGAATCATATCCCATGATATCCTCACGGCTTTTCCGTCGTTAAAACCGGTGTTATACCCACCCGCCCCAACTATAATGCCTGCATCTTCTACTACAAAGTAATGCTGTGCATGATGATCCAGGTAGTCAATCAAATCTTCTTCCTCTTCCTCATGGAAGAACTCCGGAGTGTTTAGCCGCAACAGTTCCATGATTTGTTCTTTGTCCTGGCTGGTGTAGGGTCTGATCATGGTGCTTATGCCTTTTATTTTTTCCGAACCGCTCTGATGCATATAAAAGCCGGAAATTCATTGAGCTCTTTATAATGCTTTGGGTCAAGTTTCTCAAATTCTTCTGTGGGCCTGGGTTCAATCAGTTTATCTATATAAAACCCATTATCTGTTAGCGGTAATATACAGGCGCTTAAAGGCCTCCTGTAGCTGTTTACCTCAATTGGTTTTCCGAAGCTGGTCCAGGTGCATTTTACAGGCTCGACTTCAAAATACTTTGTGGATTGAAAGAAGTTAAATTCAAAGAAGGGGTGCTCGACAGAAAGCACCAGGAGCCCCTCAGGTTTCAGTACTCTACAGAATTCCCTGATTGTCAACGTCCAGTCTTCTACATAATGCATCGCTAACGCACAGAGCACTATATCGAAAGATGCATCATCCAGCATCTCAAGCGGCTTAGTCAGGTCATGCACAAAGAAAGTACCGGATGCCTTATTTCGTGCCTTAGCGAGTGCTATCATCTTAGGGCTAATATCGAATCCTGTCACACCAGCAGCTCCCTGTGAAATCAGTATTTCCGCGTATTTTCCTGGCCCGCAGGCAGCATCAAGAATTGTTCTTCCATTTACTTCCGGAATCAGACTGAGTGTATTTGGCCTGTCATAATAGGCATTATGAGGCTTATGCTCAATCATGCTATTATAGCTTTCTGCCATCGCTTCGTATGCTGAACGTATTTTCTCTTTGCTCATTTGATGGCTCAAAATGTAAAGCAGCTTGTAATTTTCCTGTACTCTCAACAATCAATATGGATAATACAATTTAGGCTGTGTTCTAGAATGTATGATGTTGGAATAAGTATGGCAGCAAGGGTGTTTATAGGAAGTTATGTGCGAGATAACTATCCAGGTAAACTGCCCCTACTG
>NZ_BAAGXV010000080.1:0-58222 GCF_054779655.1 Pontibacter brevis
AAGAACCTTGGTCAGACAGGAAAAGAAGGCTGATAATTACCTGGCATTCCTGCTGCTCGCGTGCATGAAGATAATGCTTAGGTATTTTTGAGATAGCTTCTAGTCGGGCATGTGGCTTCAGTACGCGGTACATCTCAGACAAGGCCACCTCCAGCTCCTCTTCCTTGAATATATTGAAGAGGCAGTTCTGTGCGGCCACATCAACCGACTCATCTTCCAGGGGCAGGTGCAGGGCATCACCGTGGCGAAGTTCGATAAAGTCGCGCTGAAACCAGCTGTTTTCATGTGCCGCCTGGTTCAGGTTTTCGTCACAAACATCCAGCATTCTGTTTACGGGGTCTACTCCAATAACGGCTCCCGGCCTGCGGTTAAAGTAAGAGAACTGCAGCAGCTCCATACCACCACCGACGCCCACATATAGCACCGTAGGGTTGTGGCTCAGGTCCCGTGGGTTTACAGTGGAGCCGCAACCGTAATTCATCTCCAGCATTTTAGAAGGGACAGAAAGTTCCGGTAGCTGCCATACAGGTGTCGTGGTGCAGCAGAGTCCTTTTTGCGGGTTATTGGCTGCATCTTCATAGACCAGCTTTGCGGCCTCTAAATAATCACTCATAAAATATTAATCTAATATAGTCTCAAAGGGTAAGTACTTTGGCTTCAACAAGACTTAAATATGTAATATAATTCGTTAACAGCCAATACAGGGTACCGGAAATGATTGCTGCCAATGCCAAAGAAAGAACCAACTGAATCCTGGGTGGTAGATCCTGGCTGACTGCGCACAATTGCGGTAGTAACCAATAGACCCGTCACAAGGTTTACAGTAATGCCGTGGTTCATGCGGGGTGCACAGCTTACATGGAGCGGTGAGTTTTAGCCATCTCTTTCATACCATCAAAGTTGGCAATGGCGTACTCGTCCATTTTCTTCGGCTCAAGGAAATTCATTTTGATTGCATCTTCTCTTTCCCTGCCTCCTAAAATGACATTTATTTCTTCGTTCAGCAGGCCTTCTACAGAGACTCTCGCTACTTCCTCAGGCGTGTCCATTTCTCCTGTGTTTGCAGTCTTCATCATATCTGTGTCGGTAGAGGAAGGATAGACGGTCATGACGTGCAGCGGGTACTGGTGCAACTCCCTACGCATGGCATCGGAAAACTGCCCGACAGCTGCTTTTGTTGCAGCATACACGCTGTAAAAAGGCATGGCGATGTATCCAAAGCCCGAGGATATGTTCATGATGGCGCCACCCTGGCTTTTTTGAAGCAGCGGCAGTGCCTTTTTCGTTAACAGTACCAAGCCTGTAAAATTAATGTTGATTTGGTTGATGATATCTTCATCACTCTGATCGGTAAGCAATCCGGCGCTCACTACTCCCGCATTGTTGATGAGTATATCCAGTTCACCCCACGCTTCCGAGATGGTAGAAACAGCTTTGTTTAAATCCTCCAACTGAGCCACATTTCCCTGAATGGGGAGGAAATTGACAGATGCGAACTCCTCTGTCTGCGCCTCCAGCGGCTCTTTTCTTCTTCCCATTACCGCAATGTTCTGCACGCCACGGTCTGCGAGCTCTTTTATGATAGCTTTTCCTATACCGGCGCTTCCACCGGTTATAAACACTTTCTTATTTTTTAAGTCCATAACTTTCGTTTATCATTTGTTAGGATGAACGGCAACCTGAGGTAAGAGTTTTGCCTGCCTGGTGAGGAACAAGATTACTTTCCTTTGTACAGAGGCGGCATCTTGGAGCCTTAGCCTTACGGTTCTGCCACACTAAAACGGGAAGAAGAGGCCTGTTCAGGCCCATCAAGCATGGCCTTGATAAGTGCCGCGTCGAGCAGCATTTCCGGAATAAATTTGAGCCGGAAAGCAGCCAGGATTGCACGTACATCTACCATTTGCTTTTCATCCAGCCCTGCTTCTTTTAGCTGTTGAAGGGGCATGTGGCGGACAACGTTCTCTGATTGACGAATCAGGGTGTTCTTACGCTCCTCGTAATCAGAGGAGCCAACATTTGGCTGGAGACGGTTCCAGCTTTGCTCCAGGAAATCCGGCCAGTTGCCGAGGCCCCGGAAGTAAGAGGACACCAGTGGATGCCCATGGCGCTCCTTAATGGATTTGAAGAGGGCCTGTACCCGATCTGAGGCCTTATCCGGATCAACCATCTCCACTTTTATTGTTCCCTCTGCTGCGCCCAACGGTATTTTCTGGGAATCTTCTGATTCTTTATTCTCCTTGTCTTTCTCATTATCTGCGCCAAAAGTTGCTTTTTCGAAAGCGGTCGTGACGAGGAGGAGCTTGGGAAGGACGTAGTGGATGGTATCATTGAACCCCCGCAGTTTTTCCAGGTCATCCAGCTTCTCCAGGTTTATCCCCGACACATCCGAAGCCGGCTCCAGCAGGGCTTTCCTGCGCAGGCTGTCTGCGGCCTGCTCAAATGCTTTTGTGCGGAAGCCCGGGCTCAGCTGCTCCCAAAGTTTCACGAAGTAATCCGGGTAATTAGCCAGCGTCCGGAAGATCAGGTTGACGATCGGCACGCGCAGCGTTTGCTGGATATCCTTGTAAACAGGTTTTATCTGTTCATCCGCCTCGTCGGGCATTATGTCGGGGAGTTCGGCTGCCAAGCGCATTCCTCTTTCAATTTCGTTTTTGTCCTCTCTGTTGTTTTCCATTTTGTGGTTTATTCGGTTATGCTGTGTTTGGTTAAGCTGCACAGTCCTTTTGCGGGCCCCCGGGTGAAGGAGGGCATGTTCTGGGGGGTATGTGCTCCTGATCTATACGGTGCTAACTGGAAGAGAACTGGCCGCTTCCTTCACTGCTATTTTCATGCAGAACAAAATAACCTGCAGCGTTGTATCTTTTTTGGTATGAAGCTAAAAGCTGGCAGAACCGTTAGAAGAGCAACAGTTACTACAGGATATATGGGCAAAAGAGAAACAAATGCAGCGGATTTGGCCATGATTGGCGATCGCCGGACCTGCGCTTTATTGGACAAGCGCGGAAACATTGTCTGGTACTGCCCAAAACGCTTTGATGCTCCCTCTCTTTTTGCTTCTTTGCTGGATCCTGAAAAAGGTGGCGCCTGGATCCTGGAGGCAGAAGGCCTGGAGTTTGAAAAGCGGGCGTACCTGGAAGACAGTGGTTTGCTCCAGACGCATCTTAAAAGTGAAGCAGGCATTCTTTTGCTGGAGGACTGGATGCCGCTTACCGCCCGCTTCTACGGCATCTGCCGCAGGCTTTCAAAGTCACCGGTGCCTTACACCATGCACCTTGGCCCACGCCCCAACTATGCGCGGCAGCATCCGGTGCTGAAAAAGCAGGGGGAGAAACATGTCACGCTGGAGTTTGATTTTCATTTCTATGCTTCTCATTCGGTAGTGGTAGAGCGGGAGACCATTTCCTGCCAGGTGCCTGCCGGAGAAGAAGCCTGGTTCATTCTGGCAGAAAAAGCCTTGGGTGCACCGGAAGAAGTACTGGAGGAGGTCAGGGAAATAAGCCTTAAGAACTGGCGGGAGGTAGCCAGCCACATCACGTACAAGGGACCTTACGAGGAGGAGTTAAGGAAGTCGTTGCGCCTGTTGCGCATGCTGACGTATGCCGAGAACGGGGGCATTATTGCGGCCGCTACCACTTCGCTGCCTGAAGTAATAGGAGGGGAGCGAAATTATGATTACAGGTATGTTTGGCTGCGGGATGCTGCTATGATTGTGAGTGCTCTTTCCCGTGCGGGCAGCGATGGTGAAAAAGAACGTAAGTTCCTGAGCTTTATGTGTTCGGCCATGCATCGTATTCCAAAGCCTGTGGTGCCCATGCTGACCTTAGACACCCAACCTGCAGGAAGGGAGCAGGAGCTTGCTTTTAGCGGCTACAAAGACAGTAGACCCGTGCGCTATGGCAATGGGGCCAATGACCAGTTGCAGCTCGATGCCAATAGCAATGTGCTCATTGCCGCCAAGGTTATTTACAACCGCTACAATACCCGGGAACACTGGGAAACAATTCAGCGGCTCGCTGAATTTCTGGTAGAGCACTGGCAGAAGCCGGATCACGGTATATGGGAAGAAACTCCGCAACACCATTACACCTCGAGCAAGGTTATTTCATCCATTAGCCTGAAATACATAGCCGAGCATTCTGAAGATGCCGAAGAAAAGAAACGTTGGCTGGATACCTCAGAACAGATACGTGCATATGTAAATGAAAACTGCCTCACAACGGAAGGGGCCTATGCTGTGTATGCTGGTAGTGAGAAGGTCGATATAAGTGCCGTACTCTTTCCACTTTGGGGCTACACCGATGCCGACGCTGAGGCCATGGTGAAGACTGTAGAAGTGCTGGAGCGGGACTATTGCCAGGACAACCTCTACCGCCGCCACCTGGTGGAGTTCGATTCAGGCAAGGAGGGTGCCTTCCTGGCCGGAACACTCTGGATGGCGCAGTACTGGGTCATGCGCAAAGACTGGGATAAAGTTGAAACAACCTTAGGAGCTGCCCTTAACTTTATGAATGATGTAGGCATCATGCCCGAAGAAGGAGATCCCCGAACGGGAGAGTGGCTGGGGAACCTGCCTCAAACTTTCGTGCACGCCTCCCTGATAGGCGCCATCATTGACTACAAGCACGCCCGCTTTGGGGAGGAAGACGAGCACTTGCAGGATGTAAAAGAATAAAGATTTACTCTATCAACCTGCTTCTGACTTCTACTTCACTATACATCATTTTGTGTACGGGGCACTTGTTGCCTATTTCCAGCATCCTTTCCCGCTGCGCCTCGTCCAGGTTACCTGTCAGCCTTATTTCCCTTTCAAAAACATCTATTTTCGCTCCTTTGTCCTTCCGGTTTTGGCTGTCTTCTGCGTGGTCTTTCCGATAAGAGATATGCACTTCCACATCCTCTAAAGGCCAGTTCTTTCGCATGGCGTACATTTTGATTGTCATGGCGGTGCAGGCAGCCAGGCCGGAGGCTACCAGTTCGTATGGTGTCGGGCCGAAGTTATTGCCTTTTACAGAAACGGGTTCATCGGCAGTCAGGTAATGGTCACCAGCCTTGATGCTGGTCGTAAACACATCGTCTTGCTGGAGCAGGGCCACCACCTGGTGCTGGCTTGAAAGGTTGGGTGCTGCATGGTAGGGAAGGTAACGCTTGGCCCAGGTGGCAATCACATCACCGGCGTAGAGCGAATCCGTTTCCCGGCTTAGCAGATGATCGGCTCCGTTCAAAGAAATAAAGCTCTTGGGGTGGTGGGCAGCGGTATATAAATCGGCTGCATTTTCTATGCCTACGGTGGTATCCTGCGGGGAGTGCAGGATGAGGATGGACTTGCGCATGTCCTTCACCACGTTGAGCAGCGCCATTTCTGAAAGGTCATCCAGAAATTGCTTTTTAATGGTGAATGGCCGTCCACCTATATTGACCAGTGCCTTGCCTGATTGTTGTATCTCTTCGAGGTTGTTCTGGAACAGGTGCTGCACGTGCTGCGGATGAGAGGGAGAACCAATGGTAGCCACTGCCTGGACAGATTCCAGAAGCGAAGCGGCCAGTATGGCGGCCGCACCTCCCAATGAGTGCCCCACCAGCAGGCTCGGACTCTGGTAGTGCTCTTCCAGGAATTGTGCGGCAGCCAGAAGGTCTTCTACATTACCGGAGAAGTTGGTTTCTGAAAAATCACCCTTGCTATTTCCCAGACCAGTGAAGTCAAACTGTAGCACGCCAAAACCTTTAATGGTGAGCGCACGGCTTACGTTCCGTACAGCATTCAGATTTTTATTGCAGGTAAAACAATGGGCAAAAAGGGCAAAGTTGTGCGGCTTTTGGTCGGCAGGCAAGTCCAGCCGGCCACTCAGTAAGATGCCTTCTTTGTTTTTGAAGGTTAGGTTATTGGCTTGCATAGGACTGTTATCAAAGCTTGAATGGTGTTGTTAAAATATTGTATACGGAAAAAGGCGCGTTACTTTATTCTTGCAACCCCTCCGAACCCGTCGGACGCGCTGGGAAGGCATGAGCTTAACTCCTCCCCAAGTCTGCTTAATGTGGCGCCGGCATCCTGGGGCGATATGGCCGGGCATGTGTTCATAGCCGAGTGGGGTGACCTAGCACCACCCACCAACCCGCTGAGAGGCAAGGATCCGGCCGGCTTTCAGGTGGTGATGGTAGACCCTGCCACTGGTAACCTGACGCCTTTCATCCAGAACATGCTACCCGAGCCTGCTTCCGTTCAGGGAAACAAAGACGAGGGATTGGAGTGGCCTTTATCTGGAAGGTAAGTAAGAGGTAGTTGTTCATCATTTAAAAAGGCAGCCCCTTCAAGTTCCTGATACTTGAAGGGGCTGCCTTTTTTTAAGCTGTCTGCTAAGGCGCGTGTTTAACATGCGCTCCGTTCACTTTTAAAACATTTATAGGAGACACCTATCTTCATAGAATTTTCTTTGTGTGGTAAGTTTCAATCAACCCTGTTTCCCTACTTGCCGGGCTTTCATGTCCTTATCTGAAACACCACTCCCAAAGAAACGTATTAGATGGAGCTTGCAATTAAATTTAGATTGGTCTAAATTGGGGCCAATAAAATAGAAAATATTTTATGCGGTACATCTAATTATCTTTCATGAAGACAAACATACCTTTGCTTTTATCTTTCTGCATGCTTCTCCTTGCTGCGTTCACTGCATCTGCACAAACAGCTACTATAGCAGGAAGAATTACTTCAGCGGGAAATCCTGTGGCTTTTGCCAGTATAGGGCTATCCGGCACAACCAAGGGAGCCACCAGTGATGCCTCAGGCTTTTACCGCATCAGTCATTTGCCAGCAGGCACTTACACCATTCATGCATCTGCAGTCGGTTATGCTGCAGCCTCTATGCCTGTGACGGTGGCGGAGGGGCAAACAGCCATTGCAGACCTCCAGCTTTCACCGGCTGCAACAGAAGTCAGGGAAGTGGTGGTAACAGGCACCCTAAAGGAGGTAAGCCGGCTGGAGAGTCCTGTTCCTGTTGAGGTTTATACCCAGCATTTCTTTAAGAAGAATCCCACGCCTTCTCTCTTCGATGCATTGCAGAACGTGAACGGCGTGCGGCCTCAGCTGAATTGCAACGTGTGCAACACGGGAGACATCCACATCAATGGTCTGGAAGGCCCTTACACCATGATCCTGATTGATGGGATGCCCATCGTGAGTGGGCTCTCCTCCGTCTACGGGCTTTCGGGCATACCCAACGCCATGGTAGAGCGCATTGAGGTTGTCAAAGGCCCTGCTTCCTCCCTCTACGGCTCTGAGGCAGTTGGCGGGCTGATAAATGTGATAACGAAGAAGCCTTCCAGCGCACCCCTGTTCTATGCCGATGTGTTTGCCACCTCGTGGCAGGAGTACAATGCGGATCTGGCGTTTAAACTGAATGCAGGCCGGAAGGCGTCGGTGCTCACCGGGGTGAATTATTTCAACTACAGCAATCCGAAAGACAACAACGGCGACCGCTTCACGGACGTGACGCTGCAGGACCGGGTTTCTGTATTCCAGAAATGGAATTTCCAGAGAAAAGAGAACAGGTTGCTATCTCTGGCCGGACGCTACTACTATGAAGACCGCTGGGGCGGTGATACCCGCTGGAACAAGTCCTTTAGGGGAGACGACAGTATTTACGGCGAAAGTATTTACACAAACAGGTGGGAACTTATTGGTAATTACCAGCTGCCTGTAAAGGAGAAGATGCTCCTGATGTTCTCCGTCAACGACCACAATCAGAATTCCTACTACGGAGACATACCCTTTTTTGCCGACCAGAAAATTGCCTTCTCACAATTAACCTGGGACAAAAAGATAAGTAACCACGACTTGCTGCTGGGTGCCGCCCTCCGCTACACGTACTACGATGACAATACGCCGGCCACCGCTGGGCCTGATTCCCTAAACCCGGGGAATATGCCAGACAGAACCTGGCTTCCCGGCATCTTTGTGCAGGACGAGATTACCCTCACGGAACAACACAAGCTGCTGCTGGGTATGCGCTACGACTATAACTCCAGGCACGGCAACATCTTTACGCCCAGGTTGGCCTACAAGTGGGCGCTCAACGATAACAATACTCTGCGCCTGAATGCCGGGACGGGTTTTCGTGTGGTGAATCTTTTCACGGAAGAGCATGCCGCCCTTACCGGGTCCAGAATAGTGGACGTGCAGGAGGAACTCGACCCGGAGAAGAGCTACAATGTCAATGTAAACTACATAAAGAAAATGGTTGCCGGAAACGGCGCCTTCATAGGCTTTGATGCGACCGCCTGGTACACCTACTTCAACAACCGCATCCTGGCAGATTACGACACCGACCCTAACAGGATTATCTATGCCAACCTGCGGGGCCATGCAGTAACACAGGGCCTCACCCTGAACATGGATGTGGAGTTCCTGAATGGGCTGAAGGTGCTGGCGGGGGGTACTTACATGGATGTGTACTCGAAAGAAGCGGATGAGAGTGGTAGCATAGAAAAGCAGCGGCAGGTTCTCACCGAGAAGTGGACCGGTACATGGGCTGTTACTTATAAGGTAGAACAGCTGAACCTGGGAATAGACTACACAGGAAACCTATATAGCCCTATGCGCCTGCCTTTGCTGGGGGGACTAGACCCGAGACCGGAATATTCTCCCTGGTGGAGTATCCAGAACATACAACTCACCTGGGGCAGCCCCGGCGGCATACTGGAGATTTACGGTGGTATAAAGAACCTGCTCAATTTCACACCGGCAGCTTACAGCATTGCAAGGTCACACGATCCATTCGACAGGGAAGTTCAGTTTGATGGCAATGGACAAGCGGTGCCGACTCCAAATAACCCTTATGCTTTGACATTTGACCCTGCTTATGTGTACGCACCCAACCAGGGCATCAGGGGATTTCTGGGGGTAAGGGTAAAAATAAAATAATGAAGTCTATGCAAAAAGTACTGTTGATTTTTTTGCTTATCATGAAAGCAAACCTGCAGTCCCAGCCTGTCCTGGCCCAGCCAGATACGTTCCGGTTTGAGCAGTTGGACAGCCTGCAACAGGCAGAGAAAAGATCGGTTGTGGTTTTTATTTTCACCGACTGGTGCAGGTATTGCGGCAGGATGAAGCTGAGCACACTGCGGGATGAGCGCGTGGTGAAAGAACTGAACCAAAGCTTTTATTTTGTTTCCCTGAATGCGGAAGAGAAGAAGGACATCCACTTTCACGGCCATACCTTCAGGTACAGGCCAACAGGCAACGGTACAGGAGTGCACGAACTGGCTGAGCAGCTGGGCAGTGTGAACGGGCAATTGTCTTATCCGGCTGTCTGTATACTGAACGCTGATATGGAAATAGTCTATCAACAAGGAGGGTATCTCTCGGCCAAAGAGCTTGCAGGCATCTTGTCTTTGCTGATGAAAAGCGGGGAGACCTGAATTGTTTGATGCACCTAAAAGTCAGGGCAGAAGGGAAGGCAAACAGGTGAAACAGTTACTTGCCTGCTCTTTTTTAAAGGAAGGATCATTTGCTGGCAAACACGTATAAGCTGTAACAGTACTGATTGTGAGATCAGAATTTAGTTTATTTCTTTTCAAAATCTAAACATTGCTATGAAACCATTCTACGTCAACCGACGCCAGGTACTGCGTACAACGGCCCTGCTGGGAGCTGCCAGCCTACTCGATGTACAGCGTGTGCTGGCTACTGTTACCCGAACCCCACAAAGTGCTAAGACACCCCCGTTAAGTGCGCAGGAGATGGCAGCTATAGAGGCTGCGGTAGGCAAGAAAGGCAATTATAACGAAGAGCAGGCTACACTCAACATCTCGCTGCCGCGCAACGACCTGAAGGTAAAGATAAAAGGGGAGTCGGTGCCAACTTCCTTTGGGTTCGGGGGGTGGGTTGCGCTTAAGAAAACCTTGGACGGCAAGTCTGCTGTGCTGATGAGCGATACCGTACTTCTGCAGGAAGAAGTGAACCCCCTTATTTCGGCGGCCCATGCCAACGGGTTGGAGGTAAGCGCCATCCACAACCACTTCTTTTATGAGGAGCCGCGCACTTTCTACATGCACGTGCACGGGGTAGGGGAACCGGCAGATCTTGCCCGGAAATATGCCGCTACTATCAAAGACAGCAAGCTGTATCCTGCGAATCAACCGAAATCGGCAGGCAGTACAGAACAGCCGGCAACGGAGAAATTTGACATACCCGCGCTGGATGCCATTGTCAAGCACAAGGGCAGTGTAAATGGCCCCACCTATAAATACACGGTAGGGCGGGATGACCTGACTATAAAAGCAATGGGAGCAGAGCTGACAGCGGCCATCGGTTTGAATTCCTGGGCTTCCTTTGCCGGTACGAAAGACAAGGCACACATAGCCGGAGATATTGCCATGCTGGAGCATGAAGTAAACCCTGTCATAAAGACCCTGCGGCAGAACGGCCTGGAGGTAGTGGCCCTGCACAACCATATGCTGGGAGACGACCCGCGCATGTTCTTCCTGCACTATTATGGGCAGGGTCCGGCAACAGGCCTGGCCAAGGGCTTTCGGGCTGCACTGAACGTGCTGGGGAAGGAGCAAACAAAGACGATGCAGCACTAGTGAAGCGCACTTCACATGCAGCCGGCTACCCTGGCTGCGTATAGCTTTATAGCTGCCTTAGGCTTTCTGGTTAAAAGAATGTACTCCAGTGGCAGGAATAAGCAGGAAGAGTAACGTATTGGTGCAACAGGCAAAGGAGGGCTCGGAAATACAGTGTGGTGACTAAAATGCTGCCTTTTAGTTCTTTAACACCTATACCTAAGCCTGCAGCTTTAAGAGGCCAACATAATATTGTGCAGGAGCATGGGAGGGTGATTGCCGGTGCACCTGAACAAATTGATTTAAGCTGGGGCTTACACATTCTGATATCGCCAAACTTACGGCTACCTGCCGCCAGAGCGTGAGCACCCTTCTGAGTGCTTGGAAAAGCAGGGACTGATTAAGTACGACCGCAGGCGCATCTATATAAAAGATATCTCGCTGCTTTAGCCAATCAGAGCCATACGCATCAGGTATCTGGGTTAAGTGACTGAAGTTGAATTTGCCGCCTGATTGAAAGAAGCTTAAACGTATCTTTAGCAACCATAGCGGAAAAAACACAGAATCTCCGGTGTGAGGCCTGTCGTTTATCCTGTAGCGCCTTATGTCAGCTTTTCCAGGCGCTGGGTTATCTCGTCTATGATTTCCTCTGACCAGCGTTGCGCAACATCTGCCGTCTCGCTTTCGGTCCAGCCTTCAAAATACACCTTTTCCAGCCATACTGTATTCTTACCAGGGCCCACTTCATAAGTCGTGTGCCCCAGCTTAAAGAGCAGGTCTTTTGTTATGTCGAAGGGCGGTGCACCTGCCCTTTGGAACCCTTCCAGCCGAAGCCTTAAGCCCATAAACTGCACATTCCCGTTCTCGATGCTGATGGGCGTGTCAGTGCTTGCGTCCGGATCCTTTGTCCAAACATCCACTATTTTCTCCAGCCCGAAGTCATGGAACAGGGGCGTGATTTCTGTTAAGTTCTGATGAATTCGGGTTGCCAGTGCAGGCAATATTTTATCGTAGAGGTGTAGGATTGCGTCTTTGTCGCGTGCCATCTGTAATTCTCCTGTGTTAGATTAATGTAAAAGACCCGCCTGAAGCGGGTTTAATGAATCGCTCCGGCAGTTGTACTGTCTGCCTGATACGTAATTCCCCTTGCCTGGATGATCTGCTGGCCCAGAAGTAAAATCAGCAGGGACAGCAGGGCTGATGCAGCCATCACGGCAGCCATTGGTACGGCAGAATGATTGCTGAAAAGGCTCAGGAGAACAGTTGCCAGTGCGCCTATACCCATTTGTGTAGCACCCATCAGCGCGGATGCACTCCCGGCGTTTTTGGTGAATGGTGCCAGGGAAAGAGCAGAAGCATTCGGAAACGTAAAGCCAAGGCAGCATAAAAAGAGGAAGATACAGGCAATGGTAGAGAACAGCCCTAACCAGCCATACATGGTGCCCAACAGCAACACAGCGCCGATGACCAGCTGGCAAAGAAGCGCCGTAACTATAAGCTGCTCGCTGCGGTACCTGCGCAGGAGGATGCTGTTTACCTGGCTGGCCCCAATCAGCCCAGTAGAGAGAAAAGCGAATATCCAGCCGTACTCTTTCTCATTTACCTGGAAAATCTCCATAAACAGCAGGGGGGAACCAGAGACGTAAGCCAGCAAACCGGAGAACGAAACAGCACCTGCTAATGCGTAGGTATAAAAATGAGGCTCTTTCAGCACCAGGCGGAATTTAGATAAAATGGGCCTTGGCTTCAGTGAATAACTGGGGTCCGGTTTGCTGCTTTCGGGAAGGCCAAAATACACGGCAGCCAGAATAACAGCTGCCATGCCGGCCAGAATAAGGAATACGGCCTCCCAGCCGAAACCTGCTGTCACGTATCCTCCAACAGTAGGGGCAATCATAGGGGAGACACCCACCACCAGCATCAGCAGCGAAAATACTTTCGCATTGTCCTGCACCGGAAACAAATCGCGCACCATGGCGACGGAGGCCACTGCAGCGGCACAGCTACATACTGCTTGTGCAAATCGTAACACTATCAAGGCTTCGATAGAGGTGGCAAAAGCACAGGCAACGGAGGCCAACAGGTAACCGGCAAGCCCGAGGTAAAGCGGCCTCTTTCTGCCAAACCTGTCCATAAGGGGACCATATAACAACTGGCCAGCAGAAATGCCAATAAAGAAACTGGATAAAGTCAGTGAAACATCTGCTACCGTAGTATTCAGGCCTTCTGCAATGGCCGGAAAACCAGGTAGGTACATATCGATGGAAAAAGGCCCCAGCGCCGTAAGTGTACCAAGTATAATAATCAGTGTAAAATATCTCTTGCGTGTCATAAAAAGGAATTAGCCCGCAAAGGTACAGATAAAAGGGTTAGTGATATCACGTCTGTTCGTATCAAAGCAATTTGGAATGCCGCTGGTTCCATGCCTGCAGCAGCACTGTATTTAAAGTTCTTAATCCAGGCAGTAATCCACTGATGAAGGTTATCCAATCAGTGGAGCGAGAAAAATAACAGCTGCGAAAGCTTAGTTAAACTTATACAAAAGGTGACTCATGTTTTTTCCTCATAGGCAGCGCAGATAAAAGTTTAGCTATATCATGAGATACATTTCAGGAAACTATATATTTAAAGCAAGTTTCTATTGTAAGGCAGAGACTAGACTAGCTCTAACAGCTGGCAGAAGCATCCTTTGTCTTGATACAAAATCTATGAAAAGCTTTGACACAAAATCCCTTTCTACTATTGGGTTGCTGGTTATCCTGTCGCTCTTTGTATTGTTACACCTGTCCATTCTGATCGGCGTTATTCCGTACGAAATGGTGTGGGGCGGAAGGCTGAAGCATCATACACAGATGCTGTATTTTGAAGGAATGTCCATTGCTGTGAACCTCCTCATGCTGGTGACAGTGGGAGTATGTATATGGAGGTATCCTGAAGATTGCCGTGAACCGGAAAGTATTAAAAGTAGCTTTATGGGTCATGTTTGTGGTCTTCCTTTTAAACACGCTGGGGAACATGCTGTCTGTAAACGAATTTGAAAAAATAGTTTTTACACCTTTAACACTTCTGCTTTCCGTATGCAGTTTGCGTTTAGCACTGCATAAGGAGCCGAAGGAGGCTTTCTAAATTGCAGTATTTAGGATAGCAGGATACAAATCATCATACTTTATGGCAGGAGCGTCTTTCGAACATCAGGTAGCCATTGTCACTGGGGCAGGGCAGGGGATTGGCTTTAGAATATGCCAGGAACTGGCAAAGCAGGGAGCAGCCGTGCTGCTGAATGATATTGACGAACAACTAACAGCAAAAGCTGCCAAAAGTATACAGGAAGAGTATGGCACCTGCCTAGGGCTGGCCGGAAACGCAGCTGATCCGCAGTTTATCCAGCAGATGGTGAACACCGCCGTTTCGGAGTTCGGGAAGCTGACTATTGCCATTGCCAACGCGGGCATCACAGTGTTCGGTGAGTTCCTGACCTACGCACCCGAAGACCTGCAGAAAGTGACACAGATGAACCTTGGTGGAAGTTTCTTTCTGGCGCAGGCCGCAGCCAGGCAGATCATGAAGCAGCAATCGGGCGGAAGCATTTTGTTTATGTCTTCCGTTACGGGCCACCAGGCACATAAAAACCTGGCAGCCTATGGTATGACCAAAGCTGCCCTCGAGATGCTGGCCAAGCACCTGGTAATTGAACTGTCCCCTTATCGCATAAATGTGAACGCGCTGGCTCCCGGGGCAACACTCACAGAAAGAACTGCTGAAGACGGGGAGTATGAAAAAACCTGGTCTGCAATTACACCCATGGGGCGGCCTGCTTACCCCGCTGATATTGCACATGCGGCCCTGTTCCTGGTGTCGGAAAATGCCCGGCATATAACGGGACAGTCTTTGGTAATAGATGGTGGCTGGACTTCTATCAGCCCTTCCCCCTATAAGTAGAAGTTGTTTCCATACAGAAAAAACCAGTCAGGGCTGGTATATTGGTGTGTTTTCTAAACCTGTTCAATGGCATACCTTCGGTACCTTAATGAAATCAATTTCATAACATGCTGGAGCTGTTTCAATTGTGGCCTGTAAATGAAGCTTTATGATTTAGGTAAAAAGAAAAGGCGGCATCCATAGCACTAAGATGCATCAATTAATGTTTTACCAACAAAACTCAATATACCTTTATCTTTACCGATAGAATAACTTTATACACGAATGGTTCTGTTTGATAACAGTCTGATAAAATTAGATTATGAACCGGCTACTGACATTTTAGCCGTAGAGTACCCCGACCTGCACGATTTCCTGCTCTCCGAAATTAAGCGTAGCATAGATACCCTGATTGATACAATTAAACATTATGACGTGAAGCGTTTGCTGCTTGATTCCACCAGAACAGTTATTTCTGTCAGTGATGAGGAAAGCAGGGAAATAGCTCTTTACTTAACAGCCGGTTTGATGAGAACGCGGGTGCAGAAGGTGGCAAGGGTACAGTCTGCAAGCGCTGATGTGGAGGCAACGGCAGAAGGGAATATCAGGCACATCAGGCAGTCGTTTGCGCTTCCTTTTGAAGTACAAAACTTTACAGCCAAAGCAGATGCTGTTGCGTGGTTGAAGGATGAGAAATAAACAGAGCCACAACTCTTAGAAATACCATATGAGTAACACTATTTCTAACGAAGACAGGATGCACGGTTTGATTTTCGTCCTGCTGAAGCGCTTTGTTGAGAATGAATACGATTACAGTACGTGGGTAAAGTTGCTTGATGCGGCCGGCATCAGACACGAACCCTACCAGATGCACGAGATGTACCCGACAAGTGAGATCTTCACTATCGTGCAAACAGCTTCTGAAACTACCGGGATACCCTCGCACCAACTGATGGAGAAGTACGGTGTATTCCTGGTGCCGGACCTGCTCCTGGTGTATAAGAAGTACGTTAACCTTGAATGGCGCACCTACGACCTGCTTTTAAATACAGAGAGGGCAATGCACGGTGCAGTGAGAACAGAGGATAACCGGACCAGCCCCCCGATGCTGCTGGTGACAAAGAAGGGCAGCAGGCAATTGATTGTCGACTACTACTCAAAGCGCAGAATGGCAGCAGTTGCCGTGGGTATTATCAAAGGTATCGCCCGGTACTACGATGAAAGTGATAAGGTAGCGGTAACGCTCCTGACACCAATCGAAAAGGAGAGAGTACAGATAAGGGTAGACTTTCTCTCGTAACTGTTCACAGTAATAGACTGGCTGCTCTGTTGGTTTACCTTTGCTTAAACCTGTACACCTGTTGCGCTCGTATCTTACCTGCTTCCCTAATAAAATAATTTTCCTTTAAATCAGCGAAAGGGTTGTTACCTTTTGCCGCTTCATAAAACAAGCCGCTTCATAAGATAATATGAGACAGGAGTTAAAGAATGCCTTTGGCAGAGTGTACTTAACAATAGAAAGAGACACCAGAAACAAGTGGATGTATGTTAACTGGATGGGCTACCTGACAGCAGAAAATGTCAGGAGAGGAGCAGATGCTTACATAGAGGCTCTGCAATTGGCAGGTTATAGTTGTGTGCTGAATGATACCCGGTTGATTCTGGGTTCCTGGGATCATTCAATGGAATGGGTGCTGAACGATTGGGCTCCACGTGCCGCCAAATCGGGATTAAAACACTTCGCTATGATTTGCACACCAGAAACTTTCGGTGAATCATCCGCCTCTAAATTTCACCATGATCTAAAAGCCTTTAAGGCCATGGTATTCGATGATAGACTAAAAGCGGAGGAATGGCTGCGGCATTATTCTCTTCAAAGCACTTAACCGCGTAAAAAGAAACCGCTCTCATTCAAAAAGCAAAAGCGGCAGCAGAAACCTCTGCTGCCGCTTTTGCTTTTAAGTTATGTCCTTTCTCCTAAAGCTCCTTCCTTAGCTACACTCGCAGAACATGCTTTACCAGCAATTTCTACGGCAGCTTGTACAGCATTCATGTACTTCCACCTACTCTTGCGTTACCATACTTTGCAGAAACTCCCGCACTTCTTTTGTATCGTATTCCGCCATTCCTTCCTGTTTAGCCACAATCTGGCCCTCCGGCGAGATAATGAATGTGGTTGGTATGGCATCCGAGTGAAACTCCTGCGGGAATGTGCTGGCTGGCATGTATACCGGGAAGGTATAGCCTTTTTTGCGAATAAACTTTTTGACTTTCTCCTGGCCGCCCTCATCCACAGAAAGGAGCACAAAGGCAATTTTGTCTGAGCCCACTTTTTCGTACAGACGCTGAATATTTGGCATTTCAGCAATACAGGGCGGGCACCAGGTGGCCCAAATATTCAGAAAGACAACCTTACCCTTCAAACTTTCGAAGGGCACCGTTTTGCCATCTAACCCTGTCATTCTAAAGCCCGTGCCTGCCATACCTGTAATTCCTGCAGCAGTGCGCTCCGCTGCTTCGCTACTTTCACCTTCCGGATCAGGTATATCTGCCTTCCTGATGCCGGTTGCCAGCAGCAGTCGCTGCACCTGCCCAATGGCTTCTGTATGAAGTCCTGTGGCATACAGCACGCCAAAGACTGCCAGCATCATGGCCCAACCGGGAATATCTTTTAAGGAAAAATTACGCCTGTTCATGATGATACTGTTTTAGCCGCTAAAATATGCGACAGCTTTTCAACCTTCTTACACAAAGATAGGGTTAATCTATTCCCTTTTCCGCAATGGGTGCTACATCGATGTATCAGAAGAACAACTCTTTCCCGATGATGTACATACCCATCACAAGTACAAACCAACCAAAGGCCTTTCTTAGTTTGTCTGGCTGTATTTTCGTGGACAGGAAAGTGCCCAGGAAGATGCCTGCAATGGAAAGAGCTGAGAAAACGCTCAGGAAGCCCCAATCTATCTGGTAATTGTAGATGTCCCCAGCAAAGCCAACGAGCGATTTTGATGCGATGATAAGCAGGGAAGTACCCACTGCCAGCTTCATATCCAGCTTGCTGAAGAGTACCAGTGCCGGAATGATGAGAAAACCGCCTCCCGCACCTACTAAGCCAGTTATGGTACCCACTACAGCACCTTCCGCCAGAATGCCGCCATAGTTGAATGCCGGCTTTACCTGCTTGTTTGTATTTCCAGGCAAACCAGGAGTTGTGTTTGTAGAACTATTGCTGTTAGACCTGTTACTTTGCCTGATCATGCTGATGGAGGCTACTACCATCAGGCCTGCAAACAAGAGCATGAGCAGGATGTTTTTTGTTACCTCGAAGCCGCCAATCGTGAAGATGTTTTCCGGAATGGCCGGCACTATGTAGCGGCGGGTGGCATAAACCGACACGATGGATGGGAGACCAAAAACAAAGGCTGTCTTAAAACTGACCAGCCCCCTTTGGTAGAACTTATAGCTGCCAACGAGGCTGGTGAGGCCCACGATAAAGAGCGAATATGCCGTTGAAATGACAGGGGGCAGCCCCAGCAGGTACACAAGTGCCGGTACCGTTAAAACAGAACCACCCCCGCCAATAAGTCCTAAGGAAAGCCCGATAACCAGGCCGCAAAGTATCCGATTATTTCCATTTTTGCATTGTTCAAACTAACAATGCAAAGGTAGGGTAGCCCGTGAGCGGCTACAGTGACTATTGTCACACAGTGTTCCTGAATTACAAAAGCCTCCCCTAATGAGGAAGCTTATTTCTTAACATGCCATAAGTTAGTGTGCCCAGAATGGCGCTGAAAAGTACCACCAGAATCACACTGTAACCGTTTCCGATTAGCGTGTAAATAGGTCCTGGGCAGGCGCCTGTCATGGCCCAGCCCAGCCCGAAGATGGTGCCGCCAAAGAGGTAGCGCGGAATGCTCATGTTCTTGGGTTTAAATGTTATGGGAGTACCTGCCGTCGTTTTTATGTTAAACTTTTTGATGATGGCGACACTAATAACACCCAGTAGGACAGCCGAGCCGATGATGCCATACATGTGAAAGGCATCGAAGCGGAACATCTCGTAGATTCTGTACCAGGAGATGGCCTGGGATTTGGTCATGATAATCCCAAACAAGGTGCCGATAGTTAAATAAGTGAAGTATTTCATGTTGTCTCTGATTTTATAGTGCCAGGATTAAAGGGAGCAGGAGGTAGGTCATGATTAAGCCTCCGATAAAGAAGCCAATCACAGCAATCAGGGAGGGCAGCTGCAGGTTACTCAGGCCGCTGATGGCATGCCCTGATGTACAGCCTCCTGCATAGCGTGTCCCAAAACCTATCAGGAATCCCCCTATAACCAGCATCACAAACCCTCTCAACGTGAGGAGGCTCTCCCAGCTAAAGATTTCTTCCGGAAGGTAATTTTCCCCGGGGTTACTGATGCCTAGTTCCTGTAGCTTCACAATCGTATCCTGCCCAAGCGGGATCGGATCGGGTTGCTGTAGCCAGGTGGAAGAGATAAATCCACCGATGACAGCGCCCAGCACAAAGAGCAGGTTCCAGACTTCCTTTTTCCAGTCATAGTCAAAGAATTCACTTATTTTTCCTGCTCCTCCTATGGCGCAGGTAGTTCTTAAGGTGTCAGATACACCAAAGCTCTTCCCAACAAGCAGCAGTAGTACCATAGTGAAGGCTATCAAGGGGCCTGCTACATACCATGGCCACGGTTGGCTCACCCATTCGATGAATTGTTCCATGCGTTATTTATTTGCTAAAATTTAAATGTTGTCTCTTTTGCAGCCTGGCAATAAGGCTGCACCTGGAATACGGATGCAAAACTAAAAAATCTGTTTTGTAGCTAACGTGACATTTATCACACAGCAGGAGCGTAGTGAAGTTAAAAAGCTGTTCTGCCGGTGCCTTCTTTCCTGCATTCTTCTGGCTTTGCTGACCTAAAACAATAGCGAATCAATGCCGTTCAAAGTGAAAATGTTTAAGACCTATGGATAGTCCGTCGCGTACAGAGGCCTCCCGCTCCATGTGGACCGCCGTCATCATCGGTATTGGTTTAATGGCTGCAGTAGATGAAATCATTTTCCACCAGCTACTGGCCTGGCACCACTTTTACGACCGCTCCACACCTGCAATCGGCTTGCTGAGCGATGGCCTGCTGCATGCCTTTGAACTGCTCGCCATTATAGGCGGGTTCTTTCTGTTCGCTGACCTGCGCCGCCGTCATGCGCTGGCGCCTCAGTGGGCGTGGGCGGGCTTTTTTTTCGGAGCAGGTGGCTTTCAGCTTTTCGATGGCATTATTGACCACAAAGTGCTTCGGGTGCACCAGGTGCTGTATGGGGTGGATGATCTTCTAATTTATGATCTGGCGTGGAATCTTACAGGTGTCGTTCTGCTGCTTACAGGAGCCTGGTTAGCCAAACGTGCCCGTTCAACTGCGCCGCATCGTGCTGGCTCTGCGAGGAGAAACAACTAATCCTGCCGGATATGGAGATGAACGAACACGCCACAGCTTATGGTAATCCTTCGGTGTGGTTGCCCTTTGTAGTGCTGACCTGTGTTTTAGGTATTTACCTGACTGCTGTCTGGCAGGAGCAGAAATCTGCCCGGCCCTGGAGCAACTGGCGCACTGTCAGTTTTGCCTGCGGAGTTAGCTTGCTGGCTGTTGCCATGTGGCCACCGCTGGTCCGGTACGCCCACCATGATTTGCGCGGACACATGGTGCAGCACCTGCTGATTGGCATGCTGGCACCACTTGGCCTGGTGCTCGGGGCTCCGCTTACGGTGGCATTGCGTGCGCTTCCGGCTAAAAGAGCCAGGAAGGTTACAGCTTTTCTGGGCAGCCGCTCCTTTTATTTTTTGAGCCATCCGGTCACGGCGCTTTTTTTGAACATAGGCGGCATGTACCTGCTTTACCTGACACCCCTGTACGCAGCCATGCTGCATAACCCGTACCTGCACTACCTGGTGCACTTCCATTTTCTGGCTGCAGGGTATCTGTTTGTATGGGCTATTGCAGGACCGGATCCTGCCCCTCGCCGCCCCGGGATGCGCCTGCGCCTTATCGTGCTGTTTGCAGGAATCGCAAGCCATGCCTATCTCAGTAAGTTCATGTACGCCTACACCTTTCCACGAAATACACCACATGCCCTGGAAGAAATTCAGGACGCTGCAAAATTCATGTACTATGGAGGTGACCTGGCAGAACTGTTACTGGCAATTGCCTTCTTCTCTATCTGGTACAGGAAAAGAGAACGGCACATGCAGGTGCTTCATTCTTCGGCAGGTTAGGGAAGCAAAGCCCCCGGACAACACGTACATTTAACTCCTGCTGCCCGGAGAACTGCTGTTTTTCCTGCCTCATGCAGCTTTCTGTTTTTCCTTTAACTCTGTCACGGCTTCGCCCATGTCGAGTACTTCAACCGGAAGCAGGCTTTCCAGTACACTGCTGCCAACTGCCGACCGGTAGCCGCCGGCACAATGTACCACAACAGGTTTATCCCCGGGTATCTCATGGGCGCGCTCCCTTAGTTCTGGTAGAGGAATACTGAGGGCCTGGTCAAAGAATTTTCCAGCTCCTGTCTCACTGTTGTTCCGGATGTCCAGGATTGTGAAATCCTGCTGGTTGGCTGTAAATGCATCTTTGCTGAAAATGGAACTGGCTTCACCACCTTCCTTGTCGTACAAAAAGGCGCCTGCTACATTTAAATCATAACCTATTTTGGCAGCTTTTTCAAGAAGCTCATTTAATGCTTTTTCGGTTGCTGTCACTAGGTAGAATTTTTCATCCGGGCCCACTATACTACCCAGCCACGTCTCAAACTTGTTGCCGTTCTGAATGTTGATGGCGCCCCTTCTATGGCTTTTCTTGAACTGCTCCTGCGGCCGGCCGTCTACCACGACAGCACCTGTTTCCGGTTCAGCGTTTTTTTCCAGCCTTCTTACGCGTTTCAGCGACTCCTGGTAAGCGGGTGCGCCTTTCTTGTTCAGCGCCACATTATAACCGAAATACTTCGGCACAAACGGCTGGTCTTCTGTAATGAGTTTCACAAATGCTTCTTCGCTCATTGGCTGCAACGCATAGTTCGTCTTTTTTTCTGCGCCGATTGTGCTACTGCTGGCCTCGCTAAGGCCTTTGCCGCAGAGGGTACCTGCACCGTGTGCCGGGTATACGACTACCTCATCCTGCAGCTTCATGAGTTTTTCGCGGGTGCTGTGGTATATTTGGCGGGCCAGTTCTTCCCGTTTGGCTGTTACACTGCCAGCACTTTCCCGAAGGTCCGGGCGCCCCACATCGCCTATAAAAAGGGTGTCGCCAGTGAATACAGCCTCGTCTACTCCATTCTGCTCCAGCACGATACTGACGCCATCAGGGGAATGGCCCGGCGTATGCAGGGATTTGAGTTTCACTTCGCCAAGCTGCAGTTCAGCGCCTTCATCAAAGGCCTGGTGCGGGTAGTCAGCCTCCACCAGGCTATGTGCATAAACAGTAGCCCCTGTTTCCAGGTGTATTTCAAAGTGCGAACTGATAAAATCGGCGTGCGGGTGCGTTTCTATCACCCCTACAATGCGGGCGTCATTCGCCTTGGCATATTCATAGTAAGGCTGGGGATCGCGGGCCGGATCAATTAAAATTATCTCCTTCTTCTCTTCGCTTAGGATTGCGTAGGAGTAATGTGCCAATCCTTTGTCTTCAAACTGCTTTATTTTCATGTTTTCTTACTTCTTTTTTCCTGAACTTATGAAACAAAGGTAGATAGGGGGCTGCACAAAGTCTGTGACTGTTGTCACATTGCGGGCTTATGCAGGGGTAAGAACCAGCAGGGCTTTTTGGAGGCACATGCTATTGGAAGTAACGGTTGAAAAGCAGGTGCTAGCAGGAGGGTGACAAGAACACTGCCGTGGCTGCATCCGTGGTTAATTTAAACAGGCCTGCCAGAGTAGCATATATGCCGGCCTGGCTGAACTTTTTTGATGAAGAGAAACAGGATTGTGCACCATGCTATTGGTTCAAAACCAGCAACAGAGTTTACCTTGCAACGTCTTTTAAGAGGTTTTCTAAATCATCGCGCACATACACTTTGTTTCTTTCCAGTTCCACCAGTTTGCGCTTCTCCAGCTGTTTCAGGAGCCTCGAAATAACTTCCCTGGATGTTCCCAACTCACTGGCTATTTGCTGATGGGTCATTGAAAGCTCCAGCGTGTTTAGCTGCTTCGACTTGACGAGCAGGTACCTGAGCAAGCGTTCATCCATCTTTCTGAAAGCAACATCATCAATGGCTTTCAGCATTTCCTGAAAGCGCTTTTGGTATGTCATGGCCACAAAGTCTTTCCATTGGGAAAATTCATTTGTCCACTCTTCATGTTTCCGCACAGGAACGCCCAGCACTTTTGTTCTTTCCTCCGCCACTGCTTTGATGTCGCTGGGATGGGAGGTGCTGCAGCAGGTTAATGACACCGCACACGTTTCACCGCTTTCAATGTAGTACAGGAAAAGCTCATGCCCCTCTTCATCCGTACGCATCACTTTTACTGCCCCCTCCACAATAATAGGCACCATCTTAATATACTGCCCTGACTCAATAATGGTCTGTCCCGGCTCAAACACCAGTTTCTTACTGCTATTTTCAATTTCCCCGAGCAACTGGGGATCCGTGATTAGGGGAAGGTGAAGGGACATGTACAACAGGATAAAGTTTGATGAATGTGCTGCTTAAGACTCTCCGGTACGAAGGACTTTTTATGAGCTGGTTCCCGGGTATACTCAGAAAACCTTAGCAGGTAAGCTGCGTGCACGTATGCAGCAATCATTTCTTAAAGTTACGATTTCCAATCAAAACCGCTCTATTCCAGGACTTACAAAACCTTTTCTGATTTAGTTGAATACAAGCTGCTTTTTGCCAGCAAGACAAAGTCTTGAATAAGAGCGGAAACAGGAAGCGGGTAGTAACTGAGCAGGCTAGTTTAATTTCCTGAATAGCAGCTTGTGCTTTCGAATCAAGCACAGCTTTGTAATCTTCTACTCTTCGTATTCACCGCCAGTTGTTTGAATGATCACAGAGACAGGTTCCATTCCTTCTGCTGTTGCTGTCAGAGTGATAGAGCCGTTTTTGCCGGAGGGGCGTACAATGGCCATTGACCTGCCATGGTACGTTTTGCCAACCGGCTGCCTGAAGCTCTTCATATCGTGGGGGCTGGCATTGCCGGTGGCCGCTAATTCTCCATTGCCGGCCACCGAGAAGCGGACAGGAACTGCTGCGAACGGCACTATATTGCCGGCTTCATCTATCACCTCTACGGCCACATAGGCTAAATCATTACGGGAGGCACGGATTTGAGAACGGTCAGGTGTAAGGCGCAAGCCGGCAGGCAGTCCTGTTGTTCTGAGCACTTTGGTGGCAATTTCTTTTCCGTCCGTTATCGCGACTGCTTTCAGCTCCCCGGGCGCATACGGCACTTCAAAGGTAGCAGTCAACAGGCTTTCAGGTAAAATAGGTTTTTCACCGATAGGGCGGCCATTTAGCTCCAGCCTTACTTTTTGCGCATTAGCATAAACGGCTGCTGACAGCTGCTTTCCCTCTTCCCCTGGCCAGGTCCAGCTCTGGTGTTCATCAGGCCAGCCCCATTTGCTAATATACTCAACGCTTCCTGCTGGTATGGGGGCGTGTACGGCCATTTCTAAAGTACTCTGCCCCCACACCACATCCCGGTAATAGGACTGGGGCTTTTTATTTCCCAACAGGTCGATATCGCCACACCAGTTTACGTACCATGGCCAGGGCATCAGCCCACCCGCCTCTTTATTCAGTACCGCGTGCCCAATGCCCGATTCGCCCAGGTGGTCCATCCCCGTCCAGACGAAGCCGCCGATAACCCAGGAGTGCTGCTTTGCCTGCTGCCAATTAATGAAGGCTTCTCTTGGAAAGGTTTCAGTGCCGGCCATCACCCTGTCAGGGTACTTGAGATGATCAGCTTCATACTCCTTCCAGCTGTAGTTGTACCCATGCACGCCGAGGTAGCGGAAAGCGGGTGCTGTTTCATCCCAGGTGCGGCCGGGGTGGTCCCAGAAGCCGCTGATGCCTGCGGTCACAGGCCGTGTCGGGTCTATGCTGTGGCAGAGTTCCGCCAGTTCCTTTGCAATTCTCACACCGGATGAGTCTGCTCTTTCATAAATTTCGTTGCCTATGCTCCAGAAGATAACGGAGGGGTGGTTACGGTCTCGCAGCAGAATGGATTCCATGTCGCGCTTGCCCCACTCTTTGAAGTACAGGTGGTAATCCTGCGGGTTTTTCGGGTGCTCCCACATATCAAACACCTCATCCATCACCAGCACGCCCAGGCGATCGCAGGCATCCAGAAACTCAGCGGACGGCGGGTTATGGCTGGTTCGGATAGCATTGAAACCGTTGGCTTTCATGATGGCAACTTTACGTTCTTCCGCTCTGCCAATGGCTGCAGCCCCCAGCAGGCCGTTGTCGTGATGCATGTTGGCTCCTTTCAGAAGTACCTTTCTGCCATTCAGCAGAAATCCTTCGGTAGCACTAAAGGAAATGGAACGTACGCCGAAGTCCTGGACATACTGGTCTACCACATGGCCATTTTCCAGGATCGAAACGACAGCTTTGTAAAGATGCGGGTTTTCCAGTGACCACAGTACTGGAGAGGAAAGCTGCATAGTTTGCACCAGTTCTGACTGCCCGCCTTTCAAAATAGTATGAGCGCTGGTTTCGGCTTCGGCAATTACCTTATTGCCGGTATCCACTAAATGTGTAACTACAGCGAGTTGTTTGGCCGTTTCGCTTTCGTTCCGCAGCCTGATGTTAAGTCTGATAGTGGCGCTATCCGGGCTAACTTCCGGCGTCGTAATAGCTACTCCCCACGTGTCGATGTGTACCGGTGCTGTCGCGGTAAGCCAAACGTGGCGGTAAATACCTGATCCGCTGTACCAGCGGCTGTTCCTGCCGTTGTTCTTTACTCGTACAGCAAGCACATTTTCCTGCCCTGCAGGGTTCAGGTGAGGCGTGAGGTCATAATAGAAAGGAGTATAGCCGTTGGGGTGGTAGCCCAGGTGCTTGCCGTTCACCCACACATCCGACTCCATGTAAACCCCATCAAAATGAATCCTGATTATTTTATTATGGTCATCGGGTAAGAGCGTGAATTTTTTTCTGTACCAGCCTGTGCCACCCATCACATGACCTGTGGAGGGGCCACCCGGACTTTGCTTTGTAAATGGGCCTATCTGCTCTTCTGTATCTGGTCCCGGGAGATCTTCAATGCTGAAGTCGTGGGGTAAATCCACTGTCCGCCACTGGGTATCGTTAAAGTTGGGCACTTCTGCGCCGGCTACACTGTCCCGAAGAAACCTCCAGGAGACATCCATGTCCCGATGCCGGTTCAGGTTGGCGGGGGAGAAGGTTGCCTGAAGTGTGCTGACGCTCTTTGAGGAGCCGGTTCTTTGCGTGCACGACTGGCACAGGCATGTCAGCAGTAGTAAAGCCCAGCATAATGTCAGGTATGTTAGTCTATTGACTATCAATGCTCTAAAAGTTAACACTGTAATACCCTGTCATCAATGCATCAATGATTTTCGCTACTTCTGCCGGGTTCATCTTGCTGACCAAATAAGCCTGGTTACCTGGTTTCCCCGGAACCCATTTATTGCTACCATCCGCAGCTACGGCACAATGCCCCTCCTGATTTAAGGTCCAGTAGCCGTTTGTAGTGGAAACAGCATACAGCACAGACGCCTGATCCCAGCTTGGCCTTCCCTGAAAATTGTTGTACAGTTGGTATGCGCGCCAAACCGGGCTGTTGGTAGGGAGTGCCTTCTGCAGATACTCTCCGCCGGTAATAATTTTATTTCCAATTTCCCAGCCTGCAAACACGACTGGAACCGGCCATTTCTCAACACTTATTTTTGTGGAAGCCGGATCAGGCTGGAAAAAATTAGACTCTTTGCCTTCAGGGTAGGTGCCGCCCATACAGGACCACAGCTTTACTTTTCTCTTGATCAGTTCCAGCCCGGAAAGTTTGCTGTACTGATCCGGTCCGGATTCAATGAGGTTCCTGAGGCTGGTCAGGTGCCCGACCGTAATGATGACAACACTGTTGTCTGGCTGCGAGGATAACAGTTTGCGATATAACACTGTAGCGTCCTCTGCCTCCTCGTAAGAGGTAAGGCTGTGGGGAAATTCCTGGCTCAACTGCCGGGTGTATTTTGAGTTGTCCCGCAACGGAACACCTTTCAGCGCGCCAATAGGAATGTCGGGCCGCCCAAAGTAATGGTTGACAGCATCCGTACACATAGGGGCATATTTATCCTCGCTGGTCACAATCATGCCCAGTATCTCCACCGCATTGTGCCTGGCAAGGGTGTGCAGCATCGCCAGTGCACCTATATCATCCACATCGGAATCTATATCTGTATCAAATATTACCTTAACCGGCGACTGGGCATACAACCCCACACTTATCGCACTGAAAGCCACGGTCAATACAAACTGAATAAGGTTCTTCATTTGATTTCGGAAAGTATGATAGACTGATACATAAAGCTGGAAAAATGTTTAGCAGTATTTGCTGGTAAAAAAATACGGTTTGCACCCAAAAGAAAAGATAAGGGAACAGGTTCTTTCCGGTTCCGGATACCAGGTTTAAGATACAGGAAAAGCTTCTAAAAGACCAGAGGCAACAGCATTATTAATAGATGTTTATACAAGTCAGGTGCAGGGTTCGTATGCCCTTGGAAGTATAACGCAGTAAACATGCAGCGCTATCTGTCACATCTTTTCCTGCATTCATCACATTTAATTCAGAATAAAGCCATAGTTGCTTATCTCGCTTATCGATAGCCAGGGTAATCCCATAACCTTAAACTAAAACCAGGATGAGCACAGTTATTTCAAGAATCTTGCTTTTTGTAATATCTCTGCTGGAGATATGCCTCTTTGTAGGCTTATTTCTTTATGTAGTTTATGCTGTGGCCGACCAGACAGTGCAAGGGCTGTTGTACCTCCTGCTGTTTATTTAGGTGCTTCACAAATCAAAGGCTGAAACTCAGTAACAGTTCAACTGCTACGTTTGCTGTAGTTGCTGCAGCAACCCGGAGAAAGCGGCACATCTTGCGTCAGTTATCAGCTGTAACTACTAGGCAGCAGCAACGTTAAATTACGGGTGATGATAAAGCTTCCGCTGCGGTGCAGCTCTCTTTGCAGAAAGGCTGTAATAGCAGGTTGAAGCACCTTGTCCTTTATTTTAAAAAGTGCAATTCCCGTTTAAATGGCTGTATCTGAAAACACAATAGTTTTTGGAAAAACTATGTTAGAACCTACGCTTACGCCCTTTTCAATAAGAAATATATTTAACCAGTACATCATGGTTCCCCTTGGCATCATGCTGGTGTTGATGGATTTTGCATCCCCTGCGCATGCGCAGTTACTTCCGAACGACACTACCGGAGCACCCCAGGAAAACGCAAGGCCAGAATGGCCGGAAGACTCCCTGGGCAGACGCACGCCCCGGGGTACTGTGTATGGCTTTATCAGGGCGGTAGCAGACCAAGACTATACGCGTGCTGCTCATTACCTGGATATTGATACTACTTTACAGGACAATGTGGAGGGAGCCGGGCTGGCGCAGACTTTGCAACGCCTGCTGGACCAGCAAGGTGAAATAATTCCCTATTCCTGGATTAGCGATGATCCGCAGGGGCTTCTGAATGATAACCTGAGGCCGGAACTCGACAGAGTTGGATCTGCCACCGTCGACGGCGAACGGTTTGACATACTGGTAGAAAGAACCGAAGGGCCGGCAGGCGCACCTGTGTGGCTCTTTTCCTCCCAGACAGTCAGGCGAATACCCGCAAGTATCGGGGCCGCTGCTATTACTCCTCTTGATCGGGTATTGCCAGCTTATCTAAAGGAAAACAGGTGGAGTGGTGTGCCTGTAGGCCATTGGCTGGCAATGATTGTGCTGGCCATAGTGGCTTATCTTGTTGCCTGGATATTTACGGTAGTGGCCATTTTTGCCATCCGCCTGCTCTGGACCAAAACCAAAGATGAGGCAGTGCTGGAAATGCTGAAGGCTTTTGCCCAACCCCTCCGAATTTACCTGGCTGTGATAATGCTGGTGGCTGCAAGCCAAATGATAGGCGTCTCTATCATCGCGAGGCAAAGGTTCAGCGAACTAGCAGTTATCATCGGGTTGGTAGCGGTGCTCCTGCTGCTTTGGCGCCTTGTTGATGTGATAGCCGGTTTTTCGAAGAAGAGCCTGACCCGGCGCGGCAACCTTGGTGCTTTTTCGGCTGTGGTTTTTCTGCAGCGTGCTACAAAGATTGCTCTCATTATATTTGGTATCATCGCCATACTGGGCAGTCTGGGTTTCGATGTCACAACGGGACTTGCAGCGTTGGGTATAGGTGGTATTGCGCTGGCGCTTGGTGCCCAGAAAACAGTCGAGAATTTTGTAGGTAGCGTAACGCTTATTGCCGATCAGCCTGTACGTGTGGGAGACTTCTGTAAAATAGGCGATACAGTGGGTACAGTTGAGCGCATCGGCATGCGGTCTACCCGCATCCGCACCCTTGCCCGCACCATCGTGACTATACCCAATGGTGAGTTCTCTTCCCTCCGGATCGAAAACTATGCGCACAGAGACCGCTTCCTGTTTAACCATACGCTGGGAATGCGTTTCGAGACGACACCGGACCAGATGCGTTTTCTTCTGGTAGAGATCCGTGCCATGCTTTATGCACACCCTAAAGTTGACCCGGAGCCTGCCCGCCTGCGCTTCAGGGAGTTTGGAGCAGACTCCCTGAACCTGGAGGTTTTTGCTTATGTCCACGCAAGTAATTTCGAAGAATTCCTGGAGGTGCAGGAAGACCTTTTCTTACGCATTATGGACATAGTAGAGGCAAGCGGCACAGGGTTTGCCTTCCCGTCGCAGACGCTGTATATGGCCCGCGACAAAGGGGTGTCTGCCGAGAAAACCCAGGAAGCTGAAAGGGAAGTCCAGAAGTGGCGGGAGGCGGGGGAAATGCAGCTCCCCCGCTTTGATGAAGCACGCATCAACCGTCTCAGAAGCGAAATTACCTATCCGCCGGAAGGATCCAGCTGGCATACCAGCAAAAGGCTGTAAGCTTGTTGAGTCTCTGAAAGAAGAGACTTCTGCCTGGCCTTGATAAAAATTGTCTCTGCTTCGGGCTAGGAGGCGTAGCTACCTCAGATAGGAACAATGCTGGGCAAAGAAAACCTTCAGCAGCATCTGAGGGTAAAAACCTAGAGAAGCCTAAAGCAGGAGCCGATTGAAAAAGCCGGTTCAGTTCTTAAGCCTAAAGCACTCGAAATTGAAAGACGGCATTTGGATAAAAAGTTTAGCCAAAGCCCGGGTATGGTCTGTACCCGGTTTGTCCGTCCTTTGCTGCTGCACTATCTTCTGGTTAACGGGCTGCTCCCGCCAAATTACCGAAGTAAGTCTTCCCTACGAAACTCCCGAAAGTTTCTCCCTGCCCGGCGACGCAGAGGCTCCTGACAGATGGTGGTTAGCTTTCGACGATCCCCAACTTCATTTACTTGTAGACTCCGCCCTGCAGTCTAATCTGCCGTTGGGCATTTTCTGGTACCAGTTCCAGGAGGCCCGGGCACTGGTGAACATCGCCTCATCGGCACGGGTGCCTGATGTATTTCTACAGCTGCAGAGTGGCATCAGCCGTCCGGAACCTGACTTTGTAGGAGGAGAAAACACGCAGCTTTCCTTAAGGGCCAGCTATGAAGCAGACCTGTGGGGCCGGATCCGGTATAGCGTGCATGCGGAGGAATACAGGTTTAAAGCCACTTATTACGATTATAAAACTGCGGCCGTCACCCTGACGAGCGAGGTGGCACTGGCGTGGTTCAGGCTAAAGGCCACCAACATTCAGCTTCAGCTGATAGAGGAACAACTGGAATCCAACGAACAGGTACTGGCGCTCATCCGCAACAGGTTTGCCAGCGGACAGGTGAGGGGAGTCGATATACTAAGGCAGCAGCAGCTCATCGAAAACACTAGAGAGCAACAGGTAGCGCTTGAACTACAAAGAGAAATATTCGAGAACCAGCTGTCCGTACTGCTCGGGCAGCCCCCCGGGAACTTTCTGGAGGCCCCTGCTAAACTACCCAAACTACCGCCATTGCCCCTGACAGGTGTTCCGCTACAGCTTGTTAATAGAAGGCCCGACGTGCAGAGCTCGTTTTACAGGCTCCAGGCAGCCGACAGGGAAGTGGCTGCCGCCATCAGCAACCGATACCCGCGCTTGAACCTCTCGCTTAATGCTGCTTTGCGGTCTAACAACCTGATTGGCTTGTTTGAATCGCAGGCCATTTCGCTGGGCAGTGCTTTGCTGGCACCTGTTTTTTACGGAGGCAGACTCAAGGCACAGGTGAACCAGGCGGAGGCCATCCGGGCGCAGTTGCGCTATGATTACGGGCAAACGGTGCTCGAGGCCTTCCAGGAAATAGAGAATGCCCTGATTCAGGAAACAAAGCAACTCCAGCGCATCGACGTAATAGCAGAGCAGGTAGACCTGGCTGAAAAAGCCTATGGTCAGCTTCGGATAGAATACCTCAATGGGTCCTTAGCTTACCTCGATGTGCTGGTGACCCTGAACCAGCAGCAACAGCTTCGGAGAGAAATGATAAATGCACAACTGGAGCTGCTGGAAATAAGAATAGCCCTTTACCGGGCACTGGCAGGAGGTTTTGAAACCGAAAGAGAAGCCCAGCTAGAGGAAGACATACGCAATCAATAGCACAGGCTATGAACAAATAGAATACAGTCAATGACTAAAAAGAAAACATTCATCATCAGTGCCGCTATCCTGCTGGTAAGTGCTGCCATTACTGCCCTTGTGTTTATGACGGCACCGGAAGCGCAGCGGGAGGGTGCAAGCAAAAAAACAGCCATGCTGGTGGATGTGGTGGAGGTAAACAGAGGCAACTATACCCCAACCGTGATAGCGACAGGTACCGTGCAGGCAGCAAAGGATATTACCCTGAGTACCCAGGTAGGAGGAGAGGTGGTGCGTATTTCGCAGGATTTCACCCCCGGTTCTTTTGTTAGAAAAGGCGAAGCACTGCTTCAGATTAACCCTGCGGATTATAGAAACACCCTGCAACTCAGGCAAAGCGACTTACAACTGGCCAAAGCAGACCTGAGCATCGAGATGGGCAGGCAGGATGTGGCCCGGAAAGATTATGAATTAATAGGAGAAGAACTTTCCGGGGAGAACCAGGAACTCGTGCTCCGCAAGCCACAGCTGGAATCAGCCAGGGCTGCTGTTGCTGCGGCGGAGGCTTCTGTTCAGCAGGCCCTGCTCAACCTGCAGCGCACCACCATCCGGGCACCGTTTGATGCCCACATCATCAGCAGAAATGCCAACGTAGGCTCGCAGCTGGCACCCGGAGCAGAGCTAGGACGGCTGGTGGGCATGGACGAGTACTGGGTGGCGGCCAATGTTCCCGTGGCTAAAGTCAACTGGCTTACGTTTGCTGAAGACGAGGCCGGCTCCGGTTCGGCTGTGAAAATCATCAACGCCACCAGCTGGCCTGAAGGGCAGTACAGAAAGGGAAAGCTGTACCGTTTGGTTGGAGCCCTGGATGCCCAGACGCGGCAGGCAAGTGTACTGGTATCTGTTCCGGACCCGCTGGCACGCACATCAAAAAGCGACAGTATACCGCCCCTGATGATAGGCACTTTCGTGGAAGCCCACATACAGGCCAGGGAGCTTCCGGATGTGGTCCGGCTGAACCGCGATTACCTCCGGCAGGGCGAAACAGTCTGGGTGATGAAAGACGGCAAACTGAACATCAGGCAGGTGACCATCCTGTTTCAGGATGCGGAGTATGCCTATATCCGGGACGGGCTTTCAGATGGCGATATGGTGGTCACAACAGACCTGTCTACGGTGGTGGAAGGCTCTGATTTACGTACAGAGGGAGGAGCGTCTCCGCAGGATACCAGAGGAAGCGAACAGGTTCAGGAATAAAGGATGATGGACAATTCAAAAGAACCGGCAGAAAATACGCATAAAGGTGCCATTGCCTTCATGGCCCGCAACCGTATTATCACGAATCTCCTGATGTTCATTCTCATCGGGGGCGGCATCTGGACCATGTTCAATATCCAGAAAGAAGTTTTCCCGCAGTTCCAACTGGATTTTGTTGAAGTCAATGTGGTGTACCCGGGGGCAGCCCCTACCGAAGTAGAGCAGGGAATCCTGCTGCCGGTAGAAGAAATCATCCGGGGTGTGCAGGGCATTAAAGAAGTCACCTCGACAGCCTATGAAGGCTCGGGCAATGTAACGGTAGAGCTGGTGGCGGGCACCGACAGGATGAAAGCTTTCCAGGACATAGACCAGGCCGTCAGCCGTATCCAAACCTTTCCGGATGATATTGAGCAGCCACAGGTGACCCTGCGGGACCAGCAAATGGATGTGATGGAAATCGGGTTATTTGGCAATGTAGACGTCTGGACCCTTCGGATACTGGCGGAAAGGCTGCGCAACCGGCTGTTGAGCAGTGATGAGATTACGCAGGTAGAAATAGGCAATGTCCCTGATTTTGTGACGCACGTGGAGATACCGGAACACCGGCTGCGGGAATTTAACCTGACCCTCGGCCAGGTGGCCGCCATCATCCGGCAGTCGAGCCAGGACGTGCCTGCAGGTGCTATTGAAACGCAGGCCGGGGAAATACTACTGCGCATGGAGGAGCGAAAGCTATGGGCGGAAGAGTTTGGTAAAATAGACATTATTTCCTCTGAATCGGGTGCCACCGTGAAGCTGACGGATATTGCCACAATTACGGATGGCTTTGAAGAAACCGGCTTTCACGGCCAATTCAACCAGCAGAACACCGTGGACCTAGAAATATTCCGGATTGGAGACCAGTCGCCTTTGGAAATAGAAGACATTGTGAAAGAGATTATAGCCGACTTTGAGCCCTCCCTTCCGCCCGGTGTGCAGGTGCGCATCGACAGCAACAGGGCAGAGGATTTTAGGGAGCGCCTGTCTCTACTAACGGAAAACGGCTTGCTGGCTGTTGTCATCGTAATGGTTATCCTCGGGCTGTTCTTGGAGTACCGGTTGGCATTCTGGGTGATGATAGGAATGTGCATTTCCTTTATTGGGGCTATGATCTTCTTGCCTGTCATGGACATAAGCATCAACATGATTTCCATGTTTGGGTTTATGATTGTGCTGGGGATTGTGGTGGACGATGCCATTGTGGTTGGAGAAAACATCTACGAATACCGCCAAAAAGGATACAGCTTTATGGATGCCGCCATTCTGGGTGCCAAAGACATGGCCAAGCCGGTTGCATTCAGTATTCTGACTACCATCATGGCCTTTATGCCACTCCTTTTTATACCGGGGGAAACCGGTAAATACTGGTGGCCTTTACCGGTTGTAGTGATTGTGGTGCTTCTTGTTTCGCTGTTCGAGGCCCTGTATATCCTTCCGTCGCATGTGGCACATAAGCCAAAAGAGCATTCAAATAAAGTGGTGCGGAAGCTGGAGGGTTGGCAAAAATCCATTGCCGATGCATTCAGCCGGTTCAACAACCGCTTTTACAAGCCTTTCCTGGACCTCTCCCTGCGTAACCGCTACATCACCCTGAGTGCCGCACTGGCTTTGTTGCTGCTGGTGGGAGGGTACGGATACAGCGACCACATGGGCATGATCATGATGCCGGAAGTAGCGGCCGATGAAATTGAGTGCGCCGTACGTTTGCCGGTGGGTACCACCACCGAACAGGCCGCAAAAGTGGCCATGGAAATCACCAACTCCACCCAGCGTATGTTCGAAGAGCATAACCTGTATGAAGTAGCGGAAGGTGTGAAAACCAATGTGCGGGGAAATAATTTCGTAGATGTGGAAGTGGTGATGAAGCCGCCTGATCAACGAGACATGAGCGCCAAAGAGCTCATTGCTTTATGGCGTGAGGAGATAGGAGATATCGAGGGGGTAGACCAGATGACCTTCGAAGCGGAAAGAGGTCCCGGAGGGGCGCGGCAGGACATCAGTGTGGACCTGAGCCACCCTGACATTGATGTGCTGGAGCGGGCCAGCAAGGCATTTGTGGAGCGCGTGGAGTCTTTTGAGGAAACCCGCGACGTCAGCGACAACTACAACATGGGAAAGGTGCAGCTGGGCTTTGAGCTTCTGCCGGAAGGAAGGAGCCTTGGCTTTACGCCCTCTGATGTGGGGCAGCAGGTGCGCGATGCCTTTTTGGGAGCACTGGCCCTACGCCAGCTCCGGGGCACAAACGAAACAGAAATCCGGGTAAAGCTGCCGAGAGAAGAACGGAAGGACATGCATAACCTGGAAGAGTTCATCGTGCGGGCACCTGATGGCACAGCCATACCGCTTCTCAATGTCGTGAAAGTAGTGGAAGGGGAGACGTTTACCAACATCAACAGGCGGGACGGGCGCAGAGTGGTGAGTGTCGGCATGGATGTAGAGCCGGCCAATGCCCAGACCCGTGTTCTGAATTCACTGAACTCCGAAATTCTCCCACAGCTGCGGGCCGATTACCCCGGCATTACCTGGTCTTACGAAGGAAGCCAGGCCGAAATGCGGGAGTCGACCCAGGCGCTGTGGTCCGGCTTTATCATTGCCATGCTGCTGATTTTTGCTTTGCTGGCGGTAGCGCTCAACAGCTATATTCAGCCCCTGATCGTGATGCTGGCTATTCCTTTTGGTGTGGTAGGCGCTGTGATAGGGCATATCTTACTGGGCTACGACCTCTCCCTGGTGAGCCTGATGGGCATCATTGCCCTCTCAGGGGTGGTGGTGAACGACTCCCTGATCATGATCGACTACGCCAATAAACACAAGGGAGCGCTTTCTGCCTACAATGCCATCCATGAAGCGGGCATCAGGAGGTTCAGGCCTATTATCCTGACCACCCTCACCACCTTCGGCGGACTGACACCCATCATCCTCGAAACCTCCAGCCAGGCCTATCAGCTTATTCCAATGGCCATTTCGCTTGGCTTCGGCATTATCTTCGCCACTTCCATTATCTTAGTCATCGTACCTTGCCTGTACATGATCTTGCATGATGTCGTGAAGGTAGTGAAGAAGAGTTGAACTAACTTTCAGGTAGTTGTGCGGCTACATGAAGCTATGGCGCACGCAGTTCCCCTTTGGATATCCTTTCCTTTACAACCCGGGGCAAATTATTTACAGTTATGAACTGGCGCGGGAACGCAAGTTCAAACCCAATCTGTCTGCATTTCAGGTAGCGTATGAAAGGCGGGACGTACATGATACCCGCCCTGCTTTAAGAGATGTAGATAATTAACCTGTTTTGCCCAGGTGCTCGTTGGTTAAAGGAAGAGACAATGCTAGCAACACATGACACACCCTTTATCGGCTGCATCATATCCTTCCAGATAAACATGTAGCCTGTGCTCTGGCTGCTTGGCAGCGGCACCTATTTGTTCTTGCAAAGCTTCTGCCTTTGCCTTTCTGATTTCTGGTTGCTGATATTGGCGCGCCTTAAAAATGTAAGCGAACATGTCCATTTGTTCCATGTCTTTTCTGTTGTTTATTGAGATGTTCTACATGCTGGTGACGCAGCGGTACATGAAAAGACGCAGCTAAAAATAAAAAAATAACGTTTCTTGGTGTTCTACCGGAAGGGAGCAGCTAACCGATGCTTTAGTTGTAGAAGGGCTTTTACTGCTTTATGAATGTTGTCTAAATGATACTTCAGGATAGATAACTCTCCTCAAAAATCCGGTAGATAAGGTGCATAAACGGTCAGTTATTGGTTTAAATAAAAAATATCTGATAAAGTTTCAATTTTAAATTAAAATCCTCGTATAAAGGTTTACAAAGTTTGAAATTTTTGTCAACTAAATCAGAATGATTGTTACAACTGCTCCAACTCCACAAAAAAAGATAGATCTCATGCAAGGGCTAGGGAAAGTGTTACTCGTAGACGACGATGCAATACATAATTTTCTGAGCGCGCGGACGCTAAGCCAGGCAAATGCCGTAGAGCAGGTTTTTGAAGTGGAAAACGGACAGTTAGCACTGGATTTAGTAACTAAAGAAACTTTGGACCTTATCCTGCTGGATGTAAACATGCCCATCATGAATGGTTGTGAGTTTCTGGAGGCCCTTAAAAAGCTTGTTGAGGTAACCTGCTTCACGCCTCCTGTTATTGTGCTCATGACAACCACTGAGTGCTACTTTGACAGTGACAGTGTTACGCAGGATCCGATGGTGAAGGGTTTATTAACAAAGCCGCTCACCCATGACCACATTAACTTTCTCCTAAGTTTGATTCAGGTCGAAAAGTCAGCCCCCACACCAGATTCATTGCTTTATTAGTGCTAATGAAAGGTAAAAGAGCCAGGTAATGTACTTTACTACCTCCCATAAGGTACACTCAGTGTAGAACAGCGGATGATAAGCCTAAATGCATACCTGCTATATATTCAGTGCCTGCCCTCCTTTCCAGTTCCTCCATCAGCACCTGTGCACCCATAAAATTTCCCACCATATTGCAATAAACCTAAATCAGGCAGTTGGTAGCGTGCTGTTGCCGGTTCGTAATTGTAATGAATTTGCTAAGGGTTTCGACAGCCTTTGCATAAAGTTTTAGTGCCCGGTAACTTCAGTGTCATACAGGTGGGTGTAAGGGCAATAGCAGGTAAAATCAGATAAAATAAAAGTGTATCTTGTTTTTATGATAGCACTACGGAAATTAGGATGGGGACTCTTGCTATGCTGTATGGCGGGCATGCAGGCGGCATTCGCTCAAAGGGTGTACGTGCAGTACGACCCATTGACTCCGCAGGCAGTATATGCCTCCAAGGAGTTAAAGAAGGCTCTTTTGGCACAAAAGTATACAGTGCTTGAAGAGCAGAACGGACATGATTATTTAATCAGGATAGGGCTGGATACTGCCAGCCTGAAAAGCGAAGCGTTTGCCATTATACCGGAGCAGAACAGCATTACCATCCGTGGTGGCGACAACAGGGGGGTGATTTATGGCAGCCTCTCGCTTGCAGAAAGTCTACGGCATGGAACCAGGCTTCAGCAGGTACAAAAACGCAGTGAAAAACCACATTATCCTTTTCGTGCCATAAAGCATAATACCCCCTGGTATTCCTATCGGCCAAGTTCTGCCCTGGATCAGCACTACGAAACGGTAAGGGATGTGCGTTATTGGGAGGCTTTCCTGGACATGATGGCTGAAAACCGCTTCAATTCCCTTACCCTCTGGAATCTTCATCCCTTTGTGTACATGATAAGCCCGAAGAACTTTCCGGAAGCCAGCCCTTTTAGTGAGGCTGAAATGAAAGAGTGGCAACAGCTGCACCAGGAAATTTTCCGAATGGCGCACGAACGTGCGATTGATACCTACGTCATTCCCTTCAACATTTTTGTAAGTCCGGAGTTTGCGGAAGCTTACGGGGTGGCGCATAAAAATGTGTACCCCCACTATTATGTGTCGGGAGATACCTCTGACATTGTAAAACGCTACATGCGGGAGAGCATTACACAGCTGTTACAGGAGTATCCTACCCTTACCGGCTTGGGACTTACCCTTGGAGAGGGCATGGCTGGTATGACGCCACAACAGCGGGAGGATTGGATCTATGATACATATATTGAAGGAATGCGCCAGGTGGGCCGGCCACTTAAACTGGTTCATCGTATTCCTTTTTCCAGTACCACCGAATCGCTGGGGGCTACCAGTGTGGACCTGGAACGACTAACCCGGAAATCCATTGAAAGGGAAGCAGCGCTAGATTTTATCCAGGAGCCTATCTGGGCCGACTTAAAGTACAACTGGTCGCATGCACACTCTACGCCAAAACTGGTAAAGGTGCATGGCGGGGAGATGTTCGACACGTTTTATAACCCCTTGCCGGAAGGTTACAAAATCACCTACACTGCTCGCAACGAAGACTTCTTTGCCCTACGGTGGGGTGTTCCGGCTTTCATTCGTGCCCATGTTTCCCAGAATAGCCAGCCTTATGTAGGAGGTTACTTTATTGGGTCAGAGACCTACATACCGGCAAAGGATTATTTCACAGCCGTGGATGCACCGGTAGACTGGCAGTGGGCGTTTGAGCGGCAGTGGCTGTTTTATAAATTATGGGGAAGGCTGCTGTACAGTCCTGCTACACCGGATCAGGTATTCCGGAATGCCTTTACCTTGCGCTATGGTAAAAAGGGCAAAGACCTGCTAGAGGCATATTCCCTGGCCTCCTCCACCCAGTTGCATCTTGCCTCGCTCTACGATTCCCGGTGGGATTTCACCCTGTACGGCGAAGGCTTTATGGCACTCATAGGGGATAGCACCCAATACATATCCGTGGATGCGTTGATAAACCAGCCTACCCTGGACCCTGATTATGTGTCTGTGAAGGACTATGTGCAGAAACACCTGGAAGGCAAATCTTTTGACAAAGATAAAATTACGCCACCTGTGTTAATCCAGATACTGGAGCGCGACAGCAGGAAAACTCTTCGCCTGGTAGCAGGCATTGATACCAAATACAATGCTTCGCTGATGTATGAGGTGGCGGATGTAAAGGCCTGGGCAAACCTGGGCCTTCACCTTGCTGAAAAGCTAAAAGGTGCCGTTGCGCTTCAGACCTACCGGATAAAAGGCGGGAAAGAAAACCAGCTAAAGGCAGTGGCACACCTGCAAAAAGCACTGGGGTATTGGGATGAAGTAATTAAAATTACCCGTCCCATTTACAAAGATATGCCCCTGACGCATTACAACGGAAGCAGCCATAACCGTAACGACAACAACCTGTTCCACTGGGCACTCATCAGGCCGGAAGTAGCAAGGGACATCGATATTGCAAAAAGCGCAACAACTGATAATCCAGACAATTGAGGTGAAGGCATGGCTGAGATAATTGAAATGAAAAGGAGTTTAATAAAAGTCGGCCTATATGCCGCCATTGTGGTATCTCTACCCTGCATCATAATTGACCTCCCTCCGAAAAACCGAACCATTGTAAAGTAGAGGAAACGGGCAGTCTGTCGTACTAAAAAAATGAATTGCCATGAGAAAGACAAAGTTTACCGAGGCGCAGATCACCTTTGCAAGTAAGCAGTCAGAGACAGGTGTTTCTGTGGCAGAAGTGTGCTGCAAGATGGGTATATCGGAGGCCTCTTTCTACAGCTGAAAGAAAAATGATGGTGGTTTAGGAGTGTCGGAATCATATAAGCTGCGGTAGCTGAAGGATGAGTACTTTCAATCGAAGAAGCTGGTGGTTGAACTGGGTCTGCACGAACAGAAGCTGCAGGATAGTGAAGGAGCGCTGAAAGATTGGAGATGCTTTATTTACAGCTTGCAAAGACCACTATTTTCCCCTCCAGTTACGTAAGTTTGCGGCACGGACAGAATTATCGGCCTGGAAGCATGAACTGCTCCTTTTATCCTTCCTAGGATCATATAAATCAAATAGTAATGGAAGCAATATATATCACAAGAGCAACGAACAGAAGCCTTGAACAACTGCAAAAAATAGGCAGAGTGACCTTTTCCGAAACGTTTTCAGCGGGAAACACCGATGAAAACATGACCAAGTACTTAGAAGAAGGCTTTTCAACAGAAAAGCTGGCGACTGAACTTAGCAATGAAGGATCGGAATTCTATTTTGCAGTACTCGGCGATCAGGTAATCGGTTATATGAAGCTGAATGTAGGGCAGTCACAAACAGACATACAGGACGAGAAAGCACTTGAAATTGAGCGGATCTATGTGCTGAAGGAATACCATGGTAAGAAAGTCGGTCAATTGCTTTATGAGAAGGCCATACAGATTGCAGCACAGAAAGGAGTCGACTATGCTTGGTTAGGCGTGTGGGAAGAAAACCCGAGAGCCATTAGTTTCTACAAGAAAAACGGCTTTATGGAATTCGACAAGCATATTTTCAAACTAGGCGATGACGAGCAGACGGATATCATGATGAAGATACAATTGAAAGAAAAAGAATAAAGGACTGCCGATAACATCAGATTGAAAAATAGGTAATTTATAGTACTAAATTCAGCGTTGGTAACTCTGTTAAACATAACCTAGCATAGGCTATAAACAAGGAAGGCTCCTCACAATGAGGCGCCTTCCTTGTTGTATAATGGTAATTGAGTTAGTGAGGATTGCCGATAGAACAGGTTAATCTTGCCACCGCTGGGAAAAGAGAATAGGTGTTTGTTTTACTCCAACCCTGCTATTGAGGAAGCAGAAGAAACTATGCCGCGCTTTTTCAAATTTTATCCGTAGATTTACTTCAAAACCTGTTTTCTATAGCTGCCAAGAAGTAGGGGAGCTTCTTCTCCCTTTTGCCTTCCTGCATAGTTTCCTGCTGTAGGCTCATTTTCATGAGAAGCCCACACGAAGCGAAAGGCAGCGCGTAAGTAAGAATATGAAGCATAGCCATACCAAATGAATGCAGTAAAGAAGAACAATGTAAAGGTTATCGGGAAAGGGCATAAGCCCATGCTACTGGCACACGGTTATGGCTGCGACCAAAATATGTGGCGCTACATCACGCCAGCCTTCGAGGAAGACTACAAGCTCGTTCTTTTTGATCACATAGGGTTCGGCGGCTCCGACTCTACTGCCTATAGCAAAGAGCATTACTTCTCACTGCAGGCCTATGCGGCGGACGTTTTACAGATATGCCGGGAACTGGAGCTGCAGGACGTGGTTTTCGTGGGGCACTCCGTAAGCGCAATGATTGGGGTGCTGGCAGTAATCATGGAGCCTGAGCGCTTTTCCAAGCTGGTTATGGTTAGTCCTTCCCCATGCTTTATCAATGACGGGGATTACAGGGGCGGTTTCTCCAGGGAGGATATTGAGGAACTGCTTGCTTCCCTTGACAGTGACTACTTAGGCTGGTCCAACACCATCGCCCCGGTTATCATGGGAAACCCCGAAAGGCCCGAGCTGGGTCAGGAACTGGCAGGAAGCTTCTGCAAGAGCAACGCAGCAATCGCCACGGACTTTGCCCACATCACTTTTCTTTCTGACCACCGGAAAGATTTGCCGCTTGTCACAACTGACACCCTGATTCTCCAGTGTACCCACGACACAATTGCTCCCCTGTCCGTAGGGGAGTTTACACATCGCAGTATTGCTGGGAGCCGGCTGGTGGTTTTAAGGGCAACAGGCCACTGCCCCAATCTAAGCGCCCCGGAAGAGACCATTGCAGCTATGAAAAGCTTTTTATAGGATTTAGCATAAACTTCACAAAGTGCGTAGTAGGGGAGAGTCGGTTATCAAGGCAAACCCAGAGTGCAGGTTAATGACATACTGTTGGAGCAGAAAGAATATACAGAATACAAAGAGCTTAAAAAAGCTGAGGGATTTACCTTCTTTGAAGCGAGAAGAACACCTGAGAACTCGTTCATTTATGTTAACTGGATTGGCATACAGTCTTTGGAGACTGTCGTGATGGGAGGTAATCATGTGCATACCATGTTGCGGGAGAAGCCCTGCCAGGGGGTTATCAACAGCAACAGGGAGCTCATAGGCCCTTGGGAGGTAGCGGTTAGTTGGCTAACTTATAAGTGGGTGCCGCAGGCCAAAGCGTTGGGACTTCGATATTATGCTCACGTACTGTCCCCCGGTATCTATGGGAGGCGGTCTTTTGAAATGTTCTATCCTGCCTTAAAAAGCGCATTTGAGACAGAGTCCTTCCATGATGAGAAAAGTGCGGAGGAATGGCTGCAAGTAAAGCATTTATAATTTAGCCATCCATTTTGCATTAACAGGGCTGCATTGCGCAGTAATCTCATAGAACATAACCTGACTTATCGGCTACAAACAAGGAAGGCTCCTCATCAAGAGGAGCCTTCCTTGTTCTATAACGTCTTATATGTTAAACATAACACCTGAATGAGCGAAGCATGAAGGATGCTGTTGCTTATCATAAACAGCTGTTATAAGCAAAAGTGCCTTTTAGCAACTGGAGGACTGGAGTTTTGGTTCTTTCACGGGCTCTTGTATATCTTGTGAGCCAGCGTTAAATCACCTTAGTAGATAAAATATGCATGATAGCGATACAACGCAGATGAAGGGAAATCAATCTGAAGCTTCTATTCAGCCATTGCTCGATTATTTTGAGCGGCTCATTCCCTTAAACCAGGTGGAGAAAGGTCTAATCGCTGAAAAATTTCACCCGCGTCTCTATCGCAAACGGCAGTATGCGCTTCAGGAAGGTGACGTCTGTACGCAGTTCTATTTTGTTGTCCGCGGCTGCCTGCGCATGTATAAAGTAGATGACAAGGGTGTCACACACATCCTTCAGTTTGCGGCCGAAAACTATTGGATTAATGATTTGGGAAGCTTTCATAGTATAAAGCCTTCTGAACTGAACATTGATGCACTGGAAGACACCATGGTGCTGCAGATAAGCCATAATGATCTGATAGAACTCTATATGCAGGCTCCAAAATTTGACCGTATTTTTCGGGTTCTGGTAGAAAACAGTTTTATCAGACTCCAGAAACGGTTACTGCAAAGCATCAGCTCTACAGCAGAGGAACGGTATCAGTCCTTTTTTGAAGTTTACCCACACTTATCAAACCGCCTTCCGCAGGTACAAATCGCTGCGTTCCTGGGCATCACGCCGGAGTTCCTGAGCCGCTTGCGCAAGAGGCTCAGTAAAACACCCAGAACCAAATCTTAAACTAGATCAAGGCTATTTCTTAACCTAGGTCATTGGGGAACGCTGTCCCGAGATGGATATTTGTACCCACAAATTAACCTTTAACCATTTGGAAGAAATAGCTGTGTCACCGATAAATTCTAACAAATCGAAAGTTGCTGTTATCGGCCTTGGCAATATCGGCAATGCTATTGCCAAAAACCTGGTAAAAGGCAACCGCCCTGTTGTTGTTGCAGACAGAAAAATCGAGAGGGCATATAAGCTCTCCGAGAAGTTAGGTGGCTTGGCGCAGCCGATGGAAATCCCCGCTGCTATCAAAGAAGCAGACATTGTTGTGTTTGCCGTCTGGTTTGATGCCATAAGAGAGCTGCTAAAAAAACATGCGACAGAACTTCAGGGGAAAATCATTGTGGACCCCTCCAACCCCATTGCGCCGGATGATAAAGGCGGATTCAAAAAAATTATCGGTAAAGAGGAATCTGCAGGCGAAATCCTTTCTGCACTTCTTCCTAAAGATGCAAAATTAGCCAAAGCCTTAGGCTCATTAGGCGTTTCCTCACTTACTGGTGCGGCTTTCCAAAAGCCACAGCCTGCGGTACTTTTCTATGCTACAGATGACACCAGCATCAACGGTGAGATTGAGCAACTAATTCGTGACAGTGGTTTTGAGCCTGTAGGTGTCGGTGGTATTAATCAATCTATTCGTATCGAGGTTTTCGGCAACCTGCATGAATTTGGCGCCCTCGGCAAAACGGTTACTATACCGGAAGCAAAGGAGAAGGTATAAGCCCTGTTCAGGGGCATTCATAACAAAGCAATCAAGCTAATGAAAAGCATTAACCATACATCATGAACAAAAGCCAAACAATACAGCCCTTACTACTCTTGCTAACGGGAATTTTCTTGATAGTTTCCCATCTTGCTTTTGGACAGCGGTATGAACATACAGCCTCCATTCCCCAAGACGGTACGCTCTATTTAGACCCTGAATTGGGTAAAGATTCCAATGACGGCACCAAAGAAAGCCCGCTTAGCTCCCTTCTTGAAGCAGCCCGCCGGGTGAACGGAGCTAATGGGAAAGGAGCGCTTAGAATATATCTTGCCCCAGGTATCTATGGCCTGGATGCCACGGTTACCTTTCACCCCGTAAACTGGCATTTTACCAGAGAGAACCGGTTGACCATCCGTGCCGAGGTTTTACCCGATGATGCTGACTGGGACCCGGCCAAGATGCCCGTGATCGTTTCTACCATGCCACTCAATTTTAAGCCTTATGGGAATAAAGATCCCCTTAAAGGCACCTCTTACGGTATCCAGATTGAAACCAGCCATGTTACTATCCAAGGCATGCGGGTGCTGGGAACACCGGTACATGAGCAACCGGATTCGGGTGCTGTTCGCAGAAACTACCCCATTGCCCGGGAAGGAATCCATCTGGATGATTTAAGAGTCACACAGTGTCTGTTCATTGGTGACAGGCATGCCATCCCAAACCACGTGGCTGTACTTGCCAGCGGACATGGCGTGGTAGTGGATCATTGCGTGTTTTACAATGTAAAGGACGCCGTTGTTTTCTGGAATTCTGACCGGCCTGCAGAGAACTGCCAGATGCACCACAACCTGGTAGTAGGCAACTATGGTGCGGCAGTTTGGGCCTGGTCTCCTGCAGAAGACTTCAAGTACTATAACAACGTGGTCGCCAACGCCAACATATTTTGGGTGCTGGATGAGGAGGAGCAAAGAACGTACAAGTTATCCAATTCCGTGGTCTTAGGATACAATGGGCTGGTGCATAAAGGGGGCGGGCCAAAAGACTTCGGTGTAAAAGCCAACCCGAAGCGGTTGAAGCTTGGTGAGAATGTCATCATCAGAAAAGATGCCAGGGTGGAAGTGGTGGAAGACCAGACCAAACGCAACTACCTCCATCTGAAGCCAGGCACACCGGGTGCCAATCTTGGAGCAGGCCTTTTCACTAAATAAACTTTATCAACTTTCCACATCAAAAAACAAAAATGAATGCTAAAAATCTATTTGCAGCACTTTTTCTCTTTTTAGGTCTCAGCGTTTTTGCGCAGGCACAAACATCTGTTGAGGAAACAGTCAAAGAATGGGAAAGGGCCAAAGCCTACACCAAAGAGTATCTGGATGCCATGCCAGAGGCCGGCTATGCCTTAAAACCCACGCCTGAGATGCGCTCCTTTGCTGAGCAGATGCTGCATTTAACGGACGCCAACTATGGCTTTGCCGCTGCGGCAACAGGCGCAAAAAGCCCTGTAGGCCAGGGTGAATCAGAGAAGACAGCGGACAAGTCAAAGGCTAACGTTACCAGGCTGGTAATGGCGGGCTATGACTTTGTCATCAACAACGCGAAGGGAATGACGCCTGCCCAGCTGAATGAGAAGATTAAGCTGTTCAATCAGTTTGAGATGACGAAGGGAGCCGCCTTAGGCAAGCTCTTCGAGCATCAGACACACCACCGGGGGCAGACCACTGTTTACCTGCGCCTGGCAGGCGTGACCCCTCCGCAAGAGAAGCTGTTTTAATTCAGTAAAGTTTCAGGGAAAAGGGCAGCCTATGCTCCTCCTCCCTGAAACACCTGCATCCTTCCTGCAAGATCAGGCTATTTTCTAAACAGACGAATACTAATGAAACACATTTTATTTTTCCTATTAGTGTTTTCGCTTGCCTTTGTAGGTAGCCAGGCGCAAACCCCCAAGCGCCTGATACACTTTATGCAAAAGGCGCCTTCACCGGCTCATGCCATACCCTACGGCAACAATCCCAGGGCGGGGCATTACGTGAAAGCAGGGGACGCGAGAATTTATTATGAGGTGTATGGCAAAGGGCAGCCTATTGTTATTCTTCATGGGGGTATTTTCGGCTCTACCTATGAAATGCACCAGTTTATTGACAGCCTGAAACAAGACTTCCAGGTGATCGCTGTTTCCACACGCGGCCATGGCAAGTCTGAACTTGGAACCAAACCAATTACCTATGAGCAAAAGGCCAGTGATGTGATGTCGGTTATCAACGCGGTAACCAAAGACAGCGTGGTTGTCCTTGGTTTTAGCGATGGTGGCTATACTGGCCTGAAGCTGGCAAGTATGTATCCGGAAAGGGTAAAGAAACTGATTGCCATAGGTGCCAGTGAGTTGAACCCCGGTGTCCGGAACTTTGAGTTTGATGCCAAACAGGCAGTAGCACTCGACAGTGCATACTGGAAGCAGCAGTTTACGCTGATGCCCGAGCCGCAACGACTGCAGGAAATGTTCACCAAGCTGGGCAGCATGTATAATCGTCTCACGGTTGGAAAGGAACTGCTTGGCACCATTAAGAGCCCGGTGCTCGTGATGGCAGGAGACCGTGACCAGTCGAACCCGGTACAGCGGGTGGTGAACACCGCCCAGCTGATACCCAACAGCCAGTTAAGCATTATCCCCAACAGCACACACGCTGTTTTCTTAGAAAACTTTCCGGCCGTGTGGACAAGCATACTTCCCTTCCTGGAGCAGTAGTGCTATTCACAATCAACAGATTACTGTATCACCCCAATTTTAACCCAGATTATAATGCTAACCAGCGAAACAGTAACAAGAGACATATTAACACATCACCTCACTGCCTTTGGCCACAACGACCTTGATGGGATCATGAAAGATTATACAGCGGAGTCGGAAGTGCTAACACCAGAGGGCCCTTTGAAAGGGCTTGCCGCTATCCGTAAATTCTTCGAAGACTTTTTCATAGCGATTCCCACGGGCTCTGCCTTTGAAATGAAGCAACTGACAGTTACTGGCAATGTTGCCTATATAGCATGGGCAAGTGAATCGGCAGTTGCCAAAATACCTATGGGTACAGATACCTTTTTCCTGGAAGGCGATAAAATCAGGTTCCATACAGTGGCCGATTACAGGCTGGCAGAGTAAGGGTGAGAGGCTTTTATCTCATCAGCAAACACTGAAATGGGTAGGGAGTTGATGATTAACCAGAAACGAGAAAACAGATGAGCACGCAAACTGAAAGAGAAGCAGTTGAAAAACTGCTCGGCAGATACGCCCAGGTCCTGAACTCAGCCGATATAGCCTCTATTCCATCTTTTTATACAGCCGATGGGCAGTTTATGCCTGAGGGCTTGAGAACAACCACTTCAAGCGAGTTGAAGAGGAGGGGGGAAGGTTATTTCAGAGAAACAGGCTTTCAGATTGGTTACTCTATTCAAAACATGGTAGTTGACGGCAGGTACGCCTTCGTGCAGGCCTCCGCACAAACAGTGGCTACTGACCTGAAAGCCAACAAGGAGGCTTTGCATACCAGCCGGGACTTTTTTGTTCTCCGTAAAGAGCAGGAGGAGTGGAAAATCTTCCGCTACACCTTCAATAATGTGAAGGAACAATAGTCATACTTTGATACAAAATAATGACCAGCAATGACTACCTGGTATCGGGAGATGGGCTTAAAATCGGCTACACCAAATTTGGCAGTGGCCCGGCAGTGGTACTCGTACATGGGAGCTACACTGTGCAGAGCCATTGGTTCCGGTTCGCAAGCCTGTTGGTAGCAACTAACACCGTTTATGTCTACGACCGCAGAGGGCGAGGCCAAAGCCCTGATGACAAAAACCCGTTCTCCTTTCAACGAGAGGTTGATGACCTTGCCTCCATGGTAGATTTGGCGGGGCCTGGCGCATCAATCGTTGGTCATTCCTACGGTGGCGGTGTAGCGTTGGCCTACATCATCCAATCAGGTTTCAAAGGACGTGTCATCTTTTATGAGCCGATGAACAGCATCCATAGGAAAATAAGCCAGGGTTTCCTCCCACAATTATCGTCCTTAGTCGAGGACGGTAGAATGGACGAGGCCACGGTACTGACCCAAACAAGAATAGTTGGATTTGACCCTGCGGCTGTAGAGGCTTCCAAAGCAAGCCCTGTCTGGACTGAGCTCACAAAAATGACGAAGGTTTTCCTTCGTGAACTTGAGGCGCTGGATAACCTTACCCCAACGTCAACCGAAACCGATGCCATAAAAGCGGTGACGTATTTGTTGCTGGGGACGGAGACGCAACCAGGGATACGAACAGCGTCAGCTGCACTTGCGGCAAGGGTCCGCGGCATCACCATGTACCCTGTGAGAAACCAGGGACACCTTGCACATATATTCGACCCGGAGCAGCTAAAAGACCTTGTGGTCCATAGCCTTAACAAGGCATAATCTTACGTTTTGAGCAGGATGAGTGGAACATTTTCCGTAACCTCTACAACAATGCACGGAAGCGGTAGCCACCTTTATTCACCAAAAAAATACCTATGAAAGCAGCCGTTATACATAAGTCCGGTGGTCCCGAGAAATTTATCCTGGAGGACAGGCCCATACCCACTCCCGAGGCCGGCCAGGTACTGGTGAAGGTAAAAGCCTTCGGCCTGAACCGCTCAGAGCTTATGACGCGCAAAGGCCTTTCGCCAAAAGTCACCTTCCCAAGGGTGCTGGGTATAGAGTGCGTGGGTGAGGTGGAGCTTGACCCAACGGGAGAGTTTGAGCGAGGCCAGAAGGTAGCGGCCTTCATGGGAGGCATGGGCCGGGAATTCGACGGAAGCTACGCGGAGTATGCAATGCTTCCCCAGTCCTTGCTTTGTCCTTTTGAAAGCCATCTTGACAGGGAGGAGCTCAAGTTAAAGATTTTTTCAACTTTCAAATGGCCAACTTTCAGGGAAGTCTACAAGCCTACAGATAGACCGGCAATCGCAGGGAAATAAACAAGATAATGGCAGTCCAGAAGAATATGCCCAGTACCGCTTTGTCATCCTCAGGCGATTCTTCTGCTTTTCTATCAAGAGTATCATATTCTTTGCGGGTATAAGTAGTACCATGCCTTGGTGGAGTGGCTGCTGCCAACAGAAGAGCGAAAAGCAGACCAATGAACAACAAGGGGAAAAAGGCTACGCCCCAGTAAATAGGTCCGAATGGCCGCACCCAGACATACGCTAAGAAAACTCCCAAAAACAGCACGAGAAAAAAAGTTCAGAAGCTCCCCCAAGGGCCTCTGCTTTTGAATACGAAGTAGAACAGAGCGCCAATAACAAAGGCTATCAGAATGACTGCTATGAATCCTGCTCTAGAAATAAGGTTAATTTTAACGATACATACACATATAAGGGCAATGGCATATGTAGTACAGCAACTACTTACTTCATTGCAAACCATCCTATGGGTGAAAGTGCTAATAGTTATCAGGGCCCTCCAGAATGGAGGTCATACTTGCCGAGCTTGCAGAAGTATTTCCGATCCTCAGCGAAGGGTTGATATTTTCACCACCGCACGCACCGGTGGTTGAATAGGAGCATTTTTGTCATAAAAAAGCTTGATATCTGCTATGTAGTTGTCTGTGCCATAGCCTTTTGCTTTTTGTTTTGAAACGGTGGAGACTGTAAAATGTTAAGTGAGATCATAGGGGAGTAAAGGATGTACTCTATGATGGGTTCTTCCTGTATTTCTACCCCCTCTTTTAGCCTTCCAATCTCCTCCAGGAGATGTGTCTTCTTCACGACTAGGCCAAAACTGCTGTTGGGGATTTAAACATGCACCTCTGTCACTGCATGAAGCTTTCCGCTGTGTGTTTCAGCAAGTCCTCTACTTCCTCAGGTAATACCGGTACATCCAGCGCCTGCACCACATTCTTTCACGTGCTCAGCTACGGCGGCTTATTAGAGTGGATATTTTATAGTATTACCTACCTTCCTTTTTAATATACCTGACGTATAAATGTTATATTGGGCGTTCCCCCTTGGGGCGGACTATCCATTTGTACTGTGTTAGAAGAACCCTAACTAAACTGTAAGACAATGGAGAACCAGATAACCATAACCCTGACTCACAAAGAAGCGGCTATGATTGTAGGGACGCTGAATGGTACAGGCAGGAGGGACTGTGCACACTTAGCAGATAAGTTCCTGCTGCAATGTCTGAAGGAAATAGATAAAGAAGTAGCAAAGAATTGGGGAGGAATTGCCCTATGGCCTCGATCAAACCAGCATCCTTCCATGAGGAACAGGCAAAAGATAGAGTCTGGAACAGAAGTATAGATCTATACATACAAAACCACTCCCCCGTCTCTGGACGAAATTAAGCTATATAGAATGCTTATGCCATACAACAAAGAAGGAGAGGCTACCTTCTCTGTAAGCCTCTCCTTTTTTTAGATTGAAATTTCATACTCGTTTAAAGCAGGTTTACTCCATATTGATTTTATGCTTCGGCTTTTCCTGCTCTGCTCCTTTGGAACAGCAATGCGCAGCACCCCCTCCTCATAGCAGGCCTTGATGCCATCTTCTTTGACAGGATTTAACTTCTCATGTCTACTAACTACAGCAGCGGCGGAATAATAAGTGCCATTCTGTCGTTTATACTGTCATATTTTCCCTGCACTGGCAACTCAAAACTACTTTTAGCGAGTTGGCATTCTACTTGTTAGGCCAATTTTGAAATCACCAGTTTAATGAGCTTTGTTCGGATTAAATATTGGTTACGTTGCTAGAGCAGCGTAATGTGCAGTTTAGTTAAACCATTTAATTGAGTTGTTGATATTAAAATCTGGAAACGATGCGCATAGTGAGTACAAACTATTCCCTACCTTTAGCTTTGTTCTCTGATGAGTGTATGCTTTGTCTGCTTCCCTCAGGAAGCAGGAATTCACAGCAGAACTTCCAAGCCCCACCCTAGTTAGTGTCCTTTTTCTTTTTTTCGTGTGGTAAAGCGGCTTTACCTGCTGTTTTGCGTCTGATAGCAGTTTTGAAACAACAAGTGCTGATAGCCATTACTGCTATCAGCACTTGTCTGATCAAATACGGTCAAATTTTCTTCATCTAAAGAAGTGGTACCAAAACTGTTTTGAAAATCTAAACACAATTGGTTATGAAAATAGCGCAGATATCACCTTTGTATGAATCAGTACCGCCAAAGCTTTATGGTGGCACTGAGCGTGTTGTATCTTATTTAACAGAGGAGTTGGTGAAGCAAGGGCATGAGGTAACTCTTTTTGCCTCCGGCGACTCTAGCACATCGGCCAGGCTTGTAAGTCATATACATAATGCCTTGCGCCTCAACCAGCATGTGGAAGACCCCCTGGCACATCATGTTGTACAAATGCAGGATTTAGCTGAACGTGCTCATGAGTTTGATGTGCTTCACTTCCACACTGATTACCTCCACTTCCCACTTTCTGCACTGCTTAAGAAGCCTCATCTTACTACACTGCACGGCAGGCTGGATATACCTGATCTGCAGTATGTGTACCGCAAATTCAAAGACCAACCTGTAGTTTCTATTTCCGATGCGCAAAGAACTCCTTTGCCACAGGCGAACTGGTTAGGAACAGTCTATCATGGATTACCTTTAGACCTGTATCAGAAAGGTGATGGTGACGGAGGTTATGTCACCTTTATCGGTAGGATTTCCCGTGAGAAGAGACCAGACAGGGCTATAGAGATTGCCGGAAAAGCTGGGATGAGAATAAAGATAGCTGCCAAAATTGATAAGGCAGACGAAAGCTACTTTGAGCATCACATTAAACATCTGCTGGATCAACCGCACGTAGAATTTATCGGTGAGATCGGGGAAGACAGGAAAGGGGAATTTTTAGGAAAAGCCAAAGCGCTTCTCTTCCCGATTGACTGGCCGGAGCCTTTTGGTATGGTGGTGATTGAAGCCATGGCCTGTGGTACTCCTGTGATCGCCTATAACCATGGATCCATTCCTGAAATCATCAACAAAGGTGAGTCAGGGTTTGTAGTAGACAATACAGAGGACGCCGTCAGAGCACTGGATAATATCGATCTACTGGACCGGAATAAGGTAAGAGAGATATTTGAGAAACGGTTTAGTGTACGAGTCATGGCAGAACATTATGTGAGGCTGTATGAGAAGCTAACCGGAAACAAAAGAACTTCTTTTTCTCCGTTTCATTCTAAAGCCGACAACCTGATGCAAGCGGAGAAATGATTGCCTTAGCGTTTCTTTTCTGGCCAGCGGCTCAAACCTGGCTGCAAGACTGGTACTTGTTTTTTCTACTTAGATCAATTCAGACATGGCTATGAAAGATAATATCATACGTTTAGAGGATGACAAATACTACATTTCGGCAGACTCGTCTTACGCTGATGACCGGACGCAGGTACTAAACCACTGCGACACATTTGGCATATTCGACCGCTGGGGCGATATTTTGCCTATAGGCAAAGGAGCACAGGGAATCTATTACCGTGACACCCGCTTTATCAGCAGGCTGGAATTACGGATAAGTGAGCATCGCCCTATTCTGTTAAGCTCCAACATAAAAGAAGAAAATGAGATACTGTCGGTAGACCTGACCAACCCGGAGATAGTGCTGGATAACGGGAAGGTACTGCATCAAGGCACCATTCACCTGCGCAGAAGCCAGTTTCTGAAGGATAACCTATATCACGAGAAAATAGAGACAGAGAACTTTAACAATGAGTCTTACCCGCTCCATCTATCCCTAACCCTTGAAGGAGACTTTCGTGATATTTTTGAAATAAGAGGGCTGGAAAGAAGCAGAAGAGGTGAAATACTGGAGACACAAAGCCAGGATAACCGCACCCTGATCTTATCTTATCGTGGATTGGACGGCATTATCAGAAAGGCTAAAGTCTCTTTCCCGCTTCCCTTTGAACAATATACAGCAGATGGTACCATCCACTACTGGATGCTGCTCTCTCCCAAGCAGAAAGCCACACTGGAATATAGTGTATCCTTTGAACAGGGAGAAGAAGATGGTGCCAAAGAAATAGTAGGTTACTACGAAGCCCGGGAAAGCCTGGAGCCTGATCTGAAAAACACCAAGTCCTACTTTCCCGCCATCCAAACCGCTAATGAACAGTTCACCCACTGGATTAATCGTTCGCAGGCAGACCTGGTCTCTCTTATGGCTGACACGTCTCATGGCAAGTATCCCTATGCCGGCGTACCCTGGTACAACACTGCCTTTGGCCGTGATGGCATTCTGACCGCTTTCGAAACACTATGGATAGCGCCTGATCTGTCTAAAGACGTGCTCAGATTTCTGGCGGCCAACCAGTCTGATACCTTGAATGAAGCAGCAGACGCGGAGCCTGGCAAGATTCTGCATGAGACACGCGGCGGGGAGATGGTAGCTCTAAACGAAGTGCCCTTTAAGAAGTACTACGGTACTATTGATGCAACACCCCTGTTTGTGTTTCTGGCCGGAGAGTACTATGAGCGAACAGCCGATTTAGATACCATTCAATCCGTCTGGCCAAACATTAAGGCGGCCATGAACTGGATAGATGCGTATGGCGACCTGGATGGGGATGGCTTTGTGGAATACCAGCACAAGGCGGCAAACGGACTTACTAACCAGGGATGGAAGGACAGTTTTGATTCGGTTTTTGGAGCCAGTGGAGAACTTGCCGAGCCGCCTATAGCGCTGTGTGAGGTGCAGGGCTATGTATATGCCGCCAAAACACACGCTGCAAAACTGGCGATAACACTTGGTGAGCAGGAATTGGGTGATAAGTGGGAACGTGAGGCACAAGAGCTGAAGAAGAAGTTTAATGAAGTATTCTGGGATGCTGAATTAGACTGCTATGTGCTGGCGCTTGACGGGCAAAAGCGGCCTTGCCGGGTAAAGACCTCCAATGCAGGGCACCTGCTCTTTACAGGTATAGCCGACAGCGACAAAGCTGAAAAGCTTGTTACAACGCTCCTGAAACCTGACATGTTCAACGGCTGGGGCATCCGTACCCTGTCTAGCAATGAGCGCAGGTATAACCCTATGTCCTATCATAATGGCTCGGTATGGCCTCATGACGTAGCACTGATTGCCTACGGCATGTCCAAGTATGGTTTCAGAAATGAAACGGCTACAGTGGTAACAGGACTCTTTGATGCCTCCCTGTTTATACCTTTGCAAAGACTGCCTGAGCTGTTCTGTGGGTTTGAGAGAAGACAAGGGGAAGGGCCAACATCCTATCCTGTAGCCTGTTCTCCGCAGGCCTGGTCGGTTGCGGCGGTTTTTATGCTGTTACAGGCCCTCCTACAAATCAGGATCTCTCCTTTACAAAGAGAGGTTTCTTTTCATAAGCCTATTCTGCCAGCTTATTTAGAAAGGATCAGGATACAGAACCTTCAGGCAGGAAACTCCTTGATGAACCTTGAAATTACCCGGCACGACCATGATGATATGGTTAGTGTCAACTGGGAAAATTATCCGGTGGATTGGAAGTTAGTAGTTGTGAAATAAAACCAATGTTCTGATGGCTCGGCTAGGTTTATTTATTGAAACTTGTCAACAGCAGTTCTACACTGAAATTATTTCAGTTTCAGCAAGAAAATATGACAAAGAAAAGTGTCAAAATTTCTGTCAGGTAGATCTGGCAAATAACTTGCTTTAAGCTACTTAGCTTTAAAAGTTCATAGATTAATTCAAAAAGTCTTTCATTTAAAGGTTAAAGAAAGGAGGGATTAATTATGGGAACATTAGCGAAAAACAACAGAGGTTTACTTCCAACCATCCCATCCTTATTCGATGATAGTATCATGGGGGATTGGTTCAACTGGCCAATGAATAGCAATTCTGAAAGAGGGTCAGTTCCGGCTGTCAATGTCAGAGAGACCGGTGACGCCTATGAACTAGAGGTGGCTGCTCCTGGCATGACCAAGCAGGACTTCAAAGTTGAGTTGGATAACAACATGCTGGTCATCTCCGCTCAAAAAGAAGACAAGCATGAGGAAGAGAATGTAAAAGAAAACTACACCCGCAGAGAGTTCAATTATCAGTCTTTCGTGCGCACTTTCAGCTTGCCTGAAAGATTAGTGGAAGGCGATAAGATCTCTGCCAAGTATCATGATGGTATTCTTCATATCGCTGTTCCTAAAACAGAAGAAGCTAAAGTGAAGCCTGCTAAGCAAATTGAAATTAAATAATAAAAAGGCGGGTTATACCGCCTTTTTATTATGACTAAACAATGGTTTGGCTAGAAAAGGAGGTAGTTATGAAAACAAATTTGTTATATGACAAAGTATCAGATAAATGGGTACCTGCACCTATCGATAGTCTGTTGTTAGATAAACCTTACAGCGCCCTTTTGGGCAACAGCCTTTTCACATCCTTTGATAATAATATGCTGGAAACGGTTGATGGATATAAACTGGAGATTGCTGTTCCGGGAATGAAGAGAAAGCATTTGAAACTGGAGCTTTCTGATGGTGTGCTTACCGTGCAAGGACAAGAGCAACAGAAGGATGTGTTCGGTGGGGCTGGAAGAACTGCTGAATTCAGAGGCACTCAAATTTACAGAACGTTTACTTTGCCTAAGGATGCTGATACAGATGGTATCAAGGCAAAGTGCAGGGATGGCTTATTGAAAATCAGCATACCCAAAATCAAAAAGCATAGTACATATTCAAGTATCCCTGTAGAGGACACAGGAAAAATGAATTGGTGGCAGCAAGTTTCCAGACCATTTATCAAGCTAAAAACAAAAGTTAGCGATGTAATGGGAAGGCTGGCGTATGACTCCGGACGGCACTGGAACTTGTTCTCATGAAGCCTGTTGACTCTTTGTGGTGGTATGAATATCTCAGGTGTAAAAAGTGTTTACACCTGAGGTATCCGCTTTTCCATTCTCCGGCCTTTAATTTCAAAGTAATTACATCTGCGAAGTGTATGGAGAAAAAAACTAAGTTTTCGGTTACCTATTTTCTTGTAGTGCTGGGAACAATCTTCTTTCTGCAGTGGCTTTTCTTTTCTCCTACCACGGGTATTCAGGAAATCAGCTACAATACCTTTAAAGAGAAGCTAAAGGCGGGTGAAGTAAAAAAGCTTGTTATCCTACCGCAATGTATTGTCGGAGAGTACAATTCTCCGGAAAACACAGATACACTTTCTTCCATCGGCACTGTTCCTTCAACGCCCTGGCGATTAAGAATACAGTCTGTAGAAGAACAAAGGGAAAAGCAATTTATAGTTTCCCGCTTACCTAATATGGAGGATGAAAGCCTGTTAAGCCTTATAGAGGAAGCTGGGGTTGATTATAGCGGCAGGATTGAAGAAAACACATTTCGTGACTTTATCCTGAACTGGATTCTTCCGTTTGTGTTGCTCTTTCTTTTATGGAGATACATCCTTTTTAGTAGGATGAACACAGGAGGTATGCTTGACTTAGGTAAGAACAAGGCCAAGATACAGGCCGAAAAACCTGAAAAAGCCGTTTCCTTTAAAGATGTGGCTGGTGTGGATGAAGCAGTAGAGGAAGTAAAGGAAGTGGTGGATTTCCTGAAGACCCCACAAAAATATACCCGTTTAGGTGGCAAACTTCCAAAGGGACTTTTGCTGGTGGGACCACCTGGCACAGGTAAGACACTTTTAGCCAAAGCCGTTGCCGGTGAAGCAGGGGTTCCTTTTTTCAGCATCAGTGGTTCTGATTTTGTAGAGATGTTTGTAGGCGTAGGCGCTGCCAGAGTGAGAGACCTGTTTCAACAGGCCAAGAAAAATGCCCCCTGCATTATTTTTATAGATGAGATAGATGCCATAGGCAAGAGCAGAGCAGGCAATGTAGCCTTCGGAGGAGGGTATGATGAACGCGAAAACACTTTGAACCAACTGCTGGTAGAAATGGATGGCTTCGAACAGGGCGTAGGTGTCATCATCATAGGAGCTACCAACAGGCCTGAAGTGCTGGATCAGGCATTGCTGCGTCCAGGCCGGTTTGACCGGCAGGTTGTAGTAGAAAAGCCAGATGTGAGAGGCAGGGAAGCTATTTTCAGAGTCCATACGCGCCAGTTAAGACTGGATGCAGGGGTTGACCTGAAAAAATTAGCTGCACAGACACCTGGATTTGCAGGAGCAGAAATAGCCAATGTGTGTAATGAGGCAGCCATACTTGCAGTCAGAAACAGCCATCAGACTATCACGATGGCCGATTTTGAAGCTGCTATCGAGCGTGTTGTTGCAGGACTGGAGAAGAAGAATAAGCTGATCAATGAAAAAGAACGCAAAATTGTGGCTTACCATGAATCAGGCCATGCCATTGCAAGCTCTTTTACCCCGGGTGCAGACGAGGTGCATAAAGTTTCAATTGTACCACGAGGTATTGGGGCCTTAGGTTATACTTTACAGATGCCTCTAGAAGATCGGTATCTGATGTCTAAAAGTGAACTACTGGGCATAATAAAGGGGCTCCTGGGGGGAAGGGCTGCAGAAGAAATCACCTTTGGAGAAGTTTCCACCGGCGCATCAAATGACCTGGAACGGGTAGCACAGCTGGCCAGAAACATGATCACCGTTTATGGCATGAGTGAAAAGCTTCCGAACCTATCTTTGGTCAACAGGTCTAATCCTGGATTTCTGGGACAGTCAGCAGGGTTAGACAGACGTTCGGAGTACGTAGAGCGGTTAATAGATGAGGAGGTTACTGCTTTGATCAACGGATGTTATAAGGAGGTGAAACTCTTGCTGGTGGAGAAAAGGGACTTACTTGATAAGATGGCTGAAGTACTGCTGACAAAAGAAGTAATCAATCATGAAGAAATCAAGCAGTTAATAGCTGAGGATAAAGCTGTTGAACCCTTTAAAGAAAGGAGCCATCAAACCATTCAGTAAATTTACACGACTCTGCCACAGCCTGACCTGAAAAGTTAAAAAGAGTTTATGCAACGCAATCAAAATAGAAAGAACTGAAATGTTAGATTTAAACATATCCTTTTGGCTGACGTATAATAGAGTACATACTATGTATGGGTTTTTGTTCAGACAGGCGGCAAGCCTGAATCAAGCTTAAAGAAGCTTGCTTGAAGCTAGCTCCAAACGTTTGTTCAAGACAAAGAAGAGGCTGTCCGAAAAGGACAACCTCTTCTTTGCTTTAACAGAACAGGGTAGTGCTACCCTATACAGATGTGAAGGTTCGAGACATCCGCTACATCTAGGTCGTGTTGACAATTAATGAATGATTTTGTTTTACTGTTGTTTAAGTTTCAAAAAGCTTATGCGACGTTACGAAATCAGCGACTATGACTGGCAACGCCT
>NZ_BAAGXV010000081.1:0-60831 GCF_054779655.1 Pontibacter brevis
GCACAAGGTCTTTTACCCTTTCCCATTGCTCGTTTGTCAACTCCATGAGAAACCAACATATTAACTCAAGCTGGGATTCCCATTTTTGAGATAGCCTCTAGTGTTTAGCTACTTACCAGGACGAAAGTTGCAAAAGACAGGAAGTTATTAGACAGTCTGACGGCCGCGTGCTTAAGATGCCGAAGCGTCAGCGAGGTTTCTTAAGCATTGTGTTGAGCAATCGTTTTTCTATTTCTTTATCTTACGCATGAAGATTTTAGCGTGTGAGCTGACTTCAATTTCAGCCGATTCTATTTCATAGCCTTCTTTCTTTAATGCTACAGTCATTGGAGGACACCCAAAGAACCCACCACTAATACTTCCTACTTCAAAATGACCTTGCGGGTCAGTATAGCCGAAGTCATTCTCGTCATTTTGTTTGTACACATACACGCTATCGAGCGGTTCAAGCGTCTCTTCGTCAAGTACAGTTCCATAAACTTCTTGAACACAGTCACATGAGCTTAAAAGGAAGAGTAGACCAAGTATAAGTGCAGTTCTTTTCAAATTCTATAATTACAAATGATGCTCAACGGTTTGTACTGCCTGAGCTCGAAGCGCAGCGAGAGTTTGGGCAGTGCTGGGTTAGGGTTTGATTTTCTACTGTTCAGGCTACCACTTTTTCTTCCGTTGCACAAAGTTCCTGCTGCTGAAATTCCGACTGCCGTTCCCATTATCCTGTTACAGCTGGCACGAAAGCTGGAATTTTGAGCTAAGACTGTGGTGGGTGCTGCAAAGCAATTTTTCCACGCATTCTACGACTTTACTACTTCTGCACGGTCTGCGGAAAATTCTTTTTTATTCCTGCATGGTCTGTACGTCAATTCCTTTTGCACGTCCTGCGGCAATTTCCTTTTTAATTCTGTACTGACCGCACGTCAAATCTTAATTCTAAAAGTATTGTACGTTAATTCATTACTTCTGCAACTGCTGATTTTTTACCTGCTCATTTAAACAAGCCAATGAGGAAAGAAATCATAAAGCCAAAAAGCAAAAGTCCAAAGAGTACAGCAAAGAAATTTAATGATAATAGCTTTCCTGCGTTACTATAGCTTCCTTCATATTTTTCTTCCAGTACTTTAGAAATGAGTTCTTTTCTCCTGTATCTTAATAGCAGGTATAGCCTTCCAATTCCAGATTGTAAAATATCGAAAAGTAAAAACTCCATTTCTTCTTTAATTTAATTTTACCCTAACGGTTAGTACATGCTATGGAGAGGCGTAGCCGAAACTAAAGCATGTGCAGTGTTGGTGGAAGGTATTCTTTAATGGAGTTTAAACCGTACTGGCAGAACAACTACTGTCCTTACCGCATCACCATTCAGTCTCCCAGGTTTCCACTCGTTCATTAAATTTATTACTCTCATTGCTTCTTCATCGAACTTTGGGCAGAGAGTTTTCAGATATTTTCTGTTGCTTACTGTGCCGTCCTTTTCAACTATCAATGAAATCATCACGCTCCCATTACAGTCTAAGCTTGGGACTGGCCACTTTAAATGCTTACTGACAAATCTTTGTATTTCGCCAATTTTATACTCTTTTTCATTAGTGACAAAAATTGGGTAAGTATCTACAACGGAATACACAATAGTATCAGAAATGACTGAAGGTTGAGCAACAGTCACTTCTAAGCTCAACCTTACCAAGCATATAGTTGCTACTAAAAATTTATACATGCCATTCAGTCTCATTTCAGAATTAGTTAATTACACTTACCACCAACTATGGTATAAACGGAAGTCTATTCCGTTTATCTGCACTATGTGCGGAAGTACAATAGCCTGCTTTTTCATCAGTTTTGCAGATTCAGCGGCCGTTTTATGTGCTTCCGACATAATATCTTTCTTAATCAATATAGTAAATCTTCTGGAATACACCTCCTCTTTCGCTTTATTTTAGCCCTAATACACAAAATTCTTACTGTTGAATTGTCGCCTTTTCAGGAAAGCATCTCTTTTACCTCCTGCTCATACCCCATGCACCTCTGTTCCAGGAGCAAATCAACGACAAAAACCCACCAGTGACAGTAGATACAGAACAACTTCAGTCCAATTCTCCCAGTACAGGCTATCCGTAAGTATCCGAATATATCCGAATAACTACGGCTACAGACTATTCAGAGCAACATCTGTAGCACCTACATTGGGAATCAGTAATGTCATAAGACGTTGGTTTAAGTTTCTTACCTATATAATGAGTGCAAAAGAGCAGCAAAAAGCAAATGGAGTAGAATTATAACTCAGCACCCAAGACTTTTAAATATTAAAAATTATTAATATATTTATACAAGCATGTAGAACAAGGCTTCTCCAACTATTCTATCAACATCAACCCTTCAAACCTAAGAATGCAGCAATACCTCCACTTCATCTTCCTGTTGATACTTCCATACCTTCACCAACAATCCGAAACAGAAACCATGAAATGGTCAGCGGAAGAGTTAGCAGCCGCTAATACTGGTAGAGATGCAGACTATCTGAATGATGTGGAGAAAGAGACTCTCTTCTACCTGAACCTGGCTCGGCTCTACCCACAGAAGTTTGTTAAGCTGGAGGTAGTTGAATACATGGGTACCCATAAATACGGAGCCTACCTTAAACGCTCTCCTTATAAGCAGTCACTGATAAAAGAAATGAACTCCATGCAAGCGATGGAGGCACTTATGCCAGACAAAGTTTTGACAGAGGCTGCAAAGTGCTTTGCCAAAGAATCAGGTATGTTGGGTAAGACAGGACACCATCGGGATAGGTGTCAGAAGGTGAATTATGCAGAGTGCTGCTCTTACGGTATGGACAATGGGAAAGATGTGGTGCTACAGCTACTGATAGACCATGGAGTGCCATCATTAGGTCACAGAAGGATTTGCTTCAACCCAGGGTACTCAAAGGCTGGACTTGGGTTTTACTTGCATACTAAGTGGGATGAATGCTTAGTGCTGGATATGATATAGCTATGCAACAGCCTTTCCATTCAAACATCATTCCTTCTATTTACAAGAGTTTAGCACACAGATTAGATATACTCAACACTATCTGATGAAAAAAACGCTTTGACGATAATCGTCACACTTTTGATTAAAATTTGACTAAACCTAAAAGAAAAAGCCTCAAATTGCTGATTATTAGCTATTTGAGGCTTTTACTATGCAGAGAGAGCGGGATTCGAACCCGCGATACCCTTTTGAGGTATACACACTTTCCAGGCGTGCTCCTTCAACCACTCGGACACCTCTCTGTTTGTAATGCAAAGATACAGCATTTAAAAGCAACTTTGCAAATGGAATGTGCAGCCAATTTTTCAACTATAAAGTTATTTCTCCACGCAGGTCCTGCATCAGCAGGTCTATCGTTTTGGCGGGCGTCAGGTCCTGCCCCAGCACAAACATTAATTTCGTAATGGCGGCCTCTGTCGTAATATCGGCTCCCCCAACTACCCCCATCTCCAGCAGGTACCTGCTGGTTTCGTAATGCCCCTGGTCTACGCGCCCTTCATCACACTGCGAAACATTCATGATAAGAATGCCCCGGTCAATAGCTTTTTTCAATAAATCCAGCAGCCAGGCTGATGTTGGAGCATTGCCGGCACCAAAAGTCTCCAGCACCACACCACGTAGCTCAGGAGTAGTTAAAATGCTTTTAACCACCTGAGGTGTAATGCCGGGAAACAGCTTTAGTATCGCCACGCGGTAATCTAAGTTATAGTGGGCTTTAAATGGCTTGTTTGTCTGGGGGCGAATGGCTGTCCGGTAATAATCGATGTTCACACCGGCTTTGGCCAGGATAGGGTGGTTTTCGGATTTAAAGGCACTGAACTGGGTGCTTTCCACTTTCTTAGCCCGGTTGCCCCGCAACAGCAGGTTATGGAAGTAAATGCATACCTCCGGCACCGCTCCTCCCCCGTCATCCTTGGTGGCAGCAATCTGCAGGGCTGTTATCAGGTTCTCGCGGGCATCGGTGCGCACGCGGCCAATGGGCACCTGCGCACCGGTAAAAATGACAGGCTTCTGTAAGTTCTCCAGCATATAGCTCAGGGCAGAGGCACTGTAGGCCATGGTATCAGTGCCATGCAGAATCACAAAGCCGTCGTAATCGTTATAGTTCTCCTCTACCAGTCGGGCCATCATCATCCAGTCGCCCAGGTTCACGTTAGATGAATCGATGGCGGGCTCGATGCTCACCACAGACAGCAGGTAATTGAACTGCCTTAACTCCGGCACTTTCTGCAGAATCTGGCTGAAGTTAAAAGGCACCAGGTGCTTGTGCTCCTCGTCGAATACCATACCAATGGTTCCACCTGTATAGATGATCATGATGGAAGCTTCAGGGTCCTGGGGAGTGGAAGTGCCTATGTTAACTCTTACAATCTTCATGGCTACAACTTAAATAATTTCAGCGCATTGGAAGTCGTTTTCTCAACTACCTCCTCCACTGGCTTCTGCACCAGTTCGGCGACACGCCGGGCCACCAAAGGCAGGTAAACAGGCTCATTGCGCTTGCCCCGGTGCGGTGTGGGTGCCAGGTAAGGGCAGTCTGTTTCCAGCACCAAATCGTCTAGCGACACGTGCGGCAGTACTTTGTCCAGTCCACCATTTTTAAAAGTTGCCACTCCACCTATCCCCATCAGAAAGCCCAGCTCCTTTACCTTCTCTGCCTCCTCCAGGGTGCCTGTAAAGCAATGGAAAACACCGCGAAGGGTACCGTCCTGTGCTGCCGATATAATCTCGTATGTTTCGTTAAAAGAGTCGCGGGTATGCAACACAATGGGCAACTGGTGTTTTTTGGCCAGCGCCACCTGCACCTTCAGCGCCTCCTGTTGCTGGAGCAGAAAGGTTTTATCCCAGTACAGGTCTATACCACATTCGCCTACCGCTGCAAATTTCCGTTTCTCCAGCCAATCCTCCACCAGGTACAGTTCCCGCTCAAAGTCTTTGTTCACAGAAGTCGGGTGCAGCCCCATCATCGGAATGCAGTGCTGCGGATATTTCTCCTCTGCCTCCAGCATCGCATCAATAGAAGTATGGTCTATGTTGGGCATATAGATGCGGGTTACTCCCTCCTCCTGTGCCCTTTCCATTGCATCGGCTCTGTCTTCGTCGAACTTTTCTGAGTAGATGTGTGCGTGTGAGTCAATCAATTGCATGGGTACCTCGGTAATTTTAAGTGAATCTTCAAAAGCAAAGGTCACACCTACGGATGAGGCGTACATTTGGCTCCTTGAACAAAGCTTAAATTTAATGTACCAACCTGATAAATACTATCATTCCCCTCATTTCTACCTTAAGCCGCACCTATCCTACAGGTCACCCTATACAACAAAATGCTGCTTCTTCTGCCAAATTCCCATACGTACCACTACGTAGGTATTTAAAGCACAACATGCTCTAAACAAATTTCGAATTTGCCATTTTTCAAAAAACTAAAATTTTCTTCCTTTCCAGGAAATGCGCAGCGGCAGGAAGAAATAGATGATGAGAATGACGGACGTCACCACGAGGTAAAACTCAAAAGCAACATAAAACCACCAGGGCGCCGACTGCCCCACCCTACGCAGGCAGACATGCACGTAAAGGCTTTGCAGCAGCAGTTTAAAAACAAAGATGGCCAGCGCTACCCCCACTGAGGTGTGGGCGAAAAAAGGCAGCAGCACCGGATAGTAAGCAGAGTGCAGAATAAAAATAACTGCCATGTAAAGCGGCAGGTGCATAGAGCCCCGCATCCAGCGTTTGCGCTGATGCAGGTAATCGATAAAGCGGTTGGCGGGTGTGGAAAGCGCTAAAACCCTTTTATCATAAATGTTCCGGAAGCCCCAGCCTTTTTTTATGATGGCATTAAAAATGGCCACGTCCTCGGTAACAGAGAACTTAATTCCCTCAAAGCCCCCCACGCTCTCATAGGCCTGACGGCGCAGCAGCATGTTGTTTCCCATGGTAGACACCGGTAGCTTCAAATCAGAGACTACCTGCATCAGCCCCAGTGCGTACAACCAGTCCATGGCCTGTAAGCGGGCCCAGAAGCTCTCCCCTTCAACAGAGGTAATGCCTGTCACCACACCTGTGTCTTCCTTTACCTCCGAGAGCATAGCCCGCACCCATTGTGGTGGCACGGCTATGTCGGCATCAGTATAAAAGAAAAAGCCTGAAGTAGCATAGCGGGTCAGTTGCGCCAGCACATTTGCTTTGCCCTTTGTGCTTCCTGTGCTTTGTGTGATGGAAATGCAGCGATAGCCGGGCCTGTCTTTGATAAACTGCTCTACCACGGCCCGGGTGGCATCCGTGGAGGCATCGTCTCCGATGAGCACTTCTACCTTTTCGGCAGGATAATCGAGCGCGGCAATGGCATGCAGGCAGCGCAGGATAGTATGTTCTTCGTTTCGGGCAGCAATCAGGATGCTGACGTGTGGCTGGTGCGTGGCCTTTAGGATATAGTGCTTGCGGTTAAAAAGAAGGAGGCTCAGCAGCCCCAGGAAAAGCAGAAAGTAAAGTATAAAGTAGATTACAGATACAATCATAAAGTGTCGAAGGTATAACCCAACCGCGAGAAGTGCTCCAGGAAGCGCGGCAGGGCATACATCATGCTGCGTTGGGCTTTCAGGCTGTCGTGAAATACGATGATGCTGCCGCTTTGGGTATGCTTCATCGCCATCTTCAGGCATTTTTCCGGGGAAAGGGCAGCGTCATAATCATTTGTGAGCATATCCCACATAATCAACTCGTAGTCCTCCCGGAGAACTGCTGCCTGTGCACTGGTGATGCGGCCATAGGGTGGCCTGAAAAGCTTTACACGCTGCCCCGGCTGTAGCTGCTCCAGCACCTGCTGGCATTTCGCTGTGTCTTGCAGGTAGTCCTCGAAAGGTGTTTTCCAGCCCTTGAGGTGATGGTAGGTATGGTTGGCCAGGAGGTGCCCCTGTGCCAGCGCCTGCTTTGCCACCTCCGGGTACTTAACAAGGTTCTCGCCCACACAAAAGAACGTGGCTTTTGCCCCGTACTTTTCCAGTTGCTCCAACACCCAGGGTGTTACCTCCGGAATAGGACCATCATCAAAGGTAAGGTACAGCTTTTTATCCTGCCCCGCCCGGTGCCAGGTATAGCCGGGCATCAGCTTTTTAAGAAGTGCAGGCGTTTTATAAAGGCGGATCAATTTGACTGTTGGTTGTTAGTTGTTGATTGTTTGCTCTTTGTAAAACGGCAGTGGTTAACACTTTTGTCTTTTAACAATAAACAATCAGCAATGTACTTTACTTAAAACGGCACGAAAGCAGCGTGATATCGTCGTTGAAGCTGACTTCTTCGTTGTAGAGGTTTATCTCGCGGAGCAGTTGCAGGTGCAACATTTTGGAACTGAGGAAACGGTTGCGCTTCAGGAACTCAATGGTGCCCTCAATACCAAACTCGGCCTCGTCCTCGTCAAACACCTCTGTCAGGCCATCGGTGTAGCAGAGCAGAACTGCGTTTTTAGGTACTGTTACTTTGGCAACCGACATAAACGGCAGCACATCGAACACCCCCAGCATGGTACAGCCCTCGTTCAGGAGCAGGTGCGTGTTGTTCTCGTACAGCAGAATGGGTGAGTTATGGCCGGCATTCACATAGCTGAGTTCGCGTGTCTGACGGTTGTAAAGTGCCAGGAAACAGGTAATAAACTTCTCCGCAATCGCGTTGCGGTAAATCAGGTTATTCAGTTCTGCCACCACCGTGTTCAGGTCCGACGTCTGCCGCAGAATGGTGCGCAGGCCGGCCTGGAAATTTGACATCAGCAGGGAGGCAGGTACGCCTTTACCGGAAACATCGGCCACACAAAACAGGAACTGGTCCTGATCTATTTCAATGAAATCGTAGTAATCGCCCCCGATCGAAGAATGCGGGATATAACTGGCATGGATGGCTACATCCGCATCGTTTGGCAGCGACTTCGGAAACAGCATCGTCTGTACTTCACGGGCAATCTCTATCTCCCTTCTGATGGACTCCTGTGCCAGCCGCTGCCGTGCCATCTTATGGTTCTCGATGGCTACCAGCATGATGTTACTCACCGTCTGCACAAAGCCCAGGGCACCTAAGTTGTGGTAATAAGGCTGAATTTTGCCAATCATGACAAAGGCCAGCACTTTGCTGTTGTGAAGTATCGGAATCACGATATCGAAGGTGCGCCACTTCTTGTCCACCTGCAGCTTGGAGGTCTTTGAAATCTCCTTGATGTTCATGATGGCATCCGGCAGGGGCTGCTTTGTGAAATCCTGTTCTGTACCGAAACACACCTTGCACTCCCATTGTTCATCGTGCACAAAAAGCACCAGGCGGCTGATCTGCAACTGAGCCAGCAGCGTAAACCGGTAAATCTTATACAAAGCCGGCTCCGGCAGGTTATCGTTGATAGCTTGCGTGATTTCAAGAAGGGCCGAAAGCTCCAACTTCTTCAGATTCAGTTCCTGCTGTGTGTTCGGTGTAGTGATATCAGGCATTTGAACTCGTGATTATTGAATTGCACCTATCCCGAAAGCCCTGGCTGTAGAAATTGTAAGCTTTAGCCCCTTTGCAGATACATATACCCGGTAAAACTACTAAAAAAAGATTATCCCCGGCAGCAAACACCTAAAAACCTTCAGTCCTTCTTATGCCGGTTCCAAAAAGATAGTTTTTTCGCACGCATGACCCACTACATCACATTGCCCCTGACAAAACCTGTGCAAACCCCTCGCTAAAAACCTGCCAGGCGTAATGGCTCAGAGGGAATTATGCGCTACTAAACCGGCTTTGGTTGCCAGGTAGTAGTAGTCGTGGCAATGCTGCCCAAAAGTTGCCTCGTCATACTCATGCTCGGTGTCCTGGTCAGGATAAAGGATCTTGACATACCCCCGCCTTATCAGCGACTGCAGGGCAGCACAAAGCTCCTCATCTGTGAGGGAGAGGGTGCTTCTTAAATCAGGGAAAGAGACTACAAAGTACAGTTCGTCCAGTACGTCGAATTCGTTATCACTCATGAGTTTCGGATTATTCTTCCTTTCCAGCGGTAGCGGCCCAGCAAACCACAGGTACCGGTAAACACCACGTAGGGCACGTACACAAACTGCAGCGGCAGCATATACCACAGATACCTTTTTTTGCCAAAAAAACCGAGAACGCGTTTTAAAAATAAGAAATCAACAGCAAATTTGGCAACGTAAGCCCCTGCAAATACCCATACAGAGAGGCTGTCGGCTATCACGAGGGGTATCGCTAAGAACAGCAGGAAATTAACCAGGAAAACAACCACGGCAATCAGTTGCACCGGAAGGCTCTGGTACGACTTCCACTTGCTGGCCCACCGTACCCGCTGATACACAAAGGAAATCAGGGTTTTACAGGCTGTAGTATAGACTATCGCTTTAGGGTTTTTTAAAAAAGCTACCCTGCCCGGATACTGCTCATGCACCTTGTGCAGCAGGAACTCATCGTCGCCGCTGGCAATTCCTTCATTGCCGGCAAAGCCTGCCACGCTGTCGAATATATCTTTGCGATAAGCCAGGTTGGCTCCGTTGCACATGTTGGGCTCTCCTACTCCGATGGAGGCTCCGCCAATCCCAATCAGGCTGGAAAACTCTACCAGCTGCATCTTCTCAAAAACTGTGTCAGTCTGATGAAAGCTGACAGGGCCACTGATAAAGTACGGCTGCTGCATCCGGTATACGTATGCATACTGCCGCAACCACTCCGGCCCTACCCGGCAGTCGCCGTCGGTTAGCACCAGCAACTCTCCCTGTGCCAGTTCCACCCCTTTCTGCACCCCTGCTTTTTTCAGCTGCATGGCCGGGTAATCTTTCAGCTGCAGCAGCCTGATTCTCATTGTGGAACCCAGCTTGTATTCATCTACAAGTTCAACTGTATTATCATCAGAATGATCATCCACCACCAGCACTTCGAGTAGATCCCTGGGGTACTGCTGCGCCTCCAGGTCCTGCAGCAGTAAAAGAATATTCTTCGCCTCGTTCCGTACCGGAATAATGACGCTGAGCCTGACGTCCGGGATATACCGGGCAGGTGCGTCAGAGACAGGTAAGTCCTGCCAGGCATCCCAGCGGCGCAGGATAATCCAGGCATAGGCCAGCAAGGCAAAAGAAAGCCACCAGGTCATGCTGCCACTCCCTTCCTGGTTAACCGGAGGTGCAGCACAAACACCAGGCCCACCGCACTTGGCACCGCGATGTTCAACAGCCATAAGCTCAGGCTGGCACTCAACACCTGCAGGCGCACCTGCCCCAACAAACCAAACAGGTACATAGCCGACAGCTCCCGCACGCCCAGGTCTGAGAGTAGGGAGACAGATGGCACTATGGACTTCAGAAAGAAGGTGCCCGACACGCCACTGATGTACTCGATCGGGCGCAGCTGTACCCCAAACAGCAGCAGCAGCAGCACAAACTGGATAAGGAACACGAAGTAGCGCCCCAACGAGAGCAGCAGCACCCTCGTCATCTCCGGAGAGGTATAAGCCGACATAACGGAAAGATACGACACGAACTTCCGCAGTGGCCGGATGCCTCCTACCACTGCCACCATGGCGCCTGCGTTATACAGCAGGAGCAAACTGGCCACATTCAGCCCCAGCAGCAGGACCATAACGCTCATGGAAACAGCAGGATACTGCGCCAGGTAAAAGCGGAAAATGAAGTACACCAGGCCAAATGAACCGGCCAGAATGGTTGCCACCAACTGGCAGAAACGGCCAATAAAAATAGCCCCAACGGCTCTGAGACGCTCCTCGCTCTTGAGCGCCAGCACACGGCCTGCATAATCACCAAGGCGGTTCGGGGTTACAAAGCCCAGGGTAAGGCCCACCATCACCGCGCGGTAAGCCTGCCTGAAGGACAAGTGCTCTATCTTCTGCCCCAGCAGTTGCCACTTTTTTGCTTCAAACCCCCAGTTAACAGGAATGAGAACCGCTGCCAGCACGACCAGGAAACGGCGTGGGCTCTGCAGCGCGTGCTGCAGTATACTGCTCCAGGTGAGGAGCGTGTCCGGAGCTGTGAAGATGGTATAGTAAAGCAGGTAGAACGTGAGCAGCACGACCAACGCCTTACCGGTTAGCAAAAGGAATTTTTTATTGCGATTGATGTTCAAGATAATGTCTTAATTTTGCAGACCTATGGCTTACTCTTCTGCACTACCCCCTAATAAATTCATTCTTGGTATTGACCCCGGCACACAGGTAATGGGCTATGGCCTCATTGAGGTGACGGGCTCAAAGGTACAGGTAGTGCAGTACGGTGTTATCCATTTAAAGAGCTACAGTAACCACGCCATCAAGTTAAAGAAAATATTCGACCGCGTGATACAGCTCATCGACGAGTACCTCCCCGACGAGCTGGCCATCGAGTCGCCTTTCTATGGCACAAACGTACAGAGCATGCTGAAGTTGGGTCGTGCACAGGGAGTTGCCATTGCCGCTGCCCTCTCCCGCGACATCCCGTATGTGGAGTATGCCCCGAAAAAAATCAAGCAATCCATCACAGGAAATGGCAATGCCTCCAAAGAACAGGTGGCCAGCATGCTGATGCAAATCCTGAAGATCCAGGATGCCCCTAAGCTCCTAGATGCCACCGATGCCCTGGGGGTGGCCCTTTGCCACCATTACCAGAAAGGAAACAATGCCAAGCAGGGCGGCAAATCCTGGAAATCCTTCCTCCTGGACAACCCGGAACGCTTGGCCAGCAAATAACCTCCAGAGAATCAAAAGAAACCATTTTTGTTGTTACAGGAGCAATTGAAAGACAGACACTCTTCCGCTGTCCGCTTTATAGAGAAGCAGTAGCGAAACAGTTATTTCAGGCATACCTGAAACATGGCCTCTGCCCTGATCTGAGTAAAGTTTCTCACTCCTCCCCTCTCCTACCCCCTGCTTTCTACAGGCAACTTCATGCTTTGACTGATGGCCACAGCTCCTTCGGAAGCAGCCTGGGCCGCCCTTAACTCCGGCTACCTCCACCAAAAGAAGTTTTGACATTAAATGTCCCTTTACCGGCTGCGGAAGGTAACATCAAGGCAATGCATACGTTAGGTTTCATAGATGTAAAACCTTAGCCAATACCTTGCAGGCTTTTCTTTCTATCATTTCAGCCATATATAAATTTCTATTACTTTTACGCTATTTCTTAATCAGCTGGTATCTTTCAAACCCCGCACTTCGCTCACGCCGTATGTGGAGGTAGGTCTTTTGGAAGATTACCCCTTTTTAACGGTATCAGTAAAGAGCTGGTAAACCGGTTTTACCAAACAGCTAAATGGATCAAAGCAATAAGAATACAAACACCAGCACCCGAACGCGCCGCTACCTTATTTCCAGAAGAGTGGACCGTATATTCCTGGAACTGCACCGGGTTTTTGCATTCAATGTCCGGTTTTTCAGGGAGTTGTTTTTCCCGCCTTATGAGTTTAAAGAGATCATCAAGCAGTGTTATGAAGTAGGAGTACGTTCGCTGCCCCTTATCTCCATTACCGGCTTCATTATCGGTATTGTATTCACAAACCAGTCAAGGCCCTCTCTCCAGGACTTCGGTGCCACGTCCCTGCTGCCAGCCCTTATCTCAGTAGCCATCATCAGGGCCATTGGCCCTCTGGTAACGGCAATTATTGCAGCCGGAAGGGTTGGCTCCAGCATAGGGGCTGAACTGGGCTCAATGCGGGTAACCGAACAGATTGACGCCATGGAAGTGTCGGCTACCAACCCTTTCAAGTTCCTGGTAGTAAGCCGTGTGCTGGCCACCACTTTTATGATTCCGGCCCTTACCATGTATACCACGCTGGTCTCACTGCTGGGTGGTTACCTGAACGTGCACCAGAACGAGCAGACCACCATCATCACTTTCTTTAACCAGGTATTTGACGCCATCACTTTTCTAGACATCATTGCTTCGTCTGTGAAGTCGGTGCTGTTCGGCTATACCATCGGCATGGTGGGTTGCTACAAAGGGTTTTATTCTTCTAAGGGTACAGAAGGTGTAGGAAAGGCTGCGAACACATCTGTGGTAACAGCTATGTTCCTGCTCTTTATCGAAGAACTTTTAGTAATGCAGGTTATTAACACTATTCGGGGGATGTAGAACATGATAGAGAAGCAACTAAATCCGAATATCGACAGGAGTAAAAAAGTTATCTATATAAGAGGGCTTGAAAAAGCCTTTGATGATAATGTGATTCTTAGAGGAGTGGACATGGACCTGTACAAAGGTGAAAACCTCGTCGTGCTGGGACGCTCTGGAACAGGTAAGTCTGTCCTGATAAAGATCATCTCGGGCTTGCTGCGTGCGGATGCCGGGGAGGTAAATGTGCTGGGGCAGGACGTCTGCTGCATCACGCCCAAAGAAATGGACAAGCTGCGCCTGAAGATTGGCTTCTCTTTCCAGAACAGCGCCCTCTACGACAGTATGACCGTGAAAGAGAACCTGGAGTTCCCGCTGGTGCGGCATGCCAAAGACATGACTGCGGCTGAGCGTGACAAACTCATTGATGTGGTGCTGGATGCTGTGGGCTTAAGAAAGGCCATTAACCAGATGCCCTCAGAGCTTTCCGGTGGCCAGCGCAAGCGCATTGGCATTGCCCGCACCCTTATCCTGCGCCCTGATATCATGCTGTATGATGAGCCTACCGCCGGTCTCGACCCCATAACTTGTATAGAAATCAACAACCTTATAAATGAAGTGCAAAGGCGGTTTAATACCTCCTCCATCATCATAACGCACGACCTTACCTGTGCCCGGGCTGTCGGTGACCGCCTGGTGATGCTGCTGGATGGTGAGTTTAAACGGGAAGGTACCTTTGAAGAAGTTTTCGCTACGGATGATGAGCGAGTTCAAGCATTTTACAATTACAATTTTTCAGAATAAATGAGCACTGCAGACAATAAACGCGCCATAATAGTAGGCATTTTCGTGTTCCTGGGCATCGTGATACTGGTGACCGCGATTTTCACACTGGCTGGTCAACAAAAGCGCTTTATCAGCACGATATCCCTTAATGCTGTTTTCGATGACGTAGGCGGCCTGAAAACAGGTAACAACGTCTGGTTTTCAGGTGTGAAAATAGGCACGGTAAAAAGCATCAAATTATTTGGGGAGTCCCAGGTGCTGGTTACCTTAAACGTGGAAGAGGCCACCCAGCAGTATATCCGGAAAAACGCTGTTGCCAGGATCAGCTCTGAGAGTTTTATCGGGAACAAGAACATTGTAATAGAGGGCGGCACCCAGGAAGCCCCCCCGGTAGAGGATGGTGACCGCATTACGGCTGTAAACCCACTCAACACCGACGACCTCATGGAGACGCTACAGCAGAACAATGAGAACCTCGTGGCCATTACAGGTGACCTGAAGCTGCTTACCTCCAGAATAGTGCAGGGCCAGGGTACCATTGGGAAGCTTTTAACAGACTCTACCATGGCCAACGATTTCGAAGCCATGGTGAACAACCTGCAGCAGACTTCCCGTAACGCTGTAGGCGCATCCAGGGAACTGTCGCGGTTTACTTCGAAGCTGAACACTCCCGGTGGCCTGGCAGACGAAGTATTGACAGATACAGCTGTTTATGCCCAGATAAGAAGGTCGATGGCGCAACTGGAAGAAGCAACAACCTCAGCTGCAGCCTTAGCAGAGAACCTCCGCGAAACCAGCACCAGGCTGAACAATGAAAGCAATGCGGTGGGTGTACTACTGAGCGATGAGGAATTTGCCCGCAACCTGAAAAGCACCATGCAAAACCTGGAGACCAGCACAGAGAAGTTCGACGAGAACATGGAAGCGCTTCAAAGCAATATCCTGTTCAGGGGCTTCTTCAGGAGACGAGCTAAGGAAGAAGTCAGGCAACAGGAAGCACAACAGGAACAGCAGCAAATACAGCAGCCGCAGGAACAGTAAAAGATTAAAAAGTAAAAGAGAAAGGGTTAGCGTGTCATACGCTAACCCTTTCTCTTTATTATTACCTGTACTGACTAACCTTTCATACAGTTGGTGAAAACACAACAGCGGCGTTTATCCGGCTTACCCAGGGAATGTCTTTGCCAGTTAAAAGACACAGCAAGAGCGGGTGCTCCTCCTGTTATTCCTGAACCTACCCTTGGTAGGCAGCCTTGATCTTTTCTGCTGTTTCTTCAAACTCCTCTTTGCTGAACTTCTGCTTATTGGCAAAGTTCATGTCCTGCATGCTGTTAAGCGGGATAAGGTGCACATGGGCGTGCGGCACTTCCAGGCCAACCACGGCCACGCCTATCCGCTTACATGGAACTGCCTTTTCAACAGCCACGGCCACTTTTTTGGCAAAAGCCATCAGGCCCAGGTAGAGGTCATCCTCCAGGTCAAAGAGGTAGTCAATCTGTTGCTTCGGTATTACCAGCGTGTGGCCTTTTGTGGTCGGAAATACATCTAAAAAGGCAAGATAGCGGTCGTCCTCTGCTATTTTATAAGCAGGAATCTCGCCGTTCACAATCTTTGTAAATATCGAAGTCTCCATGGTTTATCGGCTTATTTCTAGGATCTCAAACTGAATTTTACCGGCAGGAACTGTTATTTCGGCCACATCCCCTACTGACTTGCCTAAAAGGCCCTTGCCAATCGGCGATTTAACAGAAATCTTGCCCGCCGCCAGGTTTGCCTCTTCTTCTGCCACCAAAGTATAGTCTACTACCATGTTGTTCTTCAGGTTTTTGAGCTTCACTTTCGACAGGATAAGGGCTTTGCTCGTATCCAGGTTCGACTCGTCAATCAGGCGGGCATTGCCTACAATCTCCTCCATCTTGGCAATCTTCAGTTCCAGGTGGCCCTGCGCATCCTTTGCTGCATCATACTCTGCATTCTCGCTCAAGTCACCTTTGTCGCGTGCTTCAGCTAATTGGCGTGCCACCTCGGCACGACCTTTTGTTTTGAGCTCAGCTAGTTCGTCTTTCAGTTTCTGCAAACCTTCTGCTGTGTAATAGGAAATCTTGCTCATATCAGTTCTTACGTTTAAAACACAAAAACAAAAAGAACGGTTATGGCCTGCATAACCGTTCTTTTTGCCAAATATATAATTTATTTTATCTATTCTGCGCGGCGGCTGGCATAGGCTCTATGCAGCCGACAACGTATGGCATACGTTTTATTTTAATCCGACAATAAAGCCATGGGCAACTCCCTGAGGCTTCCTGTTTAGCAAATATACAAAATTTGGAACACAAGTAGCAAGAGGGGGTGAAATGTTGGTTGCTCACCCCAAAGCCACAAATGAACTACCAATAGCCAGCAATCAAAGCACAAGCAATTAACTACCAACAAGGACTGCCTGGATCTTCTCTACCAGCACCTCGTTGATTTTAACATAGGATTCATGCGTCCAGCCAGCGATATGGGGCGTAAGGATAACGTTGTCGGCAGATGCCAGGTAACTGAAGTTCTCCTGCTGGGCTGCAGTAAGCGTCTTCAGCTTTTCGTTTTCCAGCACGTCGAGTGCTGCGCCTTTTACTTTCCCTGATTTAAGGTGCTGCACCAGCGATGCCTGATCCACCACATCACCGCGGGAGGTATTCAGAAACCAGATGGGTTTACGGAACCCAACAAAGAAGCCGTCGTTCGCTAACCCAAGGTTCTCTGGTATGTAAGGAATATGCATGCTCACAATATCTGCCTCGGCCTGTATCTCCTCCAGAGACGCACAGGCTACAGGCGCACCTACTTTTTCAGGAGAAAACCGGTCGTAAGCCAGTATGCGGCAGCCAAACCCACTCAGCACCCGGGCAAAGCTCTGCCCCATGTTGCCGTAGCCGATGATGCCTACTGTTTGACCGCTTATCTCCTCACCACGGTTCTCCTCCCGCAGCCACACCTTTTCCCGCACCTGTTTGTCGCTACGGGTTATGTTGCGCACCAGCGACAGGAGCACACCCAAGGTAAACTCCCCTACTGCCTGCCGGTTTCCTTCATTTGCGCCTATCAGTGCTATTCCCCGCTCCTGCAGTGCCTGCGCATCAATGTTGTCGACGCCCGCTCCTGCCCTTGCCACAAACTTCAACTGCTTAGCCAATTCTAATGTCCCGGCACTGATGCGCATTTTGCTCCGCACGATCAAGCCATTGGAGTCTGCCAGCGCTTCCCGCACTTCAGTTGGTTTAATATCCGGCCGGTAATCCGACTCAGCGCCAATACTTTCCAGCAGTTGAAAAATACTGGGGTGCATCTCATCAATGATTAGAATTCGTGTAGCGGGTGAAGCCATACAGTATAAGGATTTGTTTGCTAGTATCGTGCTATAGGTGCTTGCAGAGCACTGTCCTTTTGCCCGGATGGCTTCCTCCACCTCCCCGACTTGCTCCGTGTTATCTCTGCCTGCTATAATATTAAATATGCTCCTGTATTAATTGTGTGAGGGCCACAAAATCAGCTACCGACAGTTGCTCTGCCCGCTTGTCGAAAACAGGCTGCGCCGTTGCTTCAGGCGGCAGGTTAAAGCTCCGCAGGGAGTTACGCAGGGTTTTACGGCGCGTTCCGAAGCTCAATTTTACCACCTGCTTAAACAGGTCCTCATCACAGTCCAGCCTTTCCACCTTATTGCGTACCAGGCTTATGACGGCCGACTTCACTTTGGGCGGCGGGTGGAACACATGCTCGCTCACGGTAAACTTATAGTCGATGGTATAAAAGGCCTGCAGCAGCACACTCAGAATGCCGTAAGCCTTGGACCCCGGAGGCGAAGCCAGGCGCTCTGCCACCTCCTTCTGTATCATACACACCACCTCCGGCACCGCATCGCGGTGCTCCAGCACCTTAAAGAAAATCTGGCTGGAAATGTTGTAAGGGAAATTACCAATGATGGCAAACTTATCAGGAAACAGGCTGCTCAGGTCCGTCTTCAGAAAGTCGGCAGAAATAATACGGTCACCTAAAACAGGAAAATGCTCCTGCAGGTAGGCGATGGATTCGCGGTCGATGTCCAGCACGGTGGTGCGGTATTCCGGGTGCTGCAGAAGGTACTGCGTCAGCACGCCCATGCCCGGGCCAATCTCCAGCACATCTTTCACCCCCTGTGGCAGTGTCAGCTGCTCTACTATCTTTACCGCAATGTTCTGGTCTACCAGGAAATGCTGGCCCAGGTGCTTCTTTGGACTTACTTTGCTCACGTGCTATTTCTTTAAGGATTTGAGCCAAAGAGTATACTTTTCAGCTCAGATGCGTTATATTTTTTGTGCGACAGCTACATTTTGCTGCTGCGGCAGCAGGTTTTCGCATTACGTATTATACTTACTATATTGCGGTCCCAAAGATACAAACGACAGATGCCAACACAACTTAAATACGACACAAGCTTAAGCAAAAACACTGATCTGGCTATTATTGTAGCTGCAGACCAGGCTGCTCAGCTGCCCGAACTGCAGCCCGAAGAGCAGCAGTATGTGCAACAGCAGGTACAGCAGGAGGCTAAAGTGGTTTCCCTGAACCGTTACTCGCACCGCGTATACGTGGTGGTGGCGCCTGACGGCAAAACAGAAACTGCAAAAAAAGAGGCCCTGCGACAGGCAGGACACGCCCTGCTAAAGCAACTGAAAGCCGATAAAGCAGCGCAGATAACCGTGCTGGACAAAACGGCTTCGGAGGCAAGCCTGTACCTGGCGGAGGGCCTGTACCTGAGCAATTACCAGTTTCAGAAGCACAAAACAAAAGATGCCAAGCCCAGTACGCTGCAAACCATCACTGTCGCAGACGAAAATGTAAGCGGGCAGGCGGTACAGGAACTGGCAAACTTGCTGAAGGCCGTGTACAAGGTGCGCGACCTGGTAAATGAGCCACACAGCCACCAGTCGGCCACGCAGTTCAGCGAACAACTGGAGGCATTAGGCCAGGAAGCCGGCTTCACGACTCAGGTGCTGGACCTGATAAAGATACAGTCACTGAAGATGGGTGGCCTGATTGCTGTGAACCAGGGCAGCGAAGAGCCCGCTACATTCAACATACTGGAATGGAAGCCTGAGAACGCAAAGAACACAAAGCCATACGTGCTGGTGGGCAAAGGCGTGGTATACGACACAGGAGGCCTGAGCCTGAAGCCAACCCCCAACTCCATGGACTACATGAAGTCTGACATGGCAGGAGCCGCCGCAGTTACAGGCATTCTGTATGCAATCGCTAAAAACCAGCTTCCGCTTCATGTTATTTGCCTTATACCTGCAACGGACAACCGCCCTGGCGGCAACGCTGTAGCGCCGGGCGATGTGATAACGATGCACAACGGCATGACCGTGGAGGTGCTGAACACAGACGCAGAAGGCCGCCTGATACTGGCCGATGCCCTGAGCTTTGCCAAAAAGTACAACCCGGAGCTAGTGATAGACTTCGCTACCCTGACGGGTTCCGCCATGCGTGCTGTTGGCAAAGAAGGCTTAGTGGTGATGGGCACAGCCAGCGACGAAGTAATGGCAGGCCTGAAGAAAGCAGGAGACAACGTATACGAGCGCACAGTAGAATTCCCACTGTGGGACGAATATAAAAAGCAGCTGGACTCAGATATAGCCGACCTGAAAAACCTCGGTGGTGCGGATGCCGGCCATATCACAGCCGGTAAGTTCCTGGAGGCTTTCACAGAGTATTCCTGGGTTCATTTTGACATAGCAGGTACCGCTTATCTTCACAGCGAAGACTCCTACCGTGGCAAACTAGCCACCGGTTCAGGTGTCCGGCTTGTCTACAACTACCTAAGTGCATTTGCTCGATAAACAAACCATGGATAATAAATTCAAAGTAAAACTAGGTATCAGCATCGGCGACACCAACGGCATCGGCCCGGAGGTAGTGGTTAAAACCCTTGCTGACCAGCGCATCCTCAATTTCTGCACCCCGGTTATTTACGCCTCCGCAAACCTGCTGAAGCAGGTACGAAAAGCACTTCGGGAGGAACATTTCCAGTTTCAGGAAACGGAGTCAGCACAGGCACTGGTGCCAAGAAAGGTAAATGCCATTGCGTGCTGGGAGCATGAACCGGAGTTAACCCCGGGCAACCCAACACCCGCATCGGGCAAAGCTTCCCTGGACTCGCTGCAGGCAGCCTGCCGGGACCTGAAAGCCGGTTTACTGGACGGGCTTGTAACGGCTCCTATCAATAAAGACAATATCCAATCAGAAGACTTCCGCTTTCCGGGGCACACCGAGTTTCTGACCTCTTACTTTGATGCGCCTGAGAGCCTGATGCTGCTCGTAAGCGAAGGCCTGCGGGTAGCTACCGTGACGGGCCACATGCCTGTAAAAGAAGTGTCATCCAGGATAACGGAGGAACTGCTAATTCGGAAAATGACCATTCTCCTGGATTCACTTCAAAAAGACTTTGGAATTCAGAAACCACGGATAGCGGTGCTGGGCCTCAACCCCCATGCCGGGGAGCAGGGATTGCTGGGGCGCGAAGAAGTGGAAATCATCAGGCCGGCTGTAATGCACATGAAAGAGCGCGGGCACCTGGTGTTTGGCCCCTACCCTGCCGACGGCTTCTTCGGGATGCGCCAGTTCAACCAGGTAGATGCCGTGCTGGCCATGTACCACGACCAGGGACTGATTCCTTTCAAGACACTGGCTTTCGAGAACGGCGTGAATTATACGGCAGGATTACCTGTTGTGCGCACCTCTCCGGACCACGGCACAGCCTATGATATTGCCGCTAAGCACACTGCAAGTGAAACCTCTTTCCGGGAAGCGCTGTTTCTGGCCTACGACATTATCAGAAAGCGCCAGGCAGCGGCAATGCCTGCAGTATAATTGAGAGAGAATATTTTATTTCTCAGAAATATGTTCTAATTTTGCGTCTTGCAATAAAAAGTCGAGTGTGAAAAAGGAAAGAGATTATGAAATCGGCATCGCCAAACTTAGCAACAAGAAGCACTTGTATGAGTTTGAGCTGAATGACTCTTTCTTCGATCTTTTCGGGAAAGACATCATTCTTGGCGGCAACTTAATTGCACATGTTGAGCTGGACAAAACGGAGTCTATGCTGTCCTTCCTCATGGATATCAAAGGGCATGTTCGCCTTATCTGCGACAGAAGCTTGGACGAATTTGACTATCCGATTGATGAGCAGGGCACCTTTCGCATCAAGTACGGCGAGGAAAACGCTGAACTGGATGATGATCTGTGGCAGATAACACCGAACACGCAGTCCATCAACATAGCACAGCACCTGTACGATTACATCGGGCTGGCAGTGCCAATGAAGAAGCTGCACCCACGCTTTGAAGAGGAAACGGACGAGGACAACGATCAGGACATCCTGATTTACTCTTCCCGCAACACTTCAGGTGGCGAAGATGAGGACGACGATGACGACGAGGATGTTGATCCGCGTTGGGACGCCCTCCGGAACTTAAATTAATGAATTTCAGAAGTATAAAATAAACACAAGTTAATTATTTAAAAAATGGCACATCCTAAACGTAAGATTTCGAAGACCAGAAGAGATAAGAGAAGAACTCATTACAAACTCTCTGAGAAAGCCATTGCACTTTGCCCAACTACAGATACTCCTCACCTGTACCACCACGCGTATGTGGTAGAAGGCGACCTGTACCACAAAGGCAAACTGGCAATCAGGAATTATACAGCTAACGCGCAGTAAGTTTAGCTTGCTTTAGTTTTAGTTCTGTATAATCTCCAAAACACCCCCTGTAAATGAGAATCGCTTTAGACGCCATGGGCGGCGATTTTGCACCTGAAGCTATCGTGAAGGGTGCATTACTTGCTGCTCAGGAGCTTAAAAATGATGAGGTTATCCTACTCATTGGTAAGGAAGACGTTATCCATTCACTGCTCAAAGAAAACGGTTACACTGGCAGCAACATCTCCGTGATGCATGCCCCCCAGGTAATTGAGATGGGGGAACACCCCACCAAAGCACTAACACAGAAGCCTGACTCGAGCATAGCCCTTGGCTATGGCTTGTTAAAGGCGCAGAAGGCCGACGCCTTCTGCAGTGCCGGAAATACCGGTGCGATGCTGGTGGGTGCTATGTTCAGTGTTAAAGCGGTGGAAGGTGTGTTAAGGCCATCTATAGCGAGCTTTGTGCCTAAACTAAGTGGGGGCTTTGGTGTGATTCTGGATGTAGGAGCAAATGCTGACTGCAAGCCGGAAGTGCTGGAGCAGTTTGGAGAACTGGGTTCACTTTATGCCGAGCATGTGCTCGATATCAAGAACCCGAAAGTTGGCCTGATGAACCTGGGCGAAGAGGAAGGCAAAGGTACCGTGAACACACAGGCTGCTCACCAGCGCCTGAAAGTGAACAAAAGCATCAACTTTATCGGTAACATAGAAGGTCGTGACCTTTTCAATGATAAGGCTGATGTCATTGTGTGCGACGGCTATACAGGAAACATCATCCTGAAAATGGCAGAGTCACTTTACGACATCCTGAGCGAGAAAGGAATAAAAGACCCGTTCTTCGACAAGTTTAATTATGAAGCTGCCGGCGGCAGCCCGATTCTGGGCATCAACGGCAATGCCGTGATTGGCCATGGCGTGTCCAGCCCAAGGGCAGTATGCAACATGGTACTACAGGCCCAGAAAATGGCAGCATCAAATCTTTCAGAACGTTTCAAGAAAAACTATAGCGTTTAAAATCACACCTTAACATGTGATTTTCATGATAAAACTGGCATAATCTGCATCGGTAATCTTTTTAAGAAACTGACGGGTTATGCCACTTTTTTTTTACTTAAATTGCCTCCCTAAATCATCATTACCCAAATAAAAATCTGAAATGAGTAAAATTACTGCTGCCATAACAGGCGTGAGTGGCTATGTTCCTGAATATGTGCTCACAAACAAAGAGCTCGAGACAATGGTTGAGACGAATGATGAATGGATAACCTCCCGTACCGGCATCAGAGAAAGACGGATTCTGAAAGGTGAAAACATGGGAACGTCTCAAATCGCCATACCAGCAGTAAAAGAATTGCTCAGAAAAACGAATACCCGGCCTGAAGAAGTAGACCTGCTGATTTGTGCCACCACGACACCAGACATGGTGTTCCCGGCAACAGCCAACATCATAACAGCAGAAATAGGTGCCGTAAACGCATTTGGCTACGACCTGCAGGCTGCGTGCTCCGGTTTCCTTTTTGCCCTTGCCACAGGTTCTAAATTTGTGGAGTCCGGCCAGTACAAGAAGGTCGTGATTGTGGGAGCCGATAAAATGTCCTCCATCATTGACTACACCGACAGAACTACCTGTATCATCTTTGGCGACGGAGGTGGCGCTGTTATGCTGGAGCCGAATACAGAAGGCCTCGGTGTACAAGACCAGGTACTGAAGTCTGACGGTTCAGGAGCGCCTTTCCTGCACATGAAGGCCGGTGGAAGCCGCAGACCAGCCACGCACGAAACCGTAGATGCCCGTGAGCACTACGCCTTCCAGGAAGGACAGCAGGTGTTTAAATTCGCTGTGAAAGGTATGGCTGATGTATCTGCTGAAGTTATGGAGCGCAACAACCTGACCGGCGATGATGTGGCCTGGCTGGTGCCGCACCAGGCAAACAAGCGCATCATTGAGGCCACTGCCAACCGTATGGGGCTTAGCAACGACAAAGTGATGCTGAACATCCACAAATACGGAAACACCACCAGCGGCACCATTCCGCTCTGCCTGTGGGAGTATGAAAGCCAGATGAAAAAAGGCGACAACATTATCCTGGCTGCCTTTGGCGGAGGCTTTACTTGGGGTTCCATTTACCTGAAGTGGGCGTACGATACAGAACAGGCCTAAACAGCATCAAATAATCTAATCTGAAAAGGTGGCTTCCGGGGAGGCCGCCTTTTTTATTGTTCATCCCCCTGCTGTTACTTCTTTTACAGCGCGAGCGTGTCACCCCTGTTCGTGCTCAAACCCAACCGCCTCCAAGCTATTCAGCCCAACAGGTCAGAGGCCTGGGACAGTAGTAACATGAGAGAATTCTTGTATCCTGGACTTATACAAAAGCCAAAAGAGGAAGGGCCGCCACACAAATGTGCGCCGGCCCTTCCTCTTTATACTATGTCCTGCAGGTGCAGTTTACGGCATATAAGATACATCTACTCTGAACCTGGAGTCAATAGCGCCCAGCTTCTGGTAGGCCTTCTTTGATACGCGCACAATGACTTTATCATTTGCGCCTGTGTCAGGAAGTTTTCCGATAACACGCACGTAAACCACCTGTCCGTTCATGGCGTTCTTCACCTGCATGATCGTGCCAACAGGCGCTGTCTTGTGCAGTGCCAGGTACTTATTAGTATCGGCTTTCGGGTCTATCATTTCGGCCATACCACTTTCCATGACCTTTTTTACGCCAGAGGCACTTTCTTCAGCCTCTTCCGGTGCAGCAGGTGTTGTAGAAGCAACTGGTGTTGCAGCCGGAGCAGCCTCAGCAGCACTTGTGGAAGCAGCGGTAGTGACAGGTGTAGCGGTCGTTTCAGTTGATTTGGTCAGCACCATCTCGTCATCTGCTTCAGGCATGTAGACGGGTTGCTTTGTTGCCTGTGCAGCGCCTTTGCCCACGATAAGCTTGGAGCCAACACTAATGCTGTTATCGGCAAGGTTGTTCCAGCGCCTGATGTCTTCCACAGCCACACCGTGCATCTTTGAAATAGAGTAAAGCGTTTGGCGTGGCTCTACCGTATGGATTTTATTGCCGGCCTCACTTACTGTATAAGTACGGCTGCTTACCGCAGGGGCAGCAGGCGTAGCTTTTGCAGCCGAAGCTACCGCGTTGGCAGGAAATGACTTGCGGGGTATCAACACTACTTCGCCGATTTTAATAGTAGTTTCTACTGTTGGGTTTGCTTCCACTATCTGCGAAACCGGCACGTTGTATTTTCTTGAAAGGGCATAAAGAGTTTCTTTTGGATCTACTTTATGCTGCACAAAGAGCTTTCCGTTTTTGCGCTCCACTCCAATGGAGTCGCGAACAGCTGACACATCCAGGGCGTTGGCAGAAAAAGAAAGCAGGGGTGCTACTAAGAGTGTGGTGAAAAAAGATCGTACCATGGCTAAAGATTACTATGCTAAAAGTCGATATACCTCTAAAATGGCTTTATTCCGTATGAAGTATAAATCGTGCATAAAGATAAAAAAAGTATCTGAACCAATGCCACTTAATCCGCCCGCAAGTTGCTCTTTTAGCATTAAATTCCCTTCCAAATCAAACACAGCGACATAATTCTCCAGCGTATCGGCGACTGTCCGTTCATAGTAACTTAACACCAGCGCCGTATCCGTTTCAGCATATTCCAGGGCCTGAACAGCCGCTACATCAAGTTGAGCTGCCAGGAAATCTTTTAACTCGCTATAGTAAGGCTCTCCCTCCAGGTAAAGAGAAGGAAACACAGCCCGCCCGAAGCGGGTGTGGCTGAAGTTTGCCACCTCTCCTGCCGCCTGCTCCTGCGGAATGCCTGTTCTGAGTGACTTTCCTGAATGCCGCTGCAGCTCCTCAAACTGGGCCTCGGGTGCAGCGGCAGGATAAGCTATCACCCCCTCCACCGAAAAACCGTAGAAAGCCAGTTCCGGCATCTCCCATGCTACCTCACCCGATGCCGCGGCAACAGCTTTGATGCCTTTATGTTGGCCAACCCTGCGGTCGCCGTAGCCATGCAGGAACAGGAAGCCATCCTGCACGTCTTCCAGTCCCTGCCACCAGTTCTGGGCTTGTGGCAGGGGCAGCAGCTTTAAGGTGAACGTGGAGGTGCTTAAGGTATAAAAAGAGGCCAGCAACAGATCGGCATCGCGCACTTCCAGTGCCAGGAGGTTTGCAGCACTGTCGAGGCGGATGCGCCACACAGTGGCGCCAAAATCGTATTTAAACTGTAGTGGAAGAATATGCGGTAAAATTTTAGTATCTTATCTCCAGTATTGGACACAACAGCCCTAATTTATGAAAACCTATTTAAAGCAAGAGCATTTTTCGTGCATCTATCTGCTATGCTGCTTTTTGCTGCTCCCGCTGTTTACAGCTGCCCAATCCAGCAAGCCAAAGGTTTTTGTGATGGAAGTAAAGGCCGAGATAGACCCGCGCACCAACCGCCACACGCGCGTAGCTTTTGAAAAAGCCACTGAAGCAGGCGCAGACCATGTGTTGCTGGTGCTGGACACTTTTGGCGGAGCTTTAAATGATGCCGACGAAATCAGGGAGCGTATCCTGCATTACCCCAAGCCTGTTTATGTTTTCATAGATAATAATGCCGCCTCAGCAGGTGCGCTTATCTCTCTTGCCTGCGACAGTATATACATGTCTCCCGGGTCCAGCATTGGGGCTGCTACCGTGGTAGGTGCCGACGGACAGGCAGCGCCGGGCAAATACCAAAGCTACATGCGTTCTATTATGCGGGCCACAGCCGAGGCGAACGGGCGAAATCCGCGCCTGGCAGAGGCAATGGTGGAGCCCAGCGTAGACAGCACCCTCTCCGCCGGGCAGGTGCTGACGCTGAGCACAACGGAGGCGGTAAAGTATGGCTTTTGCGATGGGGTAGCCACTGATGTGGAAGGCGTGCTGGCGCTGCTTCACCTGCAGGATGCGGAGGTTACGTATTACGAGCCCAGTACGACAGATGCCATCATTTCCTTTTTCCTGAACCCGTTCATTAGTGGCATTTTGCTGCTGGTGATTGTGGGTGGACTGTATTTTGAACTGCAGACACCGGGCATCGGTTTCCCCCTGCTAGCCGCTATCGTTGCCGGCATGCTGTACCTTGTCCCCTACTACTTAACAGGCCTAGCTGAAAACTGGGAGATCCTGATGTTTATAGCAGGGCTTATTCTGATTATGCTGGAAGTCTTTGTTATCCCGGGTTTCGGCATTACGGGCATAAGTGGCATACTGCTGGTAATATGTTCGCTGGTGCTGATGATGTTGAACAATTATAATTTCGACTTCACCTTTGTGCCTTCCGAGAACCTGATGAAAAGCCTTATTTCTGTTGTGCTGGGCATGGTTGGTGCCGGTGTGCTCATCGCGCTCAGTTGGAACAGGCTTGTCAGCAGCACGGCCATGGACCGGGTTGTGCTCAAAAACAGCTTCCACAGCAAAGAGGGCTACCGTTCCGGCAATACGGCAGAGCACCTGGTAGGCAAAACCGGCTTCGCCCACACGCGCATGACTCCTACTGGCCGTGTCATGATAGACGATACCCTGTACGACGCGCAGGCCCGCGACGGCTTCATTGAGAAAGGGGAAGCGGTGCAGGTAATTGACAGTAGTACTTTCTCGCTGCGGGTGAAGAAAGTGAGCTAGTATCATCCCCGCATGAACAGATAAGACAGGCAAACCTGCCCCCTTCCATAGCTGAAAATATCCCTTATGTATTACATTGATTTTACCTCCCTTCTGGATCGGCAGGCACACCTACGGGAGGACTTTAACGCTAAAAAAGTCTTCCGATATGTGGTGATAGAGGATTTTTTTAAAGCTGAGCAGGCGGCGCACATTATGGAAGCTTACCCAGCTATCACGCAGGGCAACTGGGACGGTACCACTTACATAGACCAGAAAAACAAGTTTCAGCAGCGGGAATTTGAGGAAGGTTCTCTTTTCCGTGCTGTTTTTTCGGAACTGAACTCACCAGGTTTTATTCAACTCTTAGAATCCGTAACAGGTATTCAACAATTACATGGGGATGAAGCCCTGTTTGGAGGGGGACTGCATCAGTCTACAAAGGGAGCCTTTCTGAATGTGCACGTAGATTATAACATCCATCCGGAAACAAAATACCATCGCCGCCTGAACGTACTGGTATACATGAATCAGAATTGGGAGGAGGCCTATGAGGGGCACCTGGAGCTATGGGATATGCAGCGAAACCAGCTGCTGGATAAAATCGCTCCCACCTTTAACCGTTGCGTCATTTTCGAAACGAATGAAATGTCCTACCACGGCCACCCAAAGCCCCTGCGAACGCCCCAGGGCATTAGCCGCAAATCGATTGCTACCTATTATTACACCCCAACCCGGCCGCAGCACGAAACAGAGGCAGCACATAACACCAGGTTTGTGAATACAGAAGGATTAAACGGCCAGCTTAAAAGGCTTAAATCCGGATTGAAAGCCTTTGTGGAACGGAAGCTGTAAGCTTCGCTTTTTCATTCAACATAGGTTTGTGGAGCTGCCAGCGGTGTCCCGGCACAAAAAGCAGCTGTTCTTTTGCTTCTCCTCCACCTGAGCAGTTTCACTTTGCATGATTTCAACACCGGCCATCTATGGCTGCAGGTATATTTTTAGGGAAGAAAGCCGACGTTCCTCTCCCCACGAAATCCTGGTTCATAATTCGGGATAAAACAAAGTGTTTCCTTAACTTTGAAGAGCTGCAACGGCAGAAACAAAATTAAAAGGAGACAAAATGGACGTATTGGGCATCATTCCGGCACGCTATGCCAGCACCCGTTTCCCGGGCAAGCCACTGACCGACATCAAAGGAAAAAGTATGATTCAGCGGGTGTACGAGCAGGCGCAAAAATCAAGCCTGGCAGAGGTGCTTGTGGCAACAGATGACCAGCGCATACTGGACCATGTCACTGGATTTGGTGGAAAGGCCGTGATGACGGGCACCCACCACCAAAGTGGTACTGACCGCTGTTTTGAAGCCTTCAAGCTGCACGACATGCCTTACGAATACATCATTAACATACAGGGAGATGAGCCTTTCATCAAGCCGGAGCAGATAGATCTTGTCGCCTCCTGTTTTCAGAAGCCACAGACACAGCTGGCCACGCTTATCAAGAAAATAGATTCGGCAGAAGAGCTACACAATGTAAATGCGCCAAAGGTTGTCATCAACCAGAACAAAGAGGCTTTGTACTTCAGCCGACAGCCTATTCCCTACTGCCGCAACGTGCCCCACGATATCTGGCATATGCAGCATACGTATTTCAAACACATCGGCATTTACGGCTACCGGGCAGATATTCTGGAGCAGATTACGCAATTGCCTCCCTCCTCCTTAGAGCTTGCTGAATCGCTGGAGCAGCTGCGCTGGCTGGAGCATGGCTTCCGCATCACCACTGCCCTCACAGCTTTCGAAACCGTGGGTATTGATACTCCTGAAGACCTGCTGAAAGTGCAGAAGCACCTTCTTTAGATAAAAGTGAAGCATGATGTGTTAAATGCAGACATTGCAACCCTGCTTTAAGCGCATCATGCTTTGATTTAACTTACAACTCTCAGCCCCCCGCTTTTTTTGCTTTGTAACCAGAAGCCTGCAGCACCTGCACAATTTTGTCGCGGAAGTCACCCTGTATCAGAATCTCTCCGTCTTTGGCTGATCCGCCTACCCCGCATTTGCTTTTCAGCATTTTGCCCAACTCTTTCAGATCCTCGTCGGTGCCAACAAAACCGGCTACCAGGGTAACCTGTTTGCCACCCCTCGACTTCTTATCCAGCATGACTTTCAGGTTCTGCTGTTGCGGGGGAAGTGTTTCTGCTGTTTGCTCCTGCTCGTATTCGTAGTTAAAGTCAGAGTTGGTTGAGTAAACCACGCCCTGGCGGCCTTTCTTATTTTTATCTTTCATTTTTTGCTTATTTGTGGCGTCACAACTTTCAGCGACAGAGGCTCTATGTGCACATCGAAGGTTTCGGTTTTACCCATGTACTCTCCATCCGCATGATACATCATCGGCTCCTCTGTTTCTACCTTTACGTGTTTTGTCTTGAAGTACTCGGCACTGTCGGCGTGTGCCAGTTGGTTGGTGAGCATGCAATAACTCAGGTTCAGTGCTTTGATCAGGTCCAGCCTGCGTACCAGGCACACGTCCAGCATCCCATCCTGTATGTCTGCCTCCGGGGCAATGTACGCGTTGTTGCCATATTGTGCTGCATTGGCAAAAGCCATTACATAGCAGTCAGTGTCCAGCACGTTCCCGTTGATGCTTGCCTTTACGGGCAGGTGCTTGTAATTGAGCACCTCCTTCAGCACAAGTTCCACATAACTCTGCAGTCCCCGCTTTGTGTTTCCGGCAAAAACAGAACTGATGTAGGCGTCGAAGCCAATGCCCGCCGTGGTCACAAAAGGATGACTGTTGATACGCCCCGTGTCAATAGAAGCAACATGCCCTTCGTTCAGTACACGCAGCGCACCTTCCAGGTCCAGGGGAATCTCCAGGTGACGCGCCAAACCGTTCCCTGACCCTTTAGGCAGGATGGCCATGGCCGTGTCGGTATTCATCAGCCCCCGCGCTACTTCGTTTACAGTACCGTCTCCACCTACTGCAACCACAATCTTACAACCATTCGCTGCTGCTTCCCCGGCAAGTTCAGGAGCATGGCCTGCATAGGCGGTATAGACAATCTCGTGGCTGTACTTCTGGTGGTTGAGGTGCAGCTTGATTCGGGCTGCCACATCTATTTTACTTTTTGTACCAGATTTGGGATTAATGATAAAGCGTATATCCGGTTGTTTGCTCATGCTATCGGCTTATGGGGCTGCTACAAAATTACCTTTTCCGGGGAAGAATAAAAAAGCCACTGCATGTTGAAGTGCAGTGGCATGGCTCCGTCTTCCTCCCTGCCCAAAAAAAACCGGGCTATGTGTGCTTTGTCTTTGCCTACTTCAGATGAAAAGTAAGCACCGGAATAGAGGTATGGTTTACCAAATCCTCGGCAATGCTTCCGCTCAGCAGGTGCGAGAGCCCTGTTCTGCCGTGCGTGGCCATCATGATAAGGTCGGCGCGGATGTCACTGGCAAAATGCAGGATGCCGTCCTCCTCAACCGTATCGTTGTAAATGTTCACGCTATAGTTCTGAAGTCCGTAACGTTCGGCTGTGTCTTCTAGCTTTTTAAAGAGATTCCCACTCGACTCAAAGGCTCCGGGAGTGTTGATGTATACCAGGTGCACGCGTGCTCCAAACAGGGCCTGGAAAGACTTGAAGCGCTCCATGGCATGTTGTATCTCCCTTTTAAAATCAGAGGCCAGCACAATTTCACGTACGTCAAAATGCGGGTGGCGGTGCTTTACTGTTAACACGGGGCATTCTGCCGTACGCACCACTTTCTCCGTATTAGAGCCGATCAGGAATTCATCTAAACCACTGGAGCCTTTTGACCCCATTACCACCAAATCCACCTTGTCTTCCTGTATCGTCCTCTTTATCTTGCTGATGGGCCTGTCCACATCAATCTCCTGCACAACGCCCACCCCCTCATGATCGACTGATTTTATAAATTCCTTCATCTGCCGCTTCATCGCCTCCATCAGCTGCAGCACATACACATGCTGCATGTTATCCGGGGTAATCACATCACCTGTAGCACTAAAACTTGGCGAATAGTTGTTCACGGCCTCCACCACATGCAGCAGCTTGATGCCTGCCCCTGCTTTACGGGCTATCGAAACAGCCACTTCATAAGCATGGTGTGCCTCTTCCGAAAAATCTGTGGGTACTAAAATTCTTTTCATGATACAGGTTGGGTTTAGTGGTTGACTATCTGGTATAAAAGTATGGCTCTATTTCAACATTACAGATGACATTTATCACTTTATACTCCTGTGCCTCTAAGTAGTTTGGCGGCGATGCAAAACAAAAGCCCACCTCTTGCGGGGTGGGCTTTGCTTATATGACTAAGAATTAGTTAATCCTTATCCAATACGTGTAATCAGGTCAGCAGCACGGTTAGAGTACCCGGCTTCGTTATCGTACCAGCCTACCACTTTTACAAGTGTTTCGTTGGCAGAAGTCATTTCTGCATCAAAAATACAAGAGTGCGTGTTACCTACGATGTCTACAGAAACGATTGGGTCTTCGGTATACTCCAGGATACCTTTCATATCACCTTCCGCAGCTTTTTTCATCGCAGCGTTTATTTCTTCTTTTGTAGCCGCTCTTTTCAGAATGCAGGTCAGGTCAGTAAGGGAACCATCCGGAATTGGAACGCGCATCGCCACGCCATCCAGTTTACCTTGCAGGTGAGGCAATACAAGACCAACGGCCTTGGCAGCACCTGTAGAAGTAGGAACGATAGACAGGGCAGCAGCACGTGCTCTGCGCAGGTCTTTGTGCGGTGCATCCTGCAGGTTCTGGTCTGCAGTGTAAGCGTGTACGGTGGTGATATAGCCTTTCTCGATTCCGAAGGTATCATCCAGCACTTTCGCCATTGGCGCAAGGCAGTTTGTAGTACAAGAAGCGTTAGAGATGATTTTGTCATCATCTGTCAGCACATCCTGGTTTACGCCAAGCACAACTGTTTTAACATTACCGGTAGCAGGGGCAGAGATAACTACTTTACGTGCACCAGCCTCCAGGTGAGCACCGGCACTTTTATCGTCCGTGAAACGGCCGGTAGACTCCAGCACTACGTCAACACCTAACTTGCCCCAAGGCAGGTTCTTTGGCTCACGCTCGGCTGTAATCTGGATTTCTGTGCCATTTACAACAATACCGGTTTCAGTGGCCTCTACTGTGCCATTGAATCTACCGTGTACAGAATCATATTTCAGCAGGTGCGCCAGTGTCTTCGTGTTTGTAAGGTCGTTTATAGCAACAACCTCTACATTGTCTTTCTCGAGCAGCGCTCTAAATGTAAGTCTGCCGATACGGCCAAAGCCGTTAATTGCAACTTTAATTTTAGACATGATATCTAGTTTTTTTAGTTTTATTTATTGCTGCGAAGTTACATTATACCATATTGTAAAACCAACATTTTTTTTATACTGATTTAGAGGGCCTTACGTTTAAATTAAAAAAATAAAAAACAGTTGCTTGCCAAAAAGGGAATTATCCGTATCTTTGCACCGCAATACAGCAACAAGGCCCGTTCGTCTAGGGGTTAGGACGCCAGATTTTCATTCTGGTAACAGGGGTTCGATTCCCCTACGGGCTACACGAAAGGCCCTCAGCAGCATCTGAGGGCCTTTTTTTATTTGCTTCGGACATTATTCTGACACCGCGACAGCAACTTGATATCAACCGGGGCTTTCTTTTACACTTCCTGCTTCACTAACTTCTTTGCTAAGTCAGGTCTAAGTGTACTTCAGGTGGAGGGGATAGATCCTGCTTCTCCCTTTAGCCTTGGCCGGGCGGCAGTGCCCTCCGCGGCTAGCCACACACTTCCCCTTACAATGGCTGCATGCCTCCGCTATGCTTAGCAACAAGTGCAGCACACGCTTCAGACCCCTGTTCCTTCACGGCCTGCCTCAGCAGAAAGGTGCGACCGGGCGCAAAGCGCATTTTCGGACAGGGATGTTGTGTACTCGCAGTCCACCCACACGCTCCTGCTCTTTGACCGTTGGGCCTGGTCCAGCACCTGACCGACAGCTCTATAGTCGGCCTTTGCAGTCACAAAAAGGAAATCCTTTGGTTATTCTCTAAAGTCATATCAAAGGGGTGGATGGCGACTTCATAGCCATCATTGTTACCAGACGGAACGGTGTTATTGCCAATGGAGACATTACCGATAACCTTGACAGGCACCTGCCCCCATGAAGGCCATCTTCTCAAAGGCGTCCTCTTCTCCCTTGGCCTGAGTGCTGCCTTACACTATCGGGCTCATGGAAACAACCAGGAAGTGATCTGCATTGGAAGAGGCCGAAGTGGCCTTACTCATTTTCCCTTCTTCAACGCCTACTACATTGCCAAAGATGAGTTTCTCGTTGATGGTTAATCTCTTCAGCCACTTGGCATAGTCCCCACTACCAGACACATTGGTTGTCCCTCTCTGTGAATGCCTCACACTTGCTGCACTTTATATGGTACAGGCATTCTGCTTAGTAATAGTTTTATCAGCAATAATTTCAGCTGATCATTACAACGTCCTTACTGCAAACCTGCAGCTATAGACTTTCTCTGTTGTTTCTGAATACGCCGAATATCTGCTTTCAATAGCACAGCGATGACTAAAGCTAATACGATCAAAAAGGAGAATACATAGAATACAGGAATATAGCTTCCAGTTGCTGCGTAAATTTGAGATACTAAAGTTGGGCCTAATAACCCACCTAAAGACCAAGTTGTTAAAAGATAACCATGAATGGCACCTAGCTCCTTTGTTCCGAAGAGATCGGCTATAAACGCGGGAAGGTTTGAGAATCCACCACCATAACAGCTGACTACCAGGAAAATCAGTGCCTGAAAAACTAAAGCACTTGAAATATTGGGAAGTGTAAGGAACGCGACGAATTGTATAACAAAAAAGATGATGAACACCACGGGCCGGGAAAAATAATCGGAGGCTGCTGCCCACCCTATTCGACCAGCACCATTAAAGATACCCATGAGTCCTACCATTACAGCTGCACTTGCGATTGAAAGCCCTCCTATCTTTTGAGCCATTGGAGAGGCGACTGATATCATCATAATTCCCGCACTTGTATTAATCAGCATGATCGTCCACAACATCCAAAAATGCTTTGTTTTTACTGCTTTCTTTGCAGTGAGAGAGGACAGGTCGTTTACCCTCTTTTCCGTAGGCGAAGAGTCGCTTTGTGTCATACCGCGGGGCAACCACCCTTTTGGAGGTGGTGCAATATATAAAGCGCCAAGGATCATTAGGACAAAGTAACTTGTTCCTAAAATGTAGAAAGTTGTGGAGATACCCAGAGCTTCCATAAAGGTAGCCGCAAGCGGAGCTGTAATGAGTGCTCCGGTACCAAAACCCAAAACCGCCATACCTGTAGCTAGTCCACGTCGATCTGGAAACCATTTTACCAGTGTAGACACTGGCGCAATATAACCAATACCCAGTCCTATACCACTTAAAAGTCCATAGGTAAGTATGAATAAAACAAGTGAATCGATGGAAACTGCAAAGCCAGACCCTGCTTGTCCCAGACCAAATAAAAGCGCAGCAATCATGGCCGATTTTCTAGGCCCGCTTCTTTCAACAAATCTTCCGAATATGGCAGCTGATGCTCCTCCGAGAGTCATCATTACTGTAAAAGCTATGGTTACAGATGAAACCGACCAACCGAGTGAATTGACTAATGGGTTCGTGTAAACACTGTAGGCATAAGCGGCACCAATGGAAAGGTGGATACAAATTGCAGATAAAGCTATTAACCATCTGTTTTTACCAGTACTCATAGGATTTCCTTCTTACTTTTTACTATTGATTTTATACTGCACTGTTCGGATTTCATCAGAAGTGGATATCAACTAAAGGATGAATCATAGTCACAAAAGAACCCGTCTTCTGCTTTTGTTTCTTTTAATTTGATTGACATTACTATAGAACATAAAAATCTCAAATAATACCAGTATTCTTTTGTTCGATAACTATTTTTTAATCCCTATATTAATTGGCAGCTTTCCTGCAGGATAGCCGTGCATCAGGAAAGGTAACAAAAAGTAAACAATATTTTCCCATACTTGGGAGCGAACTAATTTTGAGACGAGATATGTATGTCTGTCGGTTTCCCTGTTTTACAACTTCCCCAGTGTAGCAGATTTCAAATAATGACTTCCTCCCAAAAAATTGGAAAGCTGTAAAATATAAAACTGTTATATGCAGGGAAAAAGTTTACTGCACTTCCCTTGCCCTTAAATATTCACCTATAGCAGCTAATTCTATGTGGATAAAGTTCGATATTTCACTCCTTCGGTCTACAAAAGCCGCTTCAGGTAAATCTGAAGCGGCTTTTTTCATTTGCTTCGGAAACTATTCGGACGCTAAAGCCGCGCATCTTTGTCGTACAATCCCTAAAAGTAGTTTGATTTGACCCTTAACGGGAGCTAATGCATCTTTACTTTACCTTTCATCTTCTAGCACTACCTGCTCCTACTCTCTTGGCCTCATCCCTCCTTCGAATGTCTGGAGATACGCATTAGAAGTAAAGTTTCTCTACTGTATCACCAACTCGTCTCATTAATCTAAATACTGGTTTGATTAATGAGACGGCAATTCGGGACGAATCGGGGTAAGCTAAAGCTCCAGCCGCAGGTGATGTAGTGTTTCTCAAATAACGGCCGTGGCTGTTGCACAACCGGCTGAAGATAGGCGTTAAAGGATAATGACCTATTGCTTGTAGTTATGCAGGGCAAGAAAACTTTCAAAGATGAGAAGGAGCTGCTCTTCTCGCTCTCGGCGCACGTGCCGGAGCACAACTTTTACCGCCGGCTCAAGCAGCAGTTGGACGTGAGCTTCCTTACCGAGCTGACGCGGGGTTACTACGGTAAGTGTGGTCAGCAGAGCATTGACCCAGTGGTGTTCTTCAAGCTCTGCCTGGTGGGCTACCTGGAGAACATCTCCTCGGACAGGAAGCTCATCGAGCACTGCAGCCTCCGCCTGGACCTTTTGTACTTTCTGGATTATCAGCTTGACGAACCTCTTCCCTGGCACTCCACCGTATCCCGCACCCGCCAGCTTTACCCTGCGGCTGTGTTCGAATCGCTCTTTGACAGGGTCTTCAGCCTGTGTGTGGAAACGGGCATGGTGTCGGGCAGTACACAGGCCGTAGACTCAGCGCCCGTGAAGGCCAATGCCTCCATGGACAGCCTGCTGCTAAAGCAGCCACTGGAGTCAGTACAACAGCAGAAGGCAGACAAACAACGGATGCTTCAGAAAAACAGCAAACCAGCACAGCCTATCACAGCTCCCGCCCATCAGCTCAGGAAGCTGGAGAAGCACCACGAGAATCTCAGGGGCACATTCACCTCATTGGGGTCAACTCAAGAGAAGGCACAGCTGGTCAGCAACAAAACGCACTACGCCCCGCATGACCCCGATGCCCGCATATCAGTAAAACCGGGAAAGGCCAGAAAGCTCAATTACCACTGCAGCATGGTGGTCGATACGGCCAAAGGTGTTATCTCCCATGTCCGGGCAGACTTTGCCGACGGCAGGGACAGCCAATACCTGCCTTCCCTTGTGATGCAGGTACAAAAAAGGCTGAGGGAGAATGGGCTGCTCATGCAGGAATTGCTGGCAGATACCGGCTACTCCAACGGCTCCAACTATTTCATGCTCGAGCAGCAGGGCATCACAGGCTGGATCCCCGTTTTCGGGATGTACAAGCCCGAGATAGAGGGCTTTCCCTATGACAAGGAGAAAGACCGCTACATGTGCCCCATGGGAAAGCCACTCCCGTTCAAGGGCTTTGACCGCACCGCGGACGGCAGGCTGCAGAGAAACTACTGGGCAGCGCCCGGTGACTGCAGGCAGTGCTCCTCCAAACCCACGTGTGCACCAAAGGCTCGGTGCAGGAAAAATACCCGCACAGCTTACGACGAGCAGTACCTGAGGGCATATGCCCGACAGCAAAGCAGGCGGGGTAAACGCATGAAAAAGCTTCGCCAGAGCACGGTGGAGCCGGTCTTCGGGAGCCTGGTACACCACTATGGCCTGCGCAACATCAATGTGCTGGGAAAATCGGGTGCCCATAAAGTCATGCTCATGGCTGCCGTTGCCTTCAACATAAGAAAGTACATGAGGAATAAGCCGAAGAAGTCTGTGAGCATGGCAACAGCAATGGAAAGGGAGCAGCGACATGCTCATATATTCAGCTATTGGCACGCCCACAATCAAAGAGAGGAGCATTGTATGCTTATTCCGAATAAAGGCTGCAAGGAAGACATGCTAAAAGCTGAGTTGTGCAACAGCCACGGCCGTATTCTGATACATCACCTGGCAGAAATTAACCGTTTTCAACCAGGTGTAAACGGTCTGCAACTATGGTAAATCAATGCCCTGAAGATGCCTATTTTACCTGTAAAAAGGCTTTAGAAGCACACTGTTCTCCGCCTTTGAGCCATATCCGCACCTTCTCTGGAGGCATATTTAAGCCAGAGCAAACATTCAATCAAGCGCTATCTGCACAGATTTCAACGCAAATCAACTGTTTTCAACGAATCGTTTTCACTCCTACGACTTTGGTTAACTGCACCTGTGCAGTTAACCAACCGGCAACCAACGGTAGGAAAATGGTGAGGTTAGCATTAACAGCGTGCCTGTTGCCTTGGTACAAGGTACACCATACGAGGCTCTAGCGATACATTATTCTAAAAGCGTTACGGGTAGGGGTGATGTGCCTTGCCGGTAAGCTTGTAGGTTTTGGACGGGTGATGGTTGTAACTTTAATAATTATAAGATTTATCTTGATTAAAGCTTTTCCACACTTTGCCTCGTAAAGCCTTTTTATGAAATCAGAGGAAGCAGCTGCTGTTCAATAACAAGAGAGTTAACCCTGTACATTTCACATTATTCAGCACCCCAAATTTAATATAGTTAATACGGTATTTTAGGATTTTAGTTGGAATGATTTGCAATAACAAATTGGAGGGAGAAGTATGAGTTGGTATCTAGGATATGTGGTGGCATATTTCATATTTATGTTCAGCCTGGGGTTCTACTATTTCACAAAAGTAAAAACCTCTGACGATTACCTGATCGGGGGCTGGAACAGTGGGTTCTGGTCTATTGCCGGAACACTGGTAAGTACATTTTGCGGTGCGGCCATATTTATCGGCTGGATGGGCATGGGCTACGAAATCGGTATTTCCGGCTACTTTCAGTTTGCACTGCCCATCGTTATTTGCACGCTTATCCTAGTTGTTTTCTTTGCGAAGTCCCTACGAAGGCAAAAGCTTTATACTTTAGCTGATTTGTTTAGTGAGCGGTTTGGAGGGGCAACGGGTGTTATTCCGGCTTTGCTGTCGGCCATTGTGTATGCTGTTCCAACGCTGGCGCTGCAAATGGTTGGAATGACTACGATCTGGCACACCGTTTTCGGGCTCGAAATAACCACAGGATTATATTTATCGGCCGTATTGATTGCCAGCTTTACCATACTTGGGGGTTTGCCTGCTACCATCATGACGGATGCCTTGCAGAGCGTTGTGCTGGTGCTAGGCATTGTGGTAATGTTTGTTTTCGTTGTGAACTATGCCGGCGGCGCGGAAACAATTATAGCTAACACGCCTAAAGAATACCTAACCCCGACAGGCAAGCAGGGGCTACAGCACGTGCTGCTTTTTGCGCTTGCCGCAGGGCCTTTCTACTTTGTTTTTCAATCTACCTGGCAACGCATATTTGCCTCAAAAGACGAGAAAACAGCACGTAACGCAGGCATCACAGCGACGTTTGCGGTAGCTATAATCACCATGTTCCCATTCATGATTGGCACCATTTCGCAATCGCGTGATATTGTTCCGGAAGCCATAAATCCTGACATGATCTTCTCGCACTTAATGGTTAATCTGTTGCCGCCCTTTCTCGGAGGCATCGTAATGGTTGGTATCATGGCTGCTTTGATGACGGGGGCTACTTCTTACGTGTTGCAGGGCAGTTCAAACTTTACCGTCGATTTGTACATCCGCCTTTATAACCCTGACGCCAACGACAAAAAAAGAATGGTTGCCTCCAGGTTAACGGTTATCATTATGGTAATATTGGGGCTGATCGTAGCTTTTAAAATCACAAACATTGCCATGATGTACCAGTGGTCGCTGCGGCTCTCAGCCATCGTTTTGATTTTCCCGTTCTTCGCAGTTATGTTCTGGAAAAGAGTTACCAAAGTTGGTGTGCAGACAAGTATGGTTCTTTCGTGTATAGCAGGCCTGGCATACCCTTACCTAAATATCCCGGTTGATCATACTGTATTCGGGTTGATGGTGTCTGTGATAAGTTTAGTGGGAGTGAGCTTGGCTACCAAACACGCTGCCTCCGAACAAGTGCGGGCTGTTTACTGGGAGGATTTAGACTCCGCAACCAGGTTGTCTGCAGCGCAAGTGCAGGAAGCGGAACAAGAAATGGTGATGATTGAGGAGCAGAGGAGGAGAGCCTAGCCAAATAATCGGATGAGGTAACGTAAAAAAATATTTAAAGAACAGAGAAGATTAGACAAGCATGGATTACTTTACCTTGTATGTGTTATTTGTTATTTTCCTTGCTACTCTAATTCGCTCCATATTTGGTTTTGGGGAGTCACTTGTTGCTGTTCCCTTGCTCGCCTTTCGTATTCCGCTTGAGATAGCCGTTCCGCTTTCTGTGCTGGTATCGATTACGGTTGCAAGCGTAGTGGTAGTGCAGGACAGGCAGCAGATACACTTCCGTAGTGCTGGCTGGCTGGTTCTTTTTACCCTTTTCGGCATCCCTCTTGGGCTTATGCTGTTAACTTCCGGCGATGAGTTGATTGTAAAGGCTGTTCTGGGTATTATCATCATTCTTTTCTCCCTCTATTCCTTGTATGGCAAAAATCCCATCGAGCTAAAGACAGATAGCAAAGGCTGGCTGTTTGGTTGTGGTTTTATTGCCGGTATTCTGGGAGGTGCCTATGGGCTGAACGGGCCACCGCTTGTTGTGTATGGCGCTATGCGTCGTTGGTCAGCACAACACTTCCGGGCCACCTTGCAAGGATACTACCTGCCAGCCAGTATTCTTGGTATGGTAGGGTATTGGCTCAAAGATTTGTGGGGTTCTACGCTCACTTATTATTTTCTGTGGAGCCTGCCCGTCATGATTCCAGCCATATTTATAGGCAGAGCCATCAACCGCCGCATGCACGGGGATACATTTTTTAAGTATGTATACTTTGGCTTGATAGCCATCGGTGCTTTACTGCTGTTTCAGTCTATGTTTTAAGTTAAGAGCATGTTTAAATTTAACTGGATAGTGCAGGAGCAAAAATAGTAAACACTTTAATATTAAAATCGCTTCTATAGGAGTTTGTGGAGCAATTATTGATTTTATCGAACCAAAAAGCTGCTTCATTTTACGTGAAGCGGCTTTTTTGCTGTAGTAGCCCGTAGGAGCGAAATATCGAACTTTATACACAGAGATTTGGTGGACGGGAGTAAATATTAGGAGGTGGGACAGGATTGGTAAACATCTGTTCATAAGTGGTATTGGGTGCTTGTTCATCATAACAGGTGCTGTCGATATAGACAAAGAAGGCTTCTCATCAATAGGAGTCTTTCTTATTCTATATGGGTCGTGCGTATAGCGAACTTGCACCTTACGTTCTGGAAACGGCTATGCCCTGCACAATTTGGCTTCGTTGCCCCTTATTTCAGCAGTAGGCGCCTGCGCTACGGCTACACATGGTTCGGGTGTAAGCAGCAGTAGCCTGGCCAGTGCAGTTTCTGCTGTGAAATTTGTGAATGCAGCATGCGACATTGTTTCCCTGTCCAAAGAATAAGATGGGTAGCGTTAAAAGATGCCTTTGTAAATCTTAGCGCACCGGGCGTAGTAACCAAGCTGCTGAAAGCTCCTTTACTGAAACCACTTTACCTGCTATCAGTAACAAGAAGCAAGGTTTAGCCGAAGGAGGGGCTATGGTGGGAGCAGCAGAACCAATTTCAGGACTATAAACTAAAAACAAACAGCCCTATGAGCAGCAAAAGAACAGCTTTAGTTACCGGAGGCAACGGCATTATTGGCAGTAAAACCAGATATTGTGCGAACCAATGAATGGTTTGGAAGTGGTGGTAGCGCAAATAGACCAGTTCTTATTTCAGAAAGAGTTAAATATATAGTGGAGCAAAACAAGTGGCGTGGCGCATTTATGGAGCCAATAGAGTTGGTAGACTAAAAAGCTCTGATCGTCACGAAGTCAATATGGATTAGACATACTGTCGCCACGTCATTGGTCAGGTGCACATAACACTTCTTATGTAAAACAAATGGTCTTAATTGAATCTGAAAACTACTAAGTTTATTGCCCCTCTCCCACCTGCAGATACTTATCCACAGCCGCAAAATCTTTGTGGAAAAGGTTCGATAATTCAATACTAAGGTCTACACGAAAGGCCCTCAGCTGCTGCTGAGGGCCTTTTTTCATTTGCTTCGGACACTAAAACCGCCACCTGTCCATTTAACACCTCTCGATTCGGCTAATAATTGTTTTTTGAGGAGGTAAAGCTTCTGTTGTTTGACTTATTCCTTTTGGTGCCCTCCCCTACTATGTACCTTTAGGTGAATCTATCAATTAGCCTATGAACACACTGTTCATGATATCATGAACGGTCTCACCTACTCATCTCTTAAAATAAATTTTAAGTTTGATTTGTGAGACGGCAAAATGAGACGTAATACAAGCTGCAGGGGCAGGTGCCGCTAGAAGTTCCACAATCTTTCTATTCTCACGTTTTCTGATAACATGGTTAGGCGCTCTTTAACGAATATTAAAAAATAAATTAGACAATTTATTCAGTTTTTATTACGAACATTTCGTAAATATACGATAATATCGTAGCACATGGAAAAGCTAACACAACAAGAGGAGGAGGCCATGCAGGTAATATGGGCATTGGATGGCGGTTTTATTAAAGAATTTCTGGAGAAGCTTCCTGATCCGAAGCCACCTTACACAACGCTCGCCTCCACAGTAAAGAACCTAGAGAAAAAAGGCTACCTCTCCAGTGAAAAGCTGGGAAACACCTATCGCTATTCGCCTTTGATACAGGAAGAAGGTTATAAGAAGAAATTCATGAGAGGCTTTGTTGGAGACTATTTCAAGAACTCTTACAAAGAACTGGTAGCCTTTTTTGCGAAGGAAAAGCAGATAAGTACCGAAGAACTGAAGGAGATTATAGCCATGATCGAAAACAAAAAATCAGAATGATATGCCAGAACTACTTTTTTACCTGCTCAAAGTTAATGTGGTACTGCTGCTCTTTTACCTGGCTTACCATGTCGTGTTGCGGCGGCTGACCTTCTACCATCTAAACCGCCTGTTCCTGGTGTTCGCCATTTTATTCTCAACACTCTATCCCTTTATAGATGTATCAGAGTTGTTTAGCCAGCAGGTGGAATTGGCTGCCGCCAATATCTATGTGGCCGCTATACCCACCTGGACTGTCGCAAGCGGCTTACCTGAGCAAACGGCGACATTCGACTATTGGCTAATACCCCTAATCCTGTTCTGGCTTAGTACCGCTTTGATGGCTGCACGGCTATTGCTGCAGTTCGTGTCGCTTCATAAAATACATCATGCTTCAGAGCCTGCTGCACACAGTGGCATCGGCTTCAGAAAGGTGAGCGGTATAAGCGAGCCTTTCTCCTTATGGCAGACCATTTACCTGAACCCATCGCGACACAAAACGCCCGAGCTCGAATCGATACTCCGACATGAGCAAATCCATGTGAAAGGCTGGCATACGCTGGACGTACTACTGGCTGAGCTCAGCACTGTGTTCTACTGGTTCAACCCGGGTGTGTGGCTGATGAAAAAAGCAATCAAGGAGAACCTGGAATTTATAGCCGACCAGCATGTCATGAGCGCAGGTGTAGACAGAAAGGAGTACCAGTACCTTCTACTAAATGCTACAAGCTTATCGGCACCACAGCTTGCCAATCAATTTAACTTTCCATCACTTAAACGACGCATAGCCATGATGAACAAAAAACAGACTTCCCTCATGTATGTCGCCCGATATGCCGTACTTGTACCGCTTATAGTCGCGCCGTTATTGCTAATTGCCTGTAGTGAAGAAGATGCAGGCATGATGCCAACTGGCGTTACTGCTGGCTCTACAAAGGAACAGCACGATATGAGCGTTGAAGGAGATATAATTCCTCATGTACATGTATATTTACCTGAGGCATCCTCTGCCCCTGAAGATTACAAAGCCTTTCTAAAACGGAACCCAGAGATAAAACAAGTGGGATGGGAGATAAGAGTAACAGATGGCTCTCCAGAAATTAACATTTTTATGTATTCCGAATCCCTAACTGGGGACATGTATGATATAAATGATGAAAAAAGCGTCTCCGCTGCTGAAGCCAAATATGGAGAACTTCCAGCTCTGCCGGCGGCGGCGGCAAAGCTGACAAAAGAAAGTAGCTTTGAAGTAATTCCTGATGTTGAAATATAAATACCTGATGCATCCACTGCCCCTGAAGATTACTAAGCCTTTCTAAAACGGAACCTTAAGGTGAAACATGTGGGCAGGATATTTAGGGTTACAAACGGCACTGCAAAAAGCTCAATTGTGATAGAATTAAATTCCGAAGGCTCGGAGTTATATGCTTTAAATGACGAAAAGAGTATTTCCCCTGTCGAAAACAAGTACGGCAAACCGCCCGCGCTGCCGTCTTCGCCAGTTAGAAACGATGATAACTTCTATATAACTTCTCTTAAGCTTGCTTTTACTATCATACAATCGACTGTACGTATGAAGCCAAATAACTAAAGAGTTCATTTTTATTCAATGAACTTAGACAGCGTAAATCGTGAAGATGAAGGTAATGATTTTTACAGGATGGAGGTTTGAGAGGGTATGCCTGAGGGAGTAAAGCTGTACAAAGAGTATAAAAATCAATTTATCATAACCCAGTGCAACCTTAGTTCCTGCTATGGGGTTTTGCTGCACCACCACTGTTAGCTTGCTCTACAGCCAGTCCTGCTAAACATAAAAGTCGCTATCAAAAAACCGCACCCGCTGATTTCGCAGCATTTCTTCACCTGTTTGTGTGGATAGTTGCATAAAGGCAAAGTTAAAACATGGAAAGTTTGCTGTGCACTTTTCAGACATGAATCATCCCGAACTTTTGATAAAGGGCTAAAAAGGCAAAAAGGCATCTCAGGAATATACCAGGACGCCTTTTCATGTTATCATCCGTTCTTGTGCAGTGGCCCAGAAGAGCAAACCATCTCCTCATCCTAAGAAAAGTGACGCTTCTGAGTTATTTAAAATTTACCGCAGGCTATAAAGGGCAGTTGGGACCACTCTCAGCATAACTGTTTTACCAGCATCAGTCCCAATTTTTTGTCCAAAATAAGATTTTGAAAATTCGGTAATATTTATGTTTAGCTTATGAGGTTTGTTTCGATTCTGATTTGATTACTCTCGTCTTTTTCTAAACTATTCCCTGAGCCAGCATAGCCTCAGCTACTTTAACAAAGCCTCCAATATTAGCTCCTTTTTCATAGTTGATATAGCCGTCTTCTTCTGTCCCATACTTTACACAAACCCCATGAATATCTTTCATGATTTGCCAGAGTTTGCTGTTCACTTCTTCCCGGCTCCAGGAAATGCGCAGTGAATTCTGTGACATTTCAAGTCCGGACACGGCCACCCCACCGGCGTTAGAGGCTTTACCTGGCGCATATAAAACTTTTGCTTCTGTAAAGACATGAATTGACTCTGGTGTACTCGGCATATTGGCGCCTTCCGCTACACAGATACAGCCATTCTGAACAAGCGTTCGGGCATCTTCTTCATTCAACTCATTCTGCGTTGCACATGGAAAGGCAACATCGCATGCTATTTTCCAGGGCCGCTCCCCCTCAAAAAACTCACATCCAAACATTTCAGCATATGCTCTTATCCGCCCCCGTTTTTCATTCTTCAGTTCCATCACATAGGCCAGCTTTTCAGCATCAATACCTTCCGGATCATAGATAAACCCGCTGGAATCGGACATCGTTACGACTTTAGCGCCTGCCTGTATGCATCTTTCTACCGTATACTGCGCTACGTTTCCTGAGCCGGAAACAAGCACTGTTTTTCCTTTCAGAGATTCCCCACGTGTTTCTAACATACTCTCCGCAAAGTAGACAACCCCATACCCTGTGGCCTCCGGACGTATGACACTGCCGCCCCAACTGGTTCCTTTGCCGGTAAGTACCCCGGTGAACTCCCCCTTTATGCGCTTGTACTGGCCAAACAAATAACCTACCTCTCTTCCGCCAACTCCAATGTCACCCGCCGGAACATCTATGTCAGCTCCTACATGGCGGTAAAGTTCTGTCATAAAGCTCTGACAAAACTTCATGACTTCACTGTCTGATTTTCCTTTTGGGTCGAAGTCTGATCCTCCTTTGCCGCCGCCCATAGGCAGACCAGTAAGGCTGTTTTTAAATACCTGCTCAAAGGCCAGGAATTTAAGGATGCTCAGGTTCACAGAAGGGTGAAAGCGAAGCCCTCCCTTGTAGGGTCCAATGGCGCTGTTCATCTGGACCCGGTACCCACGATTTACCTCCACTTCGTTCTGATCGTTCAGCCAGGGTACCCTGAACATGAGGACACGCTCTGGCTCTACCATGCGTTCCAGAATTCTGGCCTTCTTAAACGTTGGATTCTCTTCTATAAATGGGATAATTGTCTCCGCTACTTCCTGTACAGATTGCAGAAACTCTGGTTGATGCGGGTCTCTTGACTCAACTTTTTCCAGGAACTCTTTTACCAGTGCATCCATGCCTTTACTTGAAAAATGAATATGAGGAGTAGTATTCGCTACTGCTATGCTTTTTACCTACGGAAGACCTCTAAAGTTGTAGCCCTGGTATTAAAGCCCTTCCAGACAGGCTGCTTTATGTTAACAAGGTTGTTGATTTCCCCTTCGGCTTCACTTTTTACAGGTGTGCTGTCGTTAAGCATACCTGCATTAGAACCGAGTAGGTGTGGGATTTTACACTTTATCTTCAAGCCGTTTAACAGCTCCCTGGCTTTAGCTGCGGCATTTTCTGCCTAGGTTGTCAATTTATAACGCCTTGAACAAATACTGATTTTTTAGTATCCGTATTTTAATCAGGCCTGTGGCGGTAATTTGCATAAAAACACTAAAATATTGGTTTATGACGCTGTAAAGCGCATCAAATGAGGCTGATGTGTTTGAGTAGCAAACAGAGATTTTACCTTTTTATGTACAGCAACCTGCACATTCTTCCAGCATCAAAACCACTCCATTCGTTCATGCGTTAAGCAGCATGCACCCCCTTCATAGAATTCCAACTACCGGCATACATGGAGTTGGCAACCAACTTGTACACCTAAAGGCGCGAATTATTTATTTCTAAATCCAAGGGTTCCCTTCATCCAGGGAACCGGGGGCCGATAAATGCGACAGGAAATGCAAACTATAACTAAAAACCAGGTTCAGGGGGTGTTTGAATCATATAAGACGAACCCTCATTTTCTCGATGAGATTTTTACCGAAGGCGGTGCGGTTAAGCCGGAATATGAAGCGATAATCGATTACTTCGGGCAATTATCTGCAGCTGAGGTAAACAAAAAATACAAGCTTGCCCGCACTTCCTTTTTTAACCAGGGCATCACCTTTAGCCTGCCTTCTGACCATTCCAAAAAAACACGCGAACGGATATTCCCCTTCGATCTGCTTCCCAGGATTATTACCGGGAAAGAGTGGGCAAACCTGGAGCAGGGGGTTATTCAACGAAACATGGCCATTAACTGCTTTATTCAGGATGTCTATAACAAGAGGCACATATTCAGAGACAAACTGGTGCCCCTGGAGCTCGTCACCAGTTCGGTACACTATACCCCGGCCATGGAAGGCCTGAACCCGGCAGGTGGTATTTACAACCACATCTCCGGCACCGACCTTATCAAGCACAGCGACGGGGAATACTATATTCTGGAAGACAATGTCCGCTGTCCCTCCGGTATCAGTTATGTGCTTTCTAACCGCGATGCCATGAAGCAGACACTTTTTCCATTGTTCGATGCCTACCACATACAGCCAGTGCAGGAGTACACCGAACACATGCTGGCCATGATGCAGTCTGTGGCCCCGGAAGGGAAAACGGAGCCCTGTTGTGCGGTGCTAACTGATGGTATGCAGGCCTCGGCTTATTTTGAACATGCCTTTCTGGCCCGCAGCATGGGCGTACCACTTGTAGAGGGGAAAGACCTGTATGTGGACCAGGATAAAGTATACATGAAAACCGTTTCCGGCCCAAGGCAGGTAGATGTGCTGTATAAGCGGGTGGATGATGAGTACTTTGACCCGCTTGTGTTCAAACCTGACTCCGTCATTGGGGTACCCGGCATCATGCGTGCTTACCGGAAGGGCACCATCAATCTTGTGAATGCGCCGGGTTGCGGGGCCGCTGACGACAAAGCAGTCTACAGCTATGTGCCCGCCATGATCCGGTACTACTTAGGGGAAGAACCTATCCTTAACAATGTACCTACCTATCTGTGTTCGGAGGAAAGCGACTATAAATACGTCATCGACAACATGGAGAAGCTGGTGATTAAACCAGTGGACGAATACGGCGGCCGGGGGATCCTAATCGGCAACACTGCCACAAAAGAGCAATTACAGGAATATAAGCAGCGGATCGCGCAAAACAGGCGGAAGTATATTGCCCAACCGATCATGTCGCTGTCGTTGCACGCCACATACATAGAAGGCAACAAGCAGTTTGAGCCCCGCCACGTGGATTTACGCACCTATACACAGTTGGGCAAGGACACGCAGTATGTGCTGCCGGGCGGACTGACCAGAGTAGCGCTTACGGAGGGCAACCTGATCGTCAATTCTTCGCTTGGTGGCGGCTCAAAAGATACCTGGGTGCTGGAAGAGGAGTTAAAGCACCTGCTACTTTAAAAGAAATCAAAGATGCTGAAAAGATGTGGAAATAAGCTGTTCTGGATGGGGCGGCTCCTGGAGCGGTCGGAGTATGTAACTCAGTACCTGAAGGTGTGCTACGTGTCGCTGATGGATTTACCGCGAACGCAACAAAAAGAGGAAGTACTGGAACTGGCACTGCATGTGGCAAACGCACATGCGGGCTACTTTTCTGAACACGCTCAACTCAAAGCTTCTGATGTGCTTTCTTATGTGAGCCTTGCAGAAGCGAATCCCGATTCAGTTGTGGCCGGTGTCACCAGGATGCGCGAGCTCGCAAGCGGGGTGCGTGAAAGTCTTTCACCAGAGCTTTGGGAATACACCAACTGTTTTTATCATGCCCTGAACGGCTATACCCCTGCCAGGTTAAACAAGGAAGGTTTCCAGAGCTTTGCCCGGAAAGTTGAGGCAAACAGCTGCCAGATAAAAGGCCACCTGCAGGACAACATGGTGCGAAATGAAACCTGGATGCTGCTCTCGCTGGGCAGGTGCATGGAAAGGGCGCTGCTGCTAAACCAGACACTTCTGCATCAGCTGCAGGCCATTGCCGGGCAGGAAAACCCAGACCAGGCCGGTCTTCCCGCAAGCCGGCACCTGGTGCTTCTGCTCGAAAGTATTGGAGCATACGGCACGTACAAACAGGTGTACCATCAAAATGCCAACCTGGCTGATGCACTACATTTCCTCTTAATAAACAGGGAATTCCCAAAGTCACTGCTCCACAACCTTACCTGTATCCATACCATGCTGAAAGAAACCACTTGTTTTCTGCCGGAGGAGAAGCACGCATTAGCGTCAGGCTCTCAGGAACTTCTTGCCCTCTGCCAGGCCTTTACACCCGGAAAACCGGCTGCATCAACTATAAATTTTCTGGAAAAGACAGAAAGTTACCTTCAGGAACTGGCAGGGCAGTTGGACCAAACCTATCTGGCGGTTTAACCTCCGGTTCAGGAAAAAGCTGTACCTCTGCGTAAAAGATGAAAGACACTCTAAAACATTTCTTATGATACCACCTAAGTTGAAAGCTGGCGACCATGTACGTGTTATTGCACCGGCACACGGCCTGCCGCCGAAATTAACAGACGAAATGAAAGCACAAGCCATGAAGGGCTTTGGCGATCTCGGGCTTACTGTCAGCTTTGGAAAGTATGTGAACGAGCACGATGAGTTTGACACAAGCCCCGTTGAGAAAAGACTTGAGGACCTGCACGATGCCTTCTCGGACCCCAACGTGCAGGCCATTGTTCCAGCCATGGGCGGCTCCAGTGTGAATCAACTCTTAAAGTATATAGACTACGATTTAATTAAAAAGAACCCCAAGATCCTCTGTGGCCTGTCCGACATTACGGCACTGGCCAATGCCATTCACGCGAAAACGGGGTTGGTCACCTACTACGGTCCCCATTTTACGATGCTGGCGGCCAGTAAAATCGTCGACTATTCTTTTGAATACATGAAGAAGGCATTCTTTTCAGAAGACACGTTCCCCATTCTACCTTCTGAATATTATATTGATTCGGAATGGGACAGCCAGGTAATCGTCAATGAAAAATTCTGGACAATCAATGAAGGCGAGGCAAGAGGAAAAAGCTTTGGCGGGAATTTCATTACGTTCAATTTAACAATGGGAAGCGAGTATATGCCCGACCTGACGGATTCCATTATTTTCCTGGAAGCAAACAAGGTAATTGATTACAAGGATGTACAAAACCAGCTGCAGGCCATCCTCAACCAACCCGACATCCACAAAATAAAGGGCATGATCATTGGCCGCTTTCAGAAAGACACCGGCGTAACCCGTGAGTTGCTCACTAAAATGGTGCACAGCAAAAAAGAGCTAAAGAATTTACCGGTTGCTGGCAACATCGACTTCGGCCACACCGCTCCCATGATCACCCTGCCCATTGGCGGCAGCATCAGCCTTCGGGTTAAGAAAGAGGATGCGGTGCAAATCATTGTGGAGGAACATTGAGTTGATGAAGTATAACACCTTAAGCGCTGCTTTCAGAAGACCTTGGTGTAGTTTCTTACAAACTATCAAAAGCCTTACTGATGTAGTAAAACTTCAGCAGGAAAACGAGGAGAATATCGTTCTGGTTAATATATCGGCTATGATACAGGAGGTGAGCCTGGAGTGAAGCCGGTCATTGAAGTATCCGGTGCTCAACTAGAGATAAACGTGGAGGACTGTTCCGCTATTCGTTTTTCTGAAAAGAACCTGAGAAGCGTGCTCTACAACCTGATCTGCAATGCAGTCAAGTATCGCTCCCCTGATCGGGAACCGCGCATACAGATACATTGCAGGAGCACACCTTCCCACCATGTGCTTACTGTCACCGATAACGGGCTGGGCCATGAGGCTGGGCACACGGATGAGCTGTTTACCATGTTCAAGCACTTCCACGACCACGTGGACGGGACCGGCATCGGGCTTTACATGGTGAAAAAGATGGTAGAGAATGCCGGGGGACATGTTGAGGTGGAGAGCCGTTTAGATGAAGGTACCACCTTCCGTATCTTTTTCAAGAAGTAAGGGCACAGCTGCAAGTCTATTGTTCCCACTAACACGGCACAGCCATCAAACTTGGCTGAAGCCTCGTTCATAACCTGTACAGGCAGCTAGCTTCCTCTACGGCCAATCCTGATGGACATAGGAGCCATTATAAAACAATGAAGGCTTGTCGTGAAAGTAGAGTTGGCAGCCGTGCTAGCAGCGCGACACAAGGTGCAACTGCTTTTCATAATTTAGGGAGCCCAATGAAGAAGGTGGTTCCTTTGTTTTGCCTGCCCTCAAACTATATCCTGCCCTGGTGTCACTCCACCATGTTTTTATGATGGGAGGAGCTCAGTAACTTGAAAAACCAACTTTACGACGGCCAAAAACGTGGTAGCTTACGAAGTGATGGTATAATATCCTTTTGATCCGTCGATAACATTTTATTTTTAAAATATTGAGACGCCAAATTCCTTTGACAGCAGACTATCGAGTTGCCTGAGGTCCGACATTAAATCCAGATGGTTTTGTGTTAAGGATGATTCAGATTCGTTTTTCTGTAGCAAATTTTTCAATTCGACCATCTTAAAGTAAAATGATTGGGATTGTAGTTCAAACTGTAGTAGTGCTAACTTTTTTTCTATGGCGCACTTTTTTTGTTTAACCACATTAATTGTTTCAACAGCCGCATCAAAACTCAATTTCTTTTGTTCGAAAGACTTCAAAAGCCCGCACTCAAAACTGGCACATTGTTTCGGCCTTTTCGAATAAATACTGCACCCATCACAGTAATTTTTGCAGGGTTGAAGAAAAAAACCTTCACCATTTGCATTCTCAATCTCCATTAATTCTCTCAGCACAGGCAGCTCTTCACGACCGAGCTGTACAAAACCAATCACGGTACCGTCACAACAGTATCCACAGGACAAACAGATATTTATCGAATCATTCATGTTTTGTGAATTTAAACACTTCTGTAATGTACCATTCTTTTGAAGGATATCTTCCATCGGTGCTAACCTAAGTCCTTGATGCGTGGAACTGCCTTGCGTTAGCAAATGGGCAATCATGAAGTAAGGGTGGTATTGCTTGGGTTGTTTATCCTTTTTCACCCGGATTGATGCATAATTTTTTAACAAGGAATAACCACTTACCGCAGCAAAATGTGTGCAGATAATGTTCAATAATTCAATCCTTCGGTCTACAGAACCTAAAAGCCGCTCCAAATTAGATGTAGTGGCTTCTTAGGTTTGGTAAGTAGCACTTTGGGTTCCCTTCTAATCGTTTTATAGGCTCCCAATGCTCAGGGCATTCCCCATCAAAGCAGAAGAAAACATAGTTCCTGCCTATTTTTAGAATGGTGGATATGAAGCTATAACACCAATCTTGTTTATTTTTGGATATTCTGCATCAAAGTATGGAACCGCATCATGTTCTGAGAAAGAAGGAAACAAGTTCAGTCTTCGGTCCTGGACATCCTATCGGTTTCATCATCTTTTCCAGATGAATCGCGCTTCGCTTTTTTTGCCGCAACTTTAAGAGACTCCTGATGCTCTTTCCTTTCCTTGAATTCTTTTTGGCGCTGCTTCTTTTGTTGGTCTCTTGATCTGGTGCTCATTATCTCAATCAATTTACTTGTTACTAATCTTTGGACCTTATAAAGCCCTAACGACCATATTAAACTTATTTATACGCTTAAACGAAATAAGTCATTTTCCGCATGGGGAATATCAGGATGAATGAAATTTTCTGAATCAGGGTTTGATAAGCAGTGGTTTTGTATGATGTGAAGCACCTGACAAATAAAATGCTCAGTTAATGCAGAGTTGGTCAAAGAACCCCCTTTTCCCTATGAGGGTTTTCATTTCACTCCTTTTCAACTGCCCTGATGAACGGCGGAAAAGGTGCCGTCGCATTGTTACCGTTTCTTTCAGGCAATAAATGGGTTAACCCCAACACCCACCTGCTGATGGTCAGGACGGGCGGCTTCTTAATGCTGGCAACAGGCTTTCTTCTGCCGCCCGCCATTCTGCATGCTTTGTACACATAAAGCAGCAACATACAAATACCCAAAATCAACATAAAAACAACTTAAACCTGCCGTCTGAACAACATTTCTATTTTAAAACCGTCCAATTGATGAAGGATTTTTAATGAGTATGGCTATATCCTTCAAATATGAGAAGAATACTTTTACTTTTGATTACCTGCTTCACCAGCACCTTATGCTATGCCCAGTACCCGGAAGAAGACCCTGCTGAGCCATTTCTAAAGATAGGAGGCGCTGTGCGTTTTAACTACAACCTTTCTACCTGGAAAGACGACCAGCTGGAGCGGGGCGGTGACTTTGGCTATGATGTGTTCCGGCTTAATGTGGAATCTGAGTACAAGGGCATTAAACTGAACGCAGAATTCAGGCATTATTCTCAGGCCTTTGGCGGTGCTTTCCTGAAACAGGGATGGTTTCAGTACGACTTTTCTGAAAGGTCGCAGATACAGGTTGGCCTTAACCAGGTGCCTTTCGGTATTCAGCAGTACAACTCCAACAACTGGTTTTTCAACATCACCTATTATGTAGGTTTCGAGGATGACCATGACATGGGGGTGAAATACATACACGACAACGGCCGGTGGCAATGGCAGGCAGCCTATTATAAAAGCGCCGAGGAGTTTGTTTTTGGCCTGGCGGAACCCAGCCCCAACCGCTACTCCTACGACATTACCGGGCGCAACAAAGAGAACAACCAGCTCGACTTCAAGGTGGTACGGCGCCTCGGCGACAGCCTTGCCCATGAACTGGGCGCCTCCCTTCAGGGAGGGCTCCTTTATAACCTGGATACAGAGCGAAACGGCACCAGGTACGCTGCCGCCGTACACTATGAGTACAAACCTACCTACAGCCCCTGGAATGTAAAGCTGCAGGCGATGCTTTACGGCATTAACCCACAATATGCAGCCGGGGCTGACCTGAACTTTGTGGAGATGGGGGCCTATGGTGCGAACTACAATGTGGCCACCAGAGGCGAAATGTATACCGCCAGCTTAGCCTATCACCTGCCCATCGAAACGCGCCTGCTGCAGGGCATCACCTTCTACAACAACTACGGCTACTATAACAAGCGTGTCAGTGGCTTCGAGAACACCCACATGAACGTGCTGGGTGCCTTGTTCACCGCCGGCCCGATGTACATTTATACCGATGCAGCATTGGGGTATAATCAACCTTGGCTCGGCCCGGAGTGGACAAACGCCCTTGCCTTCGGCACACCCGGAGACACAGACTGGCACATGCGCTTTAACATAAACATGGGGTATTATTTCTGATTCTAAATTTCTGATTGATGAGTAAAGTAGCAAGAAGCGATACAAAGAAGTCACTGGGTCTGGAAGTAAACGGTCCCGTTTTCTGGTCTTCTATTGTTATCCTAATCATAAGCATAGCGCTGGTCCTTCTTTTCAGGGAGGGTGCCGAAGCGTTCTTCAGCGAAGTACAGGCGGCCGTTACCTCCACCATGGGTTGGCTGTTTATCCTGAGCGTGAATGTATTCGTAGCCTTCTGCCTGTATATGGCCTTCGGAAAGTTCGGCGACATCAGGCTGGGCGGTAAGGAGGCGAAGCCGGAGTTCAGTACCTCCTCCTGGTTTGCCATGCTGTTCAGCGCCGGTATGGGCATCGGCCTTCTGTTCTGGAGCATTGCGGAGCCTATCAACCACTTTCAAACGCCCCCGCTCGGGGAGCCGGGCACTCCCGCTGCGGCGAGGCAGGCCATGAACTTCACGTTCCTGCACTGGGGTTTCCATGCCTGGGCCATTTACGCCCTGGTGGGGCTGGCACTGGCGTACTTCACCTATAGCCGCAAGCTGCCCCTCACCATCCGCTCCGTATTTTACCCTTTCCTGGGAGAGCGCATCCATGGGCTTATAGGGGATGTTATCGATATCCTGGCTGTGCTGGCCACCGTTTTCGGCCTGGCCACTTCGCTGGGGCTGGGTGTGAAGCAGGTGGCAGCAGGGCTGAACCACGTGTTCCCGGCCATTTCCAGTGACGTGACGACGCAGGTAATGCTGATTGCCGGTATCACCGGCGTGGCTACCATCTCTGTGGTAACAGGCGTGGACAAGGGAGTCCGTATCCTGAGCGAGTGGAACATCCGCATCGCTATGGTGGTGCTGGTGGCAGTGCTGTTGTTAGGGCCAACCGTTTTTATTTTAGGCTCCTATGTGCAAAACACCGGCTCCTACATCAGCAATTTCCTGCAGCTGTCTTTCTGGAACGAAGCCTACTCCACCCGAAACTGGCAGGGGGGCTGGACGGTTTTCTACTGGGCCTGGTGGATTTCCTGGGCGCCTTTTGTGGGCATCTTTATTGCGCGCGTTTCCAAAGGGCGCACCATCCGGGAGTTTGTGCTGGGTGTGCTGATTGTGCCTTCCCTGCTCTCCTTTCTGTGGATGACCGTGTTCGGAAGCACAGCCCTGCGGGAGGCACTGGCAGGCGGCACCGCTATATCGGAGGCAGTGGCAGCAGATATGTCTACGGCCCTGTTCGTTTTCTTTGAGCAGCTGCCTTTCTCCACGGTGCTCTCCATCATCGGCATCATACTGGTTACTGGCTTCTTTGTGACCTCCTCCGATTCCGGCTCCCTGGTAGTCGACAGCCTGACATCGGGCGGAAGGGCGGACTCCCCTGTGGGCGTGCGTATCTTCTGGGCCCTGGCAGAGGGAGCTGTGGCGGCGGTGCTGCTGATAGGAGGCGGCTTGCAGGCCCTGCAAACGGCCGTTATCATCACGGGTTTGCCCTTCGCGTTCATTCTGCTCTCGATGTGTTATAGCCTGTACAAGGGGCTTAACGAAGAGCTGGAAGAAGAAAACAAGTTGAAAACAGCACAGCAACGGAAAGATTACCAGCAGTTAATGGCTGAGATGCTGGCGAAGCGGGCGACAAAGCAGGAGCACAGCGTGTCTGACGGGAAAAGAAATTTACCACCATCTTCAAAAACTCAACAAAACCTATGATTGCAATAGATGCCATGATGGTCTGCCTTGACCTAAGTGATATAGATGAAAAGCTGGTGGCCTTCACCCGCTCTGTATGCGAGCGCCTGCCGGTAAAACAGGTGTATTTTGTTCATAATATTAAGACATATGAACTGAGCGAGGACTTCCGGGAGGCCTTCGGTGATGTTGACCTGAGTAAAGAAGTGGAGGCAAACATCGCCGACATTGTGGCGGAGCATTTTGCCGGAGGCTGCGACCATGAGATACTGGTCAGTGAAGAGCCGAATACCGAGGTAATGATGGCGGACCTGGTGAAGCGGTATAACGTAAAACTGACACTGCTGGGTAAACGGATGAGCAATAAAAGTACAGGGTCTCTGGGCACCAAGCTGCTGCGCATCCTGCCCTGCAGCATTCTTGTTTTCCCGGAAGCAGCCAGCTTTAACATCAAAAGGGTGCTGACACCGATAGACTTCTCCGATGCTTCGGTGCACGCGCTGCGACTTAGCAAGAGCCTCTCAGACCAGCTCGGGCTAAGCCTGGAGATTATGCACGTCTATAAACTACCCACACAGTACTTCCCGCTGATATCAGAAGAGAAAGCCATCAAGAAAGCGGAAGAGGTGGTAAACGGGAAGTTCAGGGAGCTTCAGAAACGTCACAAGGAAGTAGCCGGTGTTCCTTATACCCTGGTGCGTGCCGCCGGGAAAAGCACAGCCGAGCGGATTTCCCTGCAACTGCGCAAAGGAAAATACGATCTGCTGGTGCTTGGCCTGAAGGGAAGCAACCCAATACCGTCACTCAGCCTGGGCAGCGTGCCAACAAAGATATACAACATGGACATCGACACTCCGCTTTGGCTGGTGTATTCAGAGGAAGTTATCAAGTAAGCGGGCGGCACAGCAGCTATCCCTGCGCCGCTGCCGCCATCAGCTTGCTGATGCCTGTCACCACCATGTCGACACCGATAGCGCCCAGAAAAAAGCCGTTGATGCGCAGAAGCAGCTCCATGTTCTTATCGAAGGCTGTCTGCACGCTTTTGGAACGCATCCCGCGGCGAATCTGCTTGAGGCCCATGATAATGATAAAGTTAGCGAGCATGATAAGCGCCAGCGACACTACCCCCTGCCACAGCTCCAGCTGCTCCGACATGAGGATAGTAAGGGAGATGGTGCCTGCCCCCACCATAAAAGGCAGGGCAATTTCAGAGGCCAGATCATGCAGGTCGCCTTTGATCTGAATAAAGGCTTTTTTCCCCTGCACAATAAAAACATAGGCAAAGGAGAAGAGCACAATGCCACCAAAGATCCGGAAGGATTCAAAGTTGATGCGAAAGACTTTCTGAAACACTACGTCGCCGAAAAGCAAAAAAACCAGAAAGATGGAAAAAGAAATCATCGTGGCTTTTAAAAACACCGATCGGAAATCTGCGTCCGACAAGTCGTTCATGACAGGCTTCAGGTACAGGAAAAGCGCAAATGGGTTCAGCATGACCAGGAAACTGAAAATGGCTGCAATCATAAATCAGGTATAAGTTAATTATCTAATCTTTTTGGGACAGTACGAAGATAGGCTTCTACAAGGGCAAACTTTGTATTGGCTCGGCAAAGCCGTTATAGCCAGGAGGGTAAAAATTTAAAGTAAAGCAGCTTCGGAAGCCGTTCATTAGCTAAACCGTTACAGGGGAATCCTCGGATAGTTCTGCACCTCTATCTCTTTCCCGTTTTTGCTGTTAATCAAGCGGCTGGGCCGGCTGCCTTGTGCTACTTCATGTGCTTTGGCCAGCGCCTTCTCCTCATCATCGAACGCCTGTACCAGTTCCCCATCATGATTCAGCACACACCATTGCTTCTTTTCCTCGTGCCACTGTACCCGAAATGTTCTCTCTCCCAGTTGTTGCTTATTGCGGATCAGGTTAAGGATAATCTTCCCGTCGCTGTAGCTTCCGCCGGGGTAAGGCATCGGCAGCAGGGCAAAAAAGATGTAATACAGGGAGAAATAAGTAAACTGGTAAGTGGCCAGGTTCGGCTCCAGCTTTCTGTTTTCTATCAGGTAGATTACCACCACCGCCGCGATAGCGTTGAAAAGTGCTCCCCCGGCAAAGATTAGGACGTTGGCAAAGCGGTGATTGCGCTTCAGGTTATCAAAAGAACAGAGGCCGTACCAAAAATAATATTTGCGCACCTCCAGCATCCCAACTCTAAAAAGCACATCACCGGAACCAATCGTTACTTTGATGTTCCTGCCCCCCATTAACCAGGCGAAAAACACATGCCCTGCCTCATGCACAAAAGAGATGACAGGCAACACCAGAAAGAAGGCAAGAAAGAACTTCGGTATATCATTTACTCCAAACATAACTATACCTGTTACGCAGGCTATGAAAGGAGTTACTGATTTCAGGCTGTTTTATTTAAATGATAAGGTGCTCTACACCATCTTTGGTTTTAAAGTCAACCTGTTTTAGGGTCACTCCTGTTGACACTAAAGCCTTAAGCTGCAGGAGCAAATTGGGGACTTTTAACCATGCTGTCTCAAACGCTGCAAGCGGCCAACTCCAACCCCGTTGATAATCGAAGAACCGAATACAACTTTGGGGACTACAACGATATACACCTTATTGGCTGTATGACCTGTGACGTTTCATAAAGAAGCAGCTCCGTTTGCCATGAAGCTGCTTCTTTATGAAACATAACCCATGACTGGTTGCTATAAGGATTAATATTCCAATCTCGCTTATGGCCGCATTTTATATACCCAAGGACGGTTCTTTGGTAAACAGCAGCAATTAATGCGTAGCGATTGCGTAACTTGCAGCCCTTTAATGTTTAAACAGCAAGTAAACGCACTTTTTTGAAAAAGAATTTAATACCGCTTGCCTTAGGCGGTTTAGGAATAGGAACGACTGAATTTGTCATGATGGGTCTGCTGCCCGATGTTGCAGCTGACTTCAATATTAGCATACCGGAGGCCGGACACATGATTTCGGCTTATGCACTGGGCGTGGTAATTGGTGCTCCTTTGCTGGTAGTGGCCAGCCGCAGCTTTGCTCCGAAGAAAATACTGTGGACCTTGATGGTGGTTTTCACTCTCTTCAATGCCTGCTCAGCCTTTGCCCCAAGCAGCATGACGTTGCTTATCGCACGCTTGTTGGCTGGCCTGCCGCATGGAGCCTTTTTTGGCGTAGGTTCTGTGGTGGCCAGCCGACTTGCGGTGAAAGGGAAAGAGGCACAGGCCATTTCCTTTATGTTCGCCGGACTCACCATTGCCAACCTGCTTACGGTACCACTTGGCACCTACATAGGCCACCATTTCTCATGGCGCTACACATTTATCCTGATCACGGTTATAGGTCTGCTTACGCTGCTGATGATACAGCTGTGGCTTCCAGCGCTACCTATAAACAAGGCAGGAGATACACGCGCCGAAGTGGACTTTTTTAAACGAAGAGAGTCGTGGCTTATCCTGCTGATTACGGCCATCGGTACCGGCGGGCTCTTTGCCTGGATTAGCTATATTGCGCCCCTGATGACAGAAGTTGCAGGCTTTGCCGCCGACCAGGTGCCTTACATTCTCATTCTGGCAGGTTTTGGCATGGTGGTAGGCAACCTGATAGGCGGCAGGCTGGCTGATGTAGTAAAGCCAGTGAAAGCCTGTCTCCTGCTCCTGCTTTGCATGGCCGGGGCACTGCTGACTATTTACTTTACCGCTGAAAGCAAATTTATGTCGCTGCTCATGACATTTGTGGCGGGTGGGCTGTCGCTGGCTATAGCAGCACCCATTCAAATACTGATGATTAAAACAGCCAAAGGAGCCGAGATGCTTGGTGCAGCCACGACACAGGCAGCCTTTAACATAGGCAATGCCTTAGGGGCTTTCTTTGGCGGTTTGCCTATTGCCATGGGCTATGGCTTTACCTCCCCGGAATTAGTTGGAACAATTATGGCAACGGCAGGAGCATGTTTTACTGTCCTGTTAATCCGGCAACAAAAAACTTCTAAGCATTCACCTGAACCCATCAGGTTACAAGAAGAATTTTCGGAGATTTAACTTGAAAGACCTTAAAAGCAACATGAATCATCCCGGAGTTTAGGTTTGGGATGGTTCATATTGCTGTTTAAGCATGTTCGGAGATTTTCCCTTCCTTTGAGATTATTTACTGGCTTAAAAATCCCTTAAAGTTATTTGCCTGAACTGTTACCAAGAAGGTTCCTTTGCATACAAGCGTCTATTTCAAACCTGTCGCGCTCCTTCTGAACAACAAAAAGCCTGCCCCATATACCAGCGGCATGCTTATAGCCAGCTTGTATAAGCCGCTGTAAGCTGTGGCAAAATCAGGCATACTGGCAAAGCGATGTCTCGGCTCTTTCTGATAGTCGGCATGGGTAAAGGCTACCTGCCTGAACAGGAATGGGTAATAGAACTCCCGGATTGAGTCGTGATATTGGGTGGCGCTCTGCAGGAATGCCAGGTGCGACGGCAAATCAGTACCCGCCATGGCGTTAAAAACACCCTGCATGTTTACGGGCACCGACCACACATTCAGCCGTTCTACCAGTTGGTGGCGCGCATATAAACCCTCCTGGTATTCCCTTGCCAGGTCTGCCACAGCTACGTCACCTAAATGCTGAAAGGCATAGTACCAGCGCCAGGCAAAGCGTCCCTGAATCTCGGTGGTGTCGGTCCATTGCGGATAAAGGGCGAAAAAGGTTTCCATGGTTTCACGCTTTGGCTTGTCCCAGCCGCCATGCACGACCTCGCGCTGTTTTATCGTCAGGTCCAGCGCCTGGGGCACCGGCTGTTTTACGGCTACGTACACGTTCAGTAAGGCAGGAATAACAATTGTGAGCATGAGCCACACCCCCAGCAGTGTGACCGCATTGAAAGAGAAGTTCTTCTGCAGCCGGCTACCAGGAACGCCACACCAAACCAGAAAAGAGAGTAGAACAGCACCGCGATCAGCCAAAGGACAACCCTTAGAGGCTGTTTTGATTTTATTTAGATAATTTCTTAAGCATGATGTGTATCATGGTAATCTGTATCATGGTCTCGGCTGACTTGGTGCTGCGTTCATAATCCTTGG
>NZ_BAAGXV010000082.1:0-63547 GCF_054779655.1 Pontibacter brevis
AGTTGCTACAAGATATGAGAAATTAGCCGTCAGTTTCTTAGCGATGCTGAAGCTGGCTTTTATTAGGTTTTACCTGAAAAAGTATTCATCAGACACACCCTAGTAAAATAAGGGTTACAACTAATTTGGGAGCTGAGGAGCTGAAGGACTATTATGTACAAAGTTTCTTAAGAATGAAGTTCAAGGTAAGTTCAGAAACCCATCATAATTATCTTGTTACTGAGCCCAATTACATTAAAAACTATTATATGAAAGTGGTGGTTGAATTCGACTCAAATACTGCAGTTTTAAGTGGTTATTACGGTAACAGAGGAATAGGTAGTTATTATAACTCCATGGGGCATACAGGCATAGGGGAACGTGAAATAACTGACACAGATATTTCTTGGAATCCTATTTACAATGGTTCTCGTGGATGGGAAACCCTTCACATGTTAAGCGGGATTTCAAAGTTTAGGTCCCCATTTCAACATGCAGAATACAAGAGGGAATACAATAGAGTTATACAGAATTGACATATAGGCCCTGTAACATAAAGCCTTGGCATAAGGCGGGGCTATATATGTTGCAAAATCAGGATTTGGTTATGATTAGCATCTAAGTCTTGGCAACAGGTGGGCAGTGTCATTCCCTGCCCTTTTCTTTTTACCGTTGGATAAAGGATCCAAGTCCTCGGAGTGACCTTACCTTTCGCAAGCAACCAAAAGTGACATGCCGAATTCTGTTAATTTGAATCTGTTAGTGGACTTGTACTTAACTTGCAGTTCGGGTGCTCTTGTCAGAAAATGAGGCTTCTCACTTTGTTCTATTTCATGCACTTCCTCGACAAGGTTAAGTCTCATCAAATTCAATAATGGAGTTCTGTCAATAACTTCCGGGGGTTCTGGATTCATCTCTGCGTAGCCTGGATACAGCTCTCTATAATATTTATCCCGCCGCTCTCTAAGGCTGTTTAATATCCTTACTTCTTCCGTAGATAATTGCGATACAATGCCAGGATAAACTGTAGTTGCAAAAACTTTTGCAGAATCAATGTAATTAGCCATCAGATTAGCCCACATATCTTGCAAGTCTTCATTTTCTTCAAGCGAGACATTTTCCAAGTACGGGACTAGCACCTTTAAATCAACCTGTTTAACAGTTATGTTGTTATCCGCAACAATCTTTTCGATCTTTTGAAAATTTTTTAGCTGGTTCTTGAGCCTTCGAACTTTGATATTATCGCCAATCATAAGCCCAAATTCTTCAAACGTGGGGCCGAAAAGCTTATCAAATATCCCCTTGGCTGCTTCGGCAGTTTTCTCTAATGCGGCAGATTCTATAGATGTCATGTGTTACTTTTTTCAGGTATGACGTATCCAAATATAATTAAATTCCTGCCAATAAACACTTTCAGACTTACAAGGTTGCCTTATATCGTTGTGGTAGCAACTGCCCCTTCGCCAATAATTTTCCTTGACCGGATAAACTACTCCTCCCCTTCTTGTAGATAATGCTCCAAAGCTGCTAAATCTCTGTGGAAAAGGTTCGATAATTCAATCCTTCGGTCTACACTAAAGGACTTCAGTTCACGCTGGAGGCCTTTTTTCATTTGCTTCGGACACTATTCGGACACTAAAACCGCCACCTGTTAATTTAACACCTCTCGATTCGGCTAATAATTGTTTTTTTGAGGAGGTAAAGCTTCTGTTGTTTGCAGTATTCTTTTTGGTGCCCTCCCCTACTATGTACCTTTAGGTGAATCTATCAATTAGCCTATGATTGGCTCCCTCACAAATACAAATCCTCCTTTTTAGAAACAAGGCAGCGCAGAAGAATGTATATTCGCGCGCAGCCGCCGCCAGCGGCATGTAATATGAAAAGACTTTTCTTTTACACTGAACTTGCTGCTTTTCTCCTGTTCCAGGGAAGAGCGTGACCTGGAACAGGTTCTGATAAAAGATGCTTACAAGAACTCTGTTTTCCAGAACGAGATAATATTGTCAGAGGTGATAAATGAGTTAGGAACAGGCCGATTGGGACGTGCAGATTCTCTTCTGAAGGCAGACATGGAGAGAATAGCCTCCTGGAGGCGAAACTTCGTCCGGAAGCCTACATTGGAGAGCCTGCTGCTGTATGCTGACTCCATAGAGCACCAGTCCAATAAACCATACGAGAACCCCCATGAGCTCTCTGTACCATTGAGAAAGCTAAGGGAGCAGGTAGCATCCTCCCCTGACAGTGCAGCCTTCTATGGCCTGCTGTACTGTGCCACTGCTATCGAAGGGAGTGAGCTGCAGCGGAAGTCAGTGGAAAGGGGTACATTTTGTAAGTTTGGTCCAAGCTTCCCTTCCTACCTGGACAAAAGCCAGTACCAGCTAGGTGACACAGTTTTTCTCACAGTCAACATAACAGATGTCTATACCGGAGACTCGGTGTTTGATTTTTCCCATGTCGCCTGCAGGAACACAGAAAGCGGCGTCACATTCAAGCCAAAGGTAATCAGAACAGGCCCTTATTATATTCTGATGTTCACCCCTGGCTCCTACGGAGAATATGAGATTGTGGGTGGTTTTACGAACAAGCAGGATGATAACTTTGGATATGCTATAAGGGTCCAAAATAGCTTCGCAGTGAAACCGGCAGTGCTTGAAGAAAGCTAAAGCACTGCAGTACTGTGCTGTCAGTTCGTGAGTCTGACCTACTCAGTTACTAGTTGACATAGCAGGCGTTATAGAACAGCTCTAGCTACCTTCTGATAAATTTATTTTTTTTAGTTTAACCTTTCCTTCATCTCTCACCATTCCCACCTTTTCCGGGATTGCAGTTAAAGAATACTGTGGTTGCACTACAGAAGCGCCGGCCTCTCTTCCTGCCGCCCCTTTACACGACAGGCACCAGGGTGTAACCTATGGAAATATATATTCGTAGATGCATATATATTAATTATCACTATAAACCATCCTGACAACTATGGCGATAGCTCTGACTTTAACTGGCCTCTTTTTACTGGTATGTACCCTGTGCAGTGCCCTTGTTCTGTTTCTAAGTCATGCAGAGGAGCCGGACAGAGGCTACGGATGGGTGCGAAAACCCGAAGCCCCTGTTATGCGCATTGTCTCAGGGGGTGATGTGGAGAATGCCCCCACGCACCTGCCTCAGCACATGACCATGGAGAAGATTGCAACAGGCTCCTGAATCGGATGGCTACTGTGACCGGGGTCTGAAAGGAAGCAGCATCACTGTTTAGTCAGAGTAGGGTAGTTTCCTCTAAAGCGGCACCTACACCTACGCCAGTTCTGAAATGCCAAGCTGTTCCAGGTAAGGCACCAAGCAGCTGCTCTCTTCAAACCAAGCGCACGGTGCCTGGGGTCTCAGGCCCACTCCCTCACTCTTCCCGAAACTGCCTCCTGCAGAAATAGATTATATTATATTATCTATATATTAAAAGAATTGACTACTTTTGGTTGGCTCTTACGGAAATCACCTGGAGCCACTGAAAACCAACCCATTCAACTTAAGAACAGAGGGTGCAGAAATGAAACTGACAAAGGTATTAATGGTATTTATCTTAGCTGCCGCAGGATTCCTCAGCAGCTGCGAGAAGGAAGAAGAAACTCACATGGCCAACGTGGAATTTACCTCCGTCACAACGGGGGATGTGGACGGCGACGTGACGGGAAACGGAGGCTCCTCTTCAAAGACTTACACTTGGCAGAACACTTCCTCCAAGGCAGAGTACAACATGGACATTACGGCCACTAAAGGCGGTAGCTTCCAGCTCCTGATGAAGGACGCCAACGGACAGCTTGTACTGGATAAAACCCTTGTTGCCGGAGATTCCGAGGACTCTAAGTCAGGAATGACTTCCACTGGCGCCCCCGGGGCATGGACCGTGACTGTCATCCTGACCAACTTCAACGGCGACGGCAGCTTCTCTATAAGCAAGGATATGTAGGCGGCCTTTCCTGCCCCAGCACAGCAGAAGGAAGGGAACTTCAAGAGCATAGGCACCACAAGACCGCTCTGCGTTAGGCAGGGCGGTTTTTTTATTTATATCTCTCTCCAGAACCGGTGCAATCCCGCCACCCCACGTCCTAAACGGCGGCAGCCGGACCAGGCGGTAAAAAGCCCGTGGCATGCCAGCCGCAGGTAAATGAGAGAACCAACCTATATATCCATGTCTTGCCTTAGCATACAGCACTGCCTAAGTATGTACAATTCAAATAAAAAAAATAATTAAATTATTAAACTTTTTTTTAACATGCTCAGTAGAAGGCGTATCTTAAATATATAAAATTCATATATAGTATGAACAAAGCAAAACTACTGAGCCTGCTGGTCCTGCCAGCTCTTTTCACCATGAGCTGCTCCGAGGAGCACGATGTCGCCCCTGCCGCTTCTATGAGCGCAAAGTCCACATCGCTTGCCACCGGCAACGGGGCACCAAGCGGGGCGCACTACACCCTTAACATCATCGGCGTTGCCAAGGACAAGACGGCCGCCATGGACGGCAACAGCGGCCACCGCATCTTCGTCAACTTGGAAGGTAAGACGAAGATAAACCTGCAGAACGCTGACCTCACCGACGGCACCTTCCAGGTGCTCGACGCCAACGGCACAGACGGTGACGGCGCCCTTTTCCAGCTTCCTAGCCCGGACGCTGACGGCGACGGCATCACCTCCTACTCAGTGTATGCGCGCGCCCTTGGCAAGCCGGGAGGCAAGGTAACAGTGACCACCTGCGCCACCGACGTGGCAACAGGCGAGGAAGTGTGCAGCCTGGAGTCGCTGGTGACCATGCGCGAGAAGGGCGGCTCCAAGTTCCAGAACGTATCTGCTGATCTGCTGACTATCTACGCTGACATCACAGACGACGGTGTTGACAACCCACAGCGTTACCCGCTCTTCTCAGACGAGATGGAGGGCTACTACTGGGACTACGACAACAACGGTCTGAGAGTGCTGCAGCTCCGCTTCTACGAGGTGCCGACTACCCTGTAGTCTGCAACACAATCATATAAAGGTAAAAGAGCCGCTACTTCCTATGAGTAGCGGCTCTTCCGTTTTAACATGTTCTAACTCTTATAGCAGCAAAGGCAGATGAAATTCCATAAAGCCGGCGGCTCCTACACGATTTCTGAAGGTATATTTCAGGCTGGCTTTACCCTTCAGGCAACTTTCCTGCTACCTGCTTTGTGACGTCTTCCTTCGGCCTGTTCTCCACCGGCTTTCCCGTCAGCTTTAAAAACACCCACTAGCCTACCTCTTCCCCCTGGATGGTGCCCTGGAAGGCACCATCCAGATAGTGGATCCCGCCACACCTCCTCTAGTGTGCCGTAAAGACTATTTGCGTCATAACACATCTTATGATAAAAAGACAATCAGTTTCTATTGTAGAAGAGGGTGTTTATTGCTCCTCTCCCACCTGCAGATACTTTACCACAGCCATAAAATCTTTGTGGATATGGTTCGATAATTCGACATGGAGGTCTACTACAGCAAAAAAGCCGCTCCAAATCAAATGGAGTGGCTTTCTTGGTTCGACAAGTATCACTTTGGGTTCTCTTATAACAGTTTTATAGACTCCCAAAGCTCAGGGCATCCTGGATCAAAGCAGAAGAAAACATAATTTCTCCCTAGTTACAGAATGGTGGATATGAAGCTAAATCATCAATCTTATCTATTTTGGCTCTGTTATAGATAAATGTTGATGGTGTAGATTCACAAACGTTTTAACAAACAGACTTCGTTTAGTTTTCCTCTTTTTCAGGTAAATACCAAGGATAGTCTATTGTATTTGCTTTTGTTATTTCAATTAGCTTTTGATAACAGTATATTTTCTTTTCTACAGGCAGCGTAGATTCTCTCAGATATACTGACGCATCGTTGAAGATATTATCAATTTTGGAGTTGTCAACGAAGTTAATTATGGAGTCCTTTTGAATAAAGAAAAATGTAAAAGAATCAGTTTCATCAATTCCAAAGGAGTAAACACCATCACCATTAGCCTCTGTAACTATTGGAGTACACTTAATATATTCTTTATCTCCTTTGTCAGCTAATCCTTTGGAGTGAAGATAACTATAGAGTTTATCTATGTCACAGATTTGGTGCTGGCTGTATGACATGAAGGAAATAAAAAACAAAAGTGAAGTTATTATACTCTTCATTTTAATAGGGAAGTTTAGATACATCATATTATCTGTTAAGAAACTAAACACTGGTAACGACCTTCGATATTAGAGTACCTACCCAAAGTCAGTTTATCAGAAAGAGAAGCATGATATAGTTCACTTACCATACCTTTTTGCTTCTTGAAGAGTTCGATGAACTTGAACAGGTTCAGGTAGCTTTGCAGATACTTCGTGGCTACACCGTTGAACTTTTTGATGTAATCCTTGAACCGCTTGGCAAGGTTGTTCAGGTTGTTCACATGGTATATCTTCCCCACCGAGTACTGCTTCTTGGAAGCGTGTATGCGGTAGTGCGTGAAGCCGTGTGTCTTGGCGAACGACTTGATGGAGGGATGCTTGTCGGAGCAGATGATGTTGGAGTCGGCACTAACCCTGTTGCGCAGTATTCTGTCCAAGTCCTTGCGCTTCAACCTTCCCATACAGGCAACGGTAAGGTCGATGTTCTTAGACCTGTCAACAGAGAACAGCACCTTCGCTTGGTCGCTGTTATCGCCACGCCTGTTCGTGCCGCCACGCTTCCTTGGCTTGGTCAACCCCTTTCTGCCTTTCTCGCTTTTGAGGAACCACACATCGTCAACCTCCACGATACCGTTGAACTTGGTTTTGCTCAGTTCCTCGAAAGCAGTGAGTATCTTGTGCCGCCAGTCGAAAGCAGTTTTCAAGGAGATATCCATTTTAGAAGCTATCTCACGCAAGGAGTTGCCTTCCACCATCAGGGTGATATACTGCTCCCACAGGTGCTTCTTCTTGATGTAGGATATGGCTGTTCCAGTTAAGTCGGTGAAGGTCTTCTTGCAGTCCTTACACTGGAACCTCGTGCGGTTTTGTAGGTAGCCGTACCGCACTACAGAGACAGAGCCGCAGGCAGGGCAACCACGTTCCATGCCCTCGTTTAGCTGCTCGGCTACTTGGTTGTGCTTCTCGGAAGCCTTGGCTAAAATCTCGATGATGTTCTTGGAAAGCTGCTTTAATTCCCTGCTGTCCAACTTCTGAATCTCTTTCAGAATGTCTACCTTTGACTTTGCCATATATCCCTTTGATTTATACAAAGATACGCAGAAATAACGACAATATCAACTTTTAGCTATAACAGAGCCTCTATTTTTAAAGAAACTTCTACATTGAAGCAAGGAACCGCATCATGTTCTGAAAAAAAGGATATAAGCTTAGTCTTCGATTTTGGACACCTTATCCATTTTATCATCTTTTCCAGATGAATCGCCCTTAGCTGTTTTTACCGCAACTTTTAGAGACTCCTGATGTTCTTTCCTTTCCTTGAATTCTTTTTGGCGCTGCTTCTTTTGTTGGTCTCTTGATCTGGTGCTTATTGTCTAATTTAATTTACCTGTAACTAATCTTTGGACCTTACTAAGCCCTAACTCATAATCATCTTATTTATACGCATAAACAAAATATATCAATTTCTGCATTGGGGATAATAGGATGAATGAGATTTTCTGAATCAGGAGATCACTCACAGACAGCCAAATGTTTACCCTTTTTGTATGGAAACATCAGGTTTTATAATTAAACTAGCAGTATATACAATTCAGGTAGTTTAAAATAATATCTTCACCTATATAACACAAAAGACGGAAGCCATGACCTTTACCTCCTCCCGCCGCGATGTCCTGAAAAGCCTTGCATTAGGTACTACCGCCGCTCTTTTTTCACCACATGCGCTACTGGCGGCCACACGCCAGCAAAAAGACCGCCTCGGTGTGGCGCTGGTAGGCCTGGGCTACTATAGCACCGATCTGTTGGCACCGGCCCTGCAGCAGACGAAGAATTGCTACCTAGCCGGCATCGTGACGGGTACCCCCTCTAAGGCCGAGGCATGGAAGAAGAAGTACAACATCCCCGACAAAAACATATATAACTACCAGACTTTCGACCAGATCGCCAACAACCCGGATATAGATGTGGTATACGTGGTACTGCCCCCGTCCATGCACCGTGAGTACACGGTGCGGGCGGCCAATGCCGGCAAACATGTGTGGTGCGAGAAACCCATGGCCATGACGGAGCAGGAATGCCAGGAGATGATTGACGCCTGTAACAAGAATAAGAAAAAGCTGGCGATTGGTTACCGCCTGCAGCACGAACCTAACACACAGGAGTACATGCGTATCGTGAACCAGAAGCTGCTGGGCAAGGTGAAGCAGGCAAGCTGCGGCGCCGGCTACCGCGAGAGCCGCACGAACCACTGGAAGCAAACAAAGGAACTGGGCGGGGGGGCGCTCTACGACATGGGCGTGTATTCCATACAAGGTGCGCGACTGGGAACAGGCCTGGAGCCTATCGCCATTGCATCGGCTAAAATCTCTACTACGCGCCCTGAGATATACACTAACATTGACGAGACAACAGTGGCAAAGCTGGAGTTTCCGGGTGGTGTGGTTGCCGACATCAAGACCAGCTTCGGTGAGAACATTAACTTCCTGAACATTGCCTGCGAGAAAGGGGAAATCAAGATGGAGCCGTTCCAGAGTTATGCCGGTGTAAAAGGCAGCAGCCCGCTCGGAGAAATCAACCACCCGTACGAGGTGCCGTGGCAGCAGGCAAAGCAAATGGACGATGATGCCATGGCTATCATGCAGAACAAGCCGATGCTGGTGCCAGGCGAGGAAGGCCTCCGCGACATCCGGATAGTGGAAGCGATCTATAAAGCCGCAGAGTCGGGCAAGCGCGTGAAGCTATAGGGTCAGGATTATTTTTATAGGCGCTTGGTGCCTGCCGGGGCCCTGTCGCCAGAGAGCAGCACGCCCCCCAGCTCACTGAGCAGAAGGGCGGTGGAGCGGCTCCGGTGGCGAATCAGGCTCTGGCACAGGCCCAGGAAAGTGCGCACCAGACGGTGGTCGAGCAACTCATCGAGCCTGACCAGGAAGGGGGAGAGAAACTCCTCGAGGCGGTGGGAGAAAAAGCGGGCCAAAGAGAAAACATCAGCCTCGCCCGCACCGTTAGAAATACGACTAGACATAAGAACCTCCTGCTTTAAGTGATATAGCTACCACTAAAACAGGAGGTTCTCTTTTTTCATCCCACTCCTAAACTCCGGGATGATTCATGTTTAGCGTTGTTGTCTCATCTTTAATGTAATGACAGCCAACCCTGATTTATACTTAGAAGTTATACCCTTGCGCTCCTGCTGATCTGCGGACTCAGCAACATAACATCTTGTTATAAAAATCAAGCACCAAATGCTACTGATGAAAAGGTGTTTACCGCTCCTCTCCCACTTCAAGATAATTTCTAATGGGCACTAAATCCCTGAAGATAAAGTGCGATAATTCAATACTGCGGTCTACTCAGAAGGCCCTCAGCAGCAGCTGGGGGCTCTTTCAATTACCTGCGGACACTATTCAGACACTCAAACCGCCACCTGTCAATTTAACATCTCCCGATTAGGTCAGTTACTACTTTGCTGGAGAAGGTAAAGATTCTTCTGAAGGAACCAGCCCTATCTCAACTACCTTTCCTCTCGCTACACTCCTGAAAGCATGAAGATCTAAATAAATAAATTCTATTTTTCCATATTTTAATCATAACATAACGTATATCGATATTGACTATAAGCTTGTTAAGACTTTTAATGGAGTCATGAATGGGAGAGTATTCCTCTTTTATAGTTTAGCTTCCTGTTGCAACTCCTGCCCTTGCGGGAGCAGCCCAAGTGTTCAATGAGCCTGCTTCGCCAGTTTTATCCTGCTACCAACTTAGCCATGGATCGACCTAATTAGCGCTTGTACATTATCTTCAAAAGAACAGAAGAATGAAGCAAATCTTTATCTTTAACCGAACTTTTCTGTTTCTGCTCCTGCTCCTTTTTACCAGCCTGCCTGCACGGAGCCAGCATCCTTTTTTCACCAAAGTTCATCCCCCAGAAGGAGTTGAATGGGGAATTGTAGGAATTGCGCAGGACCACCAGGGGTTTGTCTGGATTGCTACCGCGGATGGAGTGCACCGATACGACGGATACCGCTACACCTCGTACTACCACGACCCGAATAATAAAAACTCACTAGGATATAATTTAACCGAAACAATTTTTGTCTCTAAAGATGGAACAATCTGGATAGGTACTTTCGGGGGTGGTATGGACCACTTTGATCCTCACGCCAACACCTTTACCCACTATGTCCACGAACCAAAGAACCCGGCTAGCCTGAGTGACAATTTTGTAACGGCAATACTGGAAGACCGGGAGGGAGTAATGTGGGTCGGAACACATGGCGGACTCCACCGCTTTTACCCGGAGAGTGGCACCTTCACCCGTTATCAGCATAACCCGCAGGACAGCACCAGCCTGAGCCATGACCAGGTGCGGGCTTTGTACCAGGACAGGCAGGGGACACTGTGGGTTGGAACGGGCAGCCCCTGGAATTCGAAGCCGGGGGAAGGGGGGCTAAACCGCTTCAACCCTAAGACCGGCACCTTTACCCGTTATCTCCACCATCCCAAGGCCCTAGCACCTTAATTAACAACAAAGTAAGGGCCATCTACGAAGACAGCCGGGGCACTTTCTGGGTGGGCACCTTGGGAGACGGACTGCATACGATGGATAGGGAGAAGGGAACATTTACCCGGCACCAGTATGATCCTAACCAGCCAGACAAGCTAAGCCGCACGCCCATCAGAGGAAAGAATCAGGACGGCGTTAGCTTTATTCACGAAGATGTGACCGGGGCCATCTGGATAGGAACCATAGGCGGCGGTATAAGCCGCTACGATCCGGGAAAGGAGAAGGTGGCGCATTATGTGAGCGGCACCACAAGTTCCTGCGGTTTGCAGGACAATGACGTCTGGCGGGCTTTTAACTCAAAAGAGGGCGTTCTTTGGGTAGGCACCTGGGCTGGACTATACCGGACTGACCCCATGCAGTTGAATTTTGCCTATCAGCCCACTAAAGCGTTAGTCTGGTCTTTGTTCGAAGATGCTAGCGGAAAAGTCTGGGTTGGCACCCATAAAGGACTGGAGTTGTATGAAATGAGCAGTGGAGGCAACCAGCAGTTAACTCCTTACCCGTCTTTGCCTCCAGGGCTTGCAAAGGAACCTGTGTATACATTTTTAGTAGACAGGCAGGGTATTATGTGGATTGGCGGGGAAAAAGGGCTATGGCGGCGGGATTCGAAGAAAGGAACTTTCAAGCTGTATTCCCATGACCCGAAGGTGACAGCCAGCATAGGCGAAGGTATAGTAGTTGCTCTTCATGAAGACAGGGAGGGCTTTCTATGGATAGGCACAGGGAAAGGTGGCTTGAACCGGATGAATACGAAGACTGAGACTTTTACCCATTTTCAGCATGAACCTGATAACTCTAACAGCGTGAACAGTCCTGTTGTCTCAGCTATTCATGAAGACAGTGAAGGAAATGTATGGGTTGGAACATGGCATGGGAAGGGGGTGAGTGTGCTGGAGCGAAAGTCTGGCAAGTTCAGGCATTATCCTGTTCCAACTACTCAGATAACCAGCATCCGGGAGGATGCCTCCGGGAAGGTTTGGGTTGGCTCAAACCAGACTGGTTTGTATTATTACGATCAGCAAAATGATGAACTTGTAAGGTATAGAGCCAATAGCACAGATAAATTTATTAGCAGTGTCAGGGGAATATTAGAGGACGACCAGGAGAACCTTTGGATTAGTGCCAGCACCGGCCTTATTAAACTTAACTGGAAGGAGAATGTCGTCTCTACCTACGGAACAGAAAGCGGGCTTGATCCCGGGGCTTTACACATACTGGCTGTACATAAAGGAAGAAACGGAAACCTTTACGTCGGAGATACTTTAGGCTTTTATACTTATGCCCCAGCAAAGCATAATCAGAACCCACCGCATATTGAACTGACAGACTTTCGCCTTTTCGATGAAACGGCAAGGCCCGGAGAAGAGGATCCAGTGCCTGTCCCAGTGGGTCAGGCGAAAGAAATTTCGCTCACACACCTGCAAAATGTGTTTACCTTTCATTTCACTGGCATTCATTTCACCAACCCCGGCCAGAACCGGCAGTATTATATGCTGGAGAACTATGATACCGGCTGGCGGCAGGCTAACACAGAGCAAACAGCGTTTTACTATAAAGTACCGCCGGGTAAATATGTGTTCCGGATGAAAGCGGCCAGCAGTGAAGGTGTTTGGGCAGAGAAGATAATTCCTGTCACCATACACCCGCCCTGGTGGCAGACCTGGTGGGCCTACGGATTGTTTGCAACTGTATTTGCGGCAAGCCTGTGGAGTTATATTGCCTACCGCTCCCGAAGCCTGAGGAAGGAGAACAAGTTACTGGAACAGAAGATAGCAGACCGGACAGTTGAACTGCAGCAGTCGCTTCAGCACCTGAAGTCTACGCAGGCGCAGTTAATTCAGTCTGAAAAAATGGCCTCACTGGGAGAACTTACCGCCGGTATCGCCCATGAAATCCAGAATCCCCTCAATTTTGTGAACAATTTCGCAGAAGTTAGCCAGGAACTAGTGACGGAACTGCGCGAGGAAAAGAGAAAAGAAGCCCCTGACCCTGTGCTAGAAGACGCGCTTTTTGAAAACCTTGAGCACAACCTACAGAAGATCCAAATACACGGCCGCCGAGCAGATAGCATTGTAAAGAACATGCTGCAGCACTCCCGTGCCAGTTCAGGAGAAAAACAGCTCACAAACCTCAACTCATTGGCAGATGAGTATTTGCGCTTGGCTTACTCCGGCTTTCGGTCCAAAGACAAAGGTTTCACCTGCTCCATAGAAACCTCCTTTGATGAGAACCTGAAGAAAGTTGAAGTAGTGCCACAGGAACTGGGCAGGGTGCTGCTCAACCTCTTTAACAACGCTTTTTATGCTGTACAGCAGAAGCAGCAGCTGGAACAGCCAGGTTACGAGCCGAAGGTAACGGTAAGCACCCACAAGCAGGAGGGACAGGTAGAGATAAGGGTGCGTGATAATGGAACAGGTATGCCGGAGAGCGTGAAGAGCAAGGTTTTCCAGCCCTTCTTCACCACTAAACCCACCGGTCAGGGCACGGGACTAGGTCTCTCGCTTTCCTATGACATCATCACGAAAGGACATGGCGGAGAAATGAGAGTAGCTTCTGAGGAAGGAGAATGGTCTGATTTTACAATTTCTATTCCGTATACACCTGCATTCAAAGGGCTGCTCAAAGCATCTACCGCTCCTCTCCCACTTGCAGATACTTTTTAGCCTCATTACTTCCACATTTCATTGTAGGCAGCTATAAATTAAGCTGGCTTTACTTAGTTGTAGAACATCATTCCTCCGCCACCATCAAAGCGTGGGTTTACGACATTGTTGAACAGCGAGCCGAACCTGTAGCGAACACCGAAGTTGAAGTAGAAGTCATAGTTGGAGTCCAACTGGCGCCGCCTGGTTAACAGGTCCTGGTCAGAGACCGTCCCCTTGATGATATTCAACTGGTCCCGCTGTATGGCATAGTACCCGCCCACGTTCAGCGAGAGTCCCTTCACCAGCCGTACTTCCCCGTAGCCGGAGAAGGAAAGCCGCTGTTTTGAGAAGTCATGGAAATAATGGCTGAAGGAGGTGGATCCGCTCACCCGCCCCCATTTCTGGTTGAAGCTCACGTCCAGCGAGAGGCTCTCCTGAAACCGGAGCTCCTCTTTCTGAGAGAAGATGGTTTCCTCGATGTAGTTGAAGTACTGTGGGCCGGCCCTGTACATCAGGCCAATGTACCTGTTGTTCGACTCTGAGTAGGGAACGAAGTTATACTCTACAGCCGGTGTAACAGCCAGAGACAGGTCATAGTTGCTGTAGTCAGACTTCTGCGCACTGACATAGCCACCCGCTGACAGATGGCTGGTGAGTGACCACACCGTGGTGTTGCTGAAGCCATAGCGCTCGTTGGTATAGGTAAACTGCTCGTCACCCTCTCCAAAGCGGTTCTTGTTCTTATTGGCATGCAGGGAGATGCTGGTCTTGAGCTTTTCCGTTACCCTGCCCGCGCTAATCCCACCGCTCAGGCTGCTGCTGGAGTAGTTTCTGTCCCCGCTGAAATAGCCGTTCATGTTGAGGTTAAACACCCAGAAGTTCCAGGGGTCCTCCTCCGGCCTGGTAGCGATTCCGGTTGGCTGGCTATCGGCGTCCTTGAAAGAGATGACCATGTCCTTTGCCTTCTCTGTCTTCAGGATGTAGGGAATCAGCCCGAGCCTGATTTTCTCTACCGCCTCTCTCCGGTCCTCATCGTCTGTGGCAGTAGCCTCCCTGATGTATGCCTTCACATCATTCATCCCGGAGAAGGCTTCCCGTCCTTCAAACTGAAGCTTGTACTCACGCCCCCCGCTTCCCGTGGTCTGCGCTGTAATCAGGATGTAAACGTTGGCCTGGAAGCGGTCATTCACATAGTCCACAAAAGGGATTTCCCGCCTGATGTAGTCCCTGTCGCAGTAGGTTTGGCAGTCCAGGAAAACGCGCAGGTTTTCGACTTTGTCCGCAGGTGTCTGTGCAAAAGAAGTGCTGACGCATAGAAGCGCGAGCAGGAGTTGGAAGATTGTTTTCATAAGGCGGTATCGCTGTAAAGTGGCAAAAGGAACAGAAGGTGCAAATCGTACTTCAATTTACTCAATTAGTTAATTAAATATAGCATTTGCATATTAATAATATAACGGCATGCGTTTTAAATAAATCCTGAAGAGGAAGGAGCGAAATATGTCGCAGCATTCGCTTTACCTGGGAAGGAGCTGTTATCAGTTCTTTTATAATTTAAAGGGTATACCTATGGAAACTAAACTTTATATCCCCTGCCTGCTCATGTTGTTTGCTTTTACAAAGGGTTATTCCCAAAAGGTTAACGGTAGGCTTTTAGAAGTACCCACTTTGGACAGTCAGGGGCTGACTGGGGATGTGCTGACCGTAGACATGTATGACAAGGACTGCATCCATCTAGTGGACGGCATGATATCTTCTGCCAATGATATTGTTTCCTACCAGCAGCTGGCACATTTTGAGCGGGCAGCAAGCAGGGAGAAGCTGGCGAAACTTGGGTTCAGTGATGGCCAGTGTGTCATGGTCAAGTCTACCGCTGACCATGACATTGAAAATTACATCTACAGGCAGGTGCATGAGCAGGTACGACAAATTGGCATCCAATATAAACTGCCCATTGCCGTAAATGAAAAGCTCCTTACCTCCTACTCAGCCAGACAGCGCCAGCTAAGCAACATCAAGTCAGAGCAAATAAAGAAGGTTAAATTCTTAAACAAAGCTGAGGCACAGGCCAAATATGGTGATAAGGTTGTATTTGGCTTGATTGAGATTACAGTGTAGGAAAAAAGTCGCTTACCAGCAAAGCGCAGTCTTAACCCTCGCTGCGCTACGGGCTTCAGCTGAACAAATCCGGGAGCTTGCTCTACACTTAGTTCGCCAGCCCAAATTCGCAAAACTGTTGTTCACGGCAGGTATTGCGGATTCATTCATCTGGTGTTAAGGGTCTGATTATCCTGCAAGGATTTCCGGCAGCAAATACATCAGAAGGTATGTCTTTTGTCACTACACTACCTGCACCAATTACACTTCTATCGCCAATCGTTACGCCTGGGCAAATGACGGCACTGCCGCCAATCCATACATCTTCACCAATCACTATGGATTTTGCATATTCCCGCCCCGAACTTCTTTTAATGTGGTTCAAAGGATGGGTTGCAGTATACACCTGTACATTTGGTCCAAACATGCTACGGCTGCCTATAGTTACCGGAGCTACATCAAGTACAATGCAACTAAAGTTGAAAAACACCCTTTCCCCAATTTTCATATTGTAGCCGTAGTCACAATAAAAAGGTGGTTGTACCCATAAGTCTGCTGCTGCATGTGGCAGAAGTTTTTCTAGTACACCGCTTCTTTCCGATGTTTCGTCTTCTCTTGTTTCATTAAGTGTTTTTAGAAGCAACCGGGCCTGCAGTCTGTCTTCCACAAGCTGTTTGTCCAGTGGGTCATACATTTCACCCGCAATCATTTTTTCCTTTTCCGATTTCATGGAGCTGAAGTTATGATAGAACTTTTCTTAAAGTTTTTATTGAGTGCCGATGTGCTTCCCGCTCACGGACTAGTGTAGACGATGTGCGAAGCATGAGGTATACACGTGGTTAGCACTCTTTATTCCTCATCATCAATGATTTGAAAACCTACCAAATTGTGCTTCTGTAGTGTCTGTATTGCTAAGGACCATATTGCTTCATCCCTGTGCTGCTTTTCGAAATATACAATTCGTAAGGCGCTAATTACTCCATCACAACTATTCAACAGCCAGTTAGCTAGACTAGCATATCTTTGTTCCTCATCTTGGTAGTCGGAGAAATCGGACTCAATTTCGTAAATGTCTTTGAACTCAGTATAGGTTTCTTTCCCTTTAATCCTGAATATTCTCCAACCAAATTTGTAAAGAAGTTTATCTCTAACTTTATCCTTTTCTTCATCATGATAATCTTTACCATCGAGTTCTAATCCTATCCTAAGGTAAGGGTTGGCAAAATCTATGAAGTAGTTAAAAAGTGGGAATTGAGGATACAGAGCAATTCTCATAGCCCTTATGGATATCCAAGCATTATATTCTATTGGTGAGAAATGGGTTCCCCAGTCCAGAAAATATGGGCTAATTGGTATAGAGACGTCCTGCTTAGCTCTTGCCATTATTTGTGGTATCATTTCCATATACATCTGTCTAATGAAACCCCATTTGTCTGTTATTTTATCTAATTCATTAAACTCGTTCTTAATGAACTGCCTCCTGCCATACTCTTTGAAGCTTTTGAAGCTCAATTCTGAATCTTCTGTTTCATCCATACTTCTAAAGAATTGTTTATAATTTGTATGTGCTAACTACCGGATAGGCGTGAACATACGTTTGTCTGCTCTATCTATAAAGAAATAATTCATGCTATTTCCTGTTAAAGAAAACCTGCTCATACCCTACCAGCAGGTCGGCCCGGGTGCCGGGTGGTCGGTAGTAAACCAGGATGTCGTAGATATTGTCGGTCTGGAAATGGCTGCCTTCAAAATAGCTAGCATCAGGAGGAGTAGCTGCATCCGGTTTGTGGGCATAATAGTAATTGTAGTACCCCTGTTTCAGCAGCATCCGGCCAGCGTATACATTGCGTTCGGCATCGTACCTCATGCGCGCTTCATCCGTCAGTTGCCAGTTGGTAAGTTCTCCCTGTATGTATACTGCACCCGGTGCCTGGCTTGATACCTGCAATTCAAAATCAACCCAGGTGTAGTCGCCGTTTATATCGCCGTTGCCATACTGCCTGTTCCCGAAAATCCGCATGCCGTTGATGTCGGGGTCCTGCGAGTAGGCCTGCGCCTGCCGGTTTTTGCCCGGCTCCAGGGTCACTACGATGGGGTTTGCCTGCAGGTCAATGCTCTGCACGCCAATGCTGCGGAAATTCAGGCTGCGGGTATCGAAGGCCCTGAACTCACTCAGCCCTTTAAACAACTCATCCGGCTCAAAAAATACATACTCCAGGCGGCGCTGCGCATCGTGTATAAAGGTTGGCTTGCTGATGGTTTTGGCATTGTCCCAGCGGTAATTCTGCCTTAAAACGGTCTTTACCTCCATTGCCGGATTCACCAGTTCGTAGTTCGGGTACATGATATTAAACTCAAGCGGCTGCCGGGTCTCTCTACCACCAGGGCCCAGGGGAGCCCCCAGTTTGGCCGTTACGGTAACAGCATCCTGGTACACCATCAGGCGGCGTGTCAGCAGGGTGTTACCCCCCTCCTCCTGCACCACCAGCAGGTAATTGCCACTTAGCCGCACCTTAGGCACCACGAAACGGTAGTGCACATAGGGTATGCGTGTGTTTACCGATATCTGTGCATTTGTGATGATGAACTCATTGAAATCGTAGAGGAACTGGGTATCGTTGAGGGTGGAGGGCGTCCAGTTGGCATCGCAATGGCGTAGCTTCACCAGCAGGCGTTGTTGCCGGGCATTCAGCCTGTCGAACTCCAGCACAATGGGCTGCTGTTGCGCAAGTGGGGTCACGGCCGGGTTCAGCACCTCATCTTCCAGCCCGGTAGACAGGTAAGCCTGCACCGACGTGATGGTTTCATCATAAACATAATCTTCATAGCGTAGAGCACTGGAGGCACTACTGCCGGTGGCTGTGCCGCCCTGCTGCTCTATTGGCACACAGGCCACTAGTCCGCAGGCAAGCAGCCCGGCAATAAGATAGGTACAGGTGAATTTTCTGAGCATAAGTTCTAAAAGTAAAGCTGCCTCTAATGGGCGGCAGAAAGTCTTTCAGAACGAAGATAGCAAAATTAATTTCTTTACCTGCTGCTGTTAAAGGCGTGGTATGGTGCATTGCTAAAATTGGCTGAAGCGCTTACCTTTAGGTTACTACCAGTCTCCCTTTAACCTATGAAAGATATTATTGGCCGGAGCCACCGGTCACTTGGGACAGCACCTGTTGCGGGAGCTCCAGTTGCAGGAGTATAGTGTAACAGTGCTGGCTCGTTCTGCCACCAAGGCAGCCGCCCTCGCTCCCGCTCCCGACGCTGTCTTTGTGGCTGATGCCACTATACCGGAGCAAATTGCTGGAGGCTGCGATGGTGTAGAGGTGGTGGTTTCAGCGCTCGGCAAAAGCATCAGCCTGAAGGACAAGAGCCGAAGTAGTTTCTATGACATAGACTATGGGGCCAATTTTAATTTATTACTTGAGGCGAAAAAGGCGGGCGTGCAACAGTTCTTTTATATCTCGGCTTTCAAGGCAGAGGAGCACCCGGAGCTGGCCTACTTTAAAGCCCATGCTGATTTTTCTGAGGCGTTGATGAAGTCCGGCATCAGCTACAGTATTCTGCAGCCGACGGCGCTGTTTTCTGCTTTCGACGAGGTGGTGGCCCTGGCACGCAAAGGCATGATGGCTCTATGGGAGACGGCCATCATAAAACAAACCTGCTTTATGAAAGAGACCTTGCCAAAGTGGCCGTAGCATGTATCGGGCAGGCACCTGCCACTATACCCATTGGAGGCAAACACCTCTACAGCCGCCTGGAGCTGGTACAACTGGCCTGTAAGGCCGCAGGCTATTCAGGCCCTATCCTTTCCGTACCTGTTGGAGTGGTAAAGAAAACACTGCCACTGCTCCGGCTATTTAACCGGAACCTGTATGATAAACTGGCTTTCCTGGTAGCAGTATCTTCGGAAGATTGCGTAGCGCCACAGGTTGGGGACTATACCCTGGAGGAATATTTTGGTTTAGCTGAAGTACAGAAAGCCTGAGTCAATCCTCTTCCATTTGGGTGACAACCTGCACCCCCGCCTCCAGGGTTTTCTGCACCGGGCATTTGGCAGAGATGATTTTCAGCCGTTTCCGCTGCGCTTCAGTCAGATCCCCTACTAAACGTAATTGCTTTGTCACCTGAGTTAGCTTAGATACGGTGTCTTCGCAGTCCTCACAGTCTTTAGCGTGCACCCGCCCGTGGCGCAGGCGCACTTCTGCACGCTGCAGGGGCCAGCCTTTACGCTGGGCATACATGTGCAGCGTAATGACGGTACAGGCGCCGAGGGCACTTAAAATATAATCATAAGGGTCCGGGCCAATTTTCATACCTGTCAGCACACTTGTTTCGTCCAGCACCATGTCCTGGGCGCCTGCCCTGATATTAGCTATCATGGGCGCCGTGCTGTCTGCGCTTACCAGTACTCCTTCATCCTGCTCCTTGCTTGTCATACCGCTGTTCCGTTGCTTCTCTTTTCTTATAAGCATTTAGCCCTGAAAAGTTGTAGCTGTTGTAGCAGACAACCCAGAAAGTGCCGCCCGTACAACAAAATTTTGCTACACCTAAAACCGCAGCAAAAAAGTGGTTCCTTTCCCCAGCTCAGACTGCACCGATATGGTGCCCTTGTGCAGGCGCATGATCTGGCGCGACAGGCTGAGCCCAATACCGGAGCCTGTCTTTTTGGTGGTGAAAAAGGGAATAAAGATTTTCGCCATGGCTTCCGGTGTCATGCCGTGGCCATTGTCTGCCACTTCTATGCTGATGCGGCTGCGTTCATCGTGGTAAGCGCGCAGCAGCACTTTGCCCTCCGGCTGTTCCTGTACTGCCTCCATGGCATTTTTCACAAGGTTTATCAGCACCTGCTCTATCATGGCCCTGTCAGCAGAAAGAATAAGGCTATCTGATGGCACTTCCAGTTGCAGGGTCACCTGCTTTGCCACCAGCTGCTCCCGCAACAGTGTTTTAATTTCGCGCAGTAGCTCCGTTACATTAAAGTGGCTTAGCTGTGGCACCGCAATGGTGGTCAGGTTGCGGAAGTCGTTCACAAAATGTATCAGCCCATCGGAGCGGCGGCTGATGGTTTGCAGGCATTGTCCGATATCGGCCAGCTCCTCGCGCAGCAGCGTCACCTCCTCTGCCGGTGTATCAATATAACTGCTTACCTCTTCGCAGGCGCTCGACGACAAGGAGGCAATCGGCGTGACAGAGTTCATGATTTCGTGCGTCAGCACCCGTATCAGTTTTTGCCAGGCCTCCATCTCTTTCTCCTCCAGCTCACTCTGTATGTTCTGCAGCGAAGCCATCCGAACCCGTTCCCCCAGCAACGAGAGCTCGATTACGTGTACCGACAGGTTGGCCAGTTCTGCTCCATGCCTTACGGGCACCAGCACCTTATCGCCATTTTCCAGCTGCTGCAGCCCCTGCGCCAACTCGGAACTAATGTTGCTGAGCTCCTGCACCTGCCGTAGCTTGCCTACCTTCAGCAGCTTCCGGGCTGCATTGTTCAGGAGCAGGATCGAGCCGTCTGGTTTAAAGGTGATGATACCGATGCCGATATGCTGCACAACCACTTCGAAATACTGCAGGTGCGCTTCCTTTTCTGCCCGCACTTCCCGGAACTTCGCCATCACCTCGTTCAGGCGCAGCGACAGCTCCTTCAGTGATCTGCCCTCTCCGCCGGTATGGAACTGCTCCGTAAAGTCATCATACTTAATAGAGTTCAGAAAGCGTAGGAAGAGTTTATTTGTGCTATTATAAAACCGCACAAGGAGCCAGATCTGCAGCAGCACAAAAAGCGCAAGACCGATGAAGGTGCTTCGGTAATCGGGGTTAAAGCCAACCAGGGCCAGCGCGTACACAGAGGCACACAGCAACAGCAGGCGCAGGACAAGCTGCACCCGGTAGTTCTTAAAGCGCATACTTCTCCAGTCTTCGGTACAGGGCACCGCGCGAAAGCCCTAGTTCTTTCGCAGCTTTTGAAATATTGCCATCGTGCTTTTGCAGGGCCCTTTGCACCGCCTCCCGCTCCAGTTCATCCAGGTCCAGGCTGGAGGCATCCAATTGTGTGGCGACAGAGGTTGGTTCTGGCTCAGCCAGAAAGAAGAAATCCTCCGCCTGCAGTTCCCGGTTGTCGCTCATGATAGAGGCCCGCTCCAGGGCATGCTGCAGCTCCCGCACATTGCCGGGCCAGTTATAGCGGCGCAGGCGGGACAGTCCGGAGTCAGACAAACGCTTGGCCGGCTGCTTGTACTTTTGAGCATACACACCTAGAAAGTGCGACGCAAAAAGCAGTATATCATCCAGGCGATCACGCAGGGGCGGCAGGTTCAGTTCAACGGTGTTGATGCGGTACATTAAGTCCTGCCGGAACTCATTCCGCTGCACCATCTCTTTCAGGGGCATATTGGTGGCGCAAATCAGGCGCACATTCACCGGAACAGGCTTGTTGGTGCCTACCCGTATCACTTCCCGTCGCTGCAGTACCGTCAGCAGTTTGGCTTGCATGGCCAGCGACAGGTTGCCGATTTCATCCAGGAAAAGGGTTCCGCCGTTCGCCGCCTCTATCCTGCCTATGCGGTCTTCTTTGGCATCGGTAAAGGCTCCTTTTTTGTGGCCGAAAAGCTCACTTTCAAAAGAGACTCTGTAATCGCTCCCATGTCCACGGTCACAAACACCTTGTCGGCGCGAGACGAACGCTCGTGGATGGTACGGGCTATGACTTCCTTGCCGGTGCCGTTTTCCCCCAGCAGCAGGATATCAGCGTCTGTCCGGGCTACTTTGTCTATAATAGAGAAGAGTTGGCGCATGGCAGCACTCTCGCCCCGGATGATTTCTTGATGGGAATTTAACTGGGTCGCCAGTGTCCGGTTTACCTCTTTCAGCTGGCTCACTTCCTTATAAGAATGCCGAAGCTTTGCCGCCGCCGACAGGGTTGCCAGCAGTTTCTCGTTTTGCCAGGGCTTCAGCACAAAGTCTGTGGCTCCTTCTTTTAAAGCCCTCACTGCCATCTCCACGTCGCCAAAGGCTGTTATCATCACCACCACCGCAGAGGGGTCGTATTTCAGAATTTCTTTCAGCCAGTAAAACCCCTCCTGCCCGCTGGTAATGTCCTGGCTGAAATTCATGTCCAGCAGGATCAGGTCAAAGTCTTCGTTGGATACGAGGAACGGAATCTTCTTCGGGTTTTTCTCCATCACAACCTCCTTGGCGTGCTTGCGCAGGAGCATTTTGGCAGAGAACAGCACGTCCTCATTATCATCAATCACCAGTATGCGGCCCAGGTTTTGTTCGTTCATTATCTTGGTTTCTGGATTGGGTTCAGGAAAATCTACAGAAATATTAAGCCATTCTTATATTGACTCAAATTAAGTGTTTCCGACCAAATTTGGAACTGTGTGGTGTCCATGTGTGGACGAAATATGTCCACTCCCGGACACTGTTCCAGCAACTACTAAGTGCTGGAAGCGCGTTTTCAGGGCTTTAAGTCTTTGGCACAGGCTTGGCAACAGAAAGAGCAGGGTCCGGACCACCCTACCTAACTCTGTAATCAAAACAAAACTATGTTAAAGTTGTATTTCCTTACCGCCTTACGTTCACTGTTACGCAACAAGAGCTACAGCCTCCTGAACATTGCCGGCCTCACGCTGGGCATTACCTGCAGCATCCTGCTCTTCCTGGTGATAAAGTATGAACTGAGCTACGACACCTTCCACAGCAAGGCCGACCGCGTCTATCGTATGAACTCACATTATAACCACGCTGATGGGGTGAACAAGCACATAGGGGCGCGATTCCCGGTGGCCAGGCTCCTCCGCACTAACGGCAATCTAGGCCTGGAAAACCTGACGCAGCTATATGGCGAGGAAAGCGCCCAGATTAACATCATTAGCGATAATGGCGAGGCACCAAAACGCCTGCTGGAGGACAACCCGATTGCATTTGTAGAGCCAGCATTTTTTGACCTCTTTGACTTTGAAACAGGTGCCAATGACCCACGCCCCGGACTGGCAGAACCGAACAATGTGGTGCTCACGCAAAGTATAGCAGACAAATACTTCCCTGATGGGAATGCTCTTGGCAAGGTGATTCGCTTCAACAACATCCTCAACTTAAAGGTAACTTCTGTTATTCCGGACCCACCGTCAAATACAGACTTCCCTTTTGTGATGTTTATATCTTATGAGTCTTTCAAGAACCACAGCAAAGTGGACGTGAACAGCTTTAATATGCTGCACAGCAACCACCAGCTGTATGTGCTGTTGCCGGAAGGAGCCTCCCCTGAAGCAAAAGCAGTTGAATTAACCTCCTTTATTGACAGACATAAAGAACAGAACCGACGAGGCTTTGAGACCGTTGCACTACAACCATTAAGTGACCTGCACTTTAACCCTGACTATGGCAACTATGGGCAGCGCACTATTTCAAGGGAGATCATATGGTCTATGGCCGTTATAGGTGTCTTTCTGGTATTGGTAGCGTGTATTAACTTTGTGAACCTGGCAACGGCACAGGCCATGAAGCGGGCTAAAGAAGTAGGCGTGCGCAAGGTGCTGGGCAGCAGCAAGGGGCAACTGGTGTTGCAGTTCATCGGCGAAACATTCCTTATCACGCTGCTGGCAACGTTCCTGTCTGTGATACTGGTTGAACTGGCGCTGCCCTACCTCAACGAACTACTGGAGTTAAAGATAAACTTCAGCATTCTGCGGGACCCGGTACTGCTGCTGTTCCTTTTGGCGGAAATCTTACTCGTGACCTTTTTTGCAGGCTTATACCCCGCCCTGATCCTGGCGCGGTTCCAGCCGATTGCAGCCCTCAAAAGCAGAATTAACACTCAGCGGGTATCAGGGCTGCCCATACGCCAGGGACTCGTGGTGCTGCAGTTCACCATCTGCCAGGTGCTTATTATCTGCACCATCCTGGTAAACGAACAGATGGATTACTTCAGGAGTAAGTCGCTTGGTTTCGATAAAGATGCCGTAGTGACTGTATTCCTGCCGAACCAGGCGGGGCAGAAACTGATTCCATTGCGCGAGGAGCTTCTCAGCAATCCGGCCGTACGTCAGGTAAGCTTTGCAGCTACGCCACCCTCTGCCAATTTTACCTTTAGCTCTAACTTCTCTTTCAACAACTCCAGTGAAGATGCTCCTTTTGAGGCGAATATGAAGTATGCAGATGAAAGCTACCTGGACCTTTATAATATAAAACTGGCAGCAGGACGTGCTTACACAAAAAGTGACTCTGCTGCTGTGCTGATAAATGAGACGATGCGCCGTAAGCTGGGAATAGAAAGTGCGGCAGATGCCATTGGTAAAACGATTATACTGGGCGGAGGCGAACTCAAAACGTCTATCGTTGGTGTAGTGGAAGACTTTCACCAGAACTCGCTGCACGAACCCATAAACCCCAGTATTTTGCTTTCTAATCTAGAAAACTACCTGTTCCTGTCTGCAAAGATTGACATGAGCCAAAAGCAGGAAGCACTGAATCACCTGGAAAAGGTTTGGGGAATGGCTTATCCGGACGACGTTTTCAATTACGAGTTCCTGGATGAAACCATTGCTAACTTTTACCGCGATGAGGCAAGGCAGAACAAGCTGTTTAAGGTTTTCTCGTTCATCGCCATCTTTATTGGGTGCCTGGGGCTATACGGCTTAGTAGCTTTTATGGCTGCACAACGCACGAAAGAGGTAGGCATACGCAAGGTGCTGGGTGCCTCTATCTTCCATATTGCCGGACTTTTCTCGAAAGAGTTCGTGAAACTGGTGCTGATCGCCTTTGTGCTGGCGGCTCCTGTTGCCTATTACATCATCAGCCTCTGGCTGGAGGATTTCACTTACCGCATTAGTATCAATGTCTGGCCTTTTGTTCTTGCCGGCATTGCTACTCTGCTCATTGCCCTTTTTACTATGAGCGCAAAAGCCATTCAGGCAGCCCTGGCAAACCCCGTTTTTTCGCTCAAGAGCGAATAACCGATACGATTTTTTTCATGGCAATCAAAGCCGCTCTGTTGGGCGGCTTTGTTTTTGTTAACGGCACAGGTGCCTGCCTAACATGCATTGTATAGAATAAACCCTTATATTGTACTTTCAATTAAGCTACATCGTTAAGAAAGCGCATTCACGATATGCACACACATCCTGAGCAGCCGGAAACCATTACATGGCAGCACTTTGAACAAACCGACATTCGTGTAGGCACCATTGTGGAAGCCAATGATTTTCCGGAAGCCCAACGCCCTGCCTATCAGCTGCTCGTTGACCTGGGCCCTTTAGGCCTAAAGAAATCCAGTGCACAGGTAACTGCTCTGTATAAAAAGGAAGATCTGATAGGCCGCCAGGTGCTTTGCGTAACAAACCTGGGGAAAAAGCAGATTGGCAGGTTCATGTCCGAGGTGCTGGTTACCGGCTTTGAAGACGAAAACGGGCATATCGTGCTGGCGCAACCGGCATCTGGTGTACCCAACGGAGCCAAACTGAAGTAGTGGCATGAGTACAGTTTTAAGTTGAGTAGAACCTTACCCGACCTACTTTCTTAAACCTGCGTACACCCTAGCAGGATGGTGTGGAAAGTTTTTTCCTTTGCTTTGAGCCATTGTGCGCTCAAATTTCTAATTTTGAATCCTTATAAAAGAGATAATGGAAGCTAGTACCACTTTTAAGCAAGATTTATTGCTCCGCGAATATGGCCGCAATGTGCAGGATCTTGTAAACTATATCAGCAATGTGCAGGACCGCGCAGAACGTACCCGGCTGTCTCAGCTGCTCATCAACCTGATGGCCAAGCTGAACCCACAGCTGCGCGAATCTCAGGATTACCAGCAGAAACTCTGGAACCACCTCTACGTTATGTCCGGCTCCACCCTGGATGTGGATGTGCCTTTCACGCTCAGCGCCATGGAGTACCTGAACGACAAGCCTCAGAAAATTGAGTACCCGCTGGATACCCCACGCTACAAGCACTACGGCAAAAACGTGGAGTTGCTGGTGGAGCGGGCAACAGAGCTTGAAGATGAGCAGGAGCGCGAGGCAGCCATCATCTCTATCGGTAAGCTGATGAAGACGCTGTACAGGTCTTATAACAAAGACAGCATAACCGACGGTGTTATCCTGGACGACATACGCCAGCTGTCGAAAGGCAGGCTGAACATGGACCTGGCCTATATCGAAAAAAACAACCTGTTCGAATCGAACGTGAGGCCGCAGCAGGAAAACCAGAATAACCAGCGCAACCAACAGCAAAGCCGCAGCGACAATAACAACCGTGGCCGCAAAAACACCAGATCCTCTTCTAATCAAAGAAATAAATAAAGAATACTAAATGGCTTCATTTGAAGTAATTGGCGGAAACAAATTAAAAGGCGACATATACCCACAGGGGGCTAAAAACGAAGCGCTCCAGATACTGTGCGCGGTATTACTGACCGCAGAACCTGTTACCATTTCCAATATCCCCGACATCCGGGATGTAAATAAGTTAATTGAGCTGTTACGTGACTTAGGTGTGTATGTAGAGCAACTTGCTCCTGACACTTACCTCTTCCGGGCAGACGACATCAACCTCGACTACCTGGAGACAGAGCAGTTCGTGGAATTAGGCCGTTCTATCCGTGGCTCCGTAATGATTGTGGGTCCTTTGCTGGCCCGCTTTGGTGTAGCTAAAATGCCAAAGCCGGGAGGTGACAAAATTGGCCGCCGCCGCCTGGACACCCACTTTGCCGGACTTGAGAAACTGGGAGCCCGTTTTAATTACGATACCCCCGATATTTTCTACAGCGCTACAGCCGAACGTTTGAAAGGCGCTTACATGTTGCTGGACGAAGCATCCGTAACCGGTACTGCCAACATCCTGATGGGTGCTGTTTTGGCGGAAGGCACCACTACTATTTACAACGCCGCCTGCGAGCCTTACATCCAGCAGCTTTGCCGCATGCTGATTCGTATGGGCGCCAGGATAAGCGGAGTCGGTTCTAACCTGCTTGTTATTGAGGGAGTAGAAGTGCTGAAAGGTACAGAGCACGTGATGCTGCCGGACATGATAGAGATTGGCTCTTTTATGGGCCTTGCAGCCATGACGGGTTCTGAAATCACCATCAAGAACTGCCGTATTCCAGAGCTGGGGCTTATACCTGAAACGTTCCAGCGCCTGGGTGTTAAAATGGAGTTCCGCGACGATGACATTTACATACCGGCGCAGGATCACTATGAAGTGGACACTTACATTGATGGCAGTATCCTGAACATCTCGGATCACACCTGGCCGGGCCTTACCCCTGACTTATTAAGTGTGGCACTGGTAACAGCCACACAGGCCAAAGGCACCGTGCTTATTCACCAGAAGATGTTTGAGAGCCGCCTGTTCTTTGTAGACAAACTCATTGACATGGGGGCACAGATCATTCTTTGCGACCCGCACAGGGCTACTGTTATCGGGCAGAACAACCAGGTACCGCTGCGAGGCATCCGCATGACATCGCCAGACATTCGTGCCGGTGTGGCGCTGCTGATTGCAGCCCTGTCAGCAGAAGGCCGCAGCATTATTGATAACGTGGAGCAGATTGACCGCGGTTACCAGAACATTGATGGCCGCCTGAATGCCATTGGCGCGCAGATAAGAAGAATCTAATTTCCCTGCATCAGACCTATACAAACAGAAAGAGCACCTTTAGCGGGTGCTCTTTCTGTTTGTATGGTGTTTGTTGAAGCATCTGTGCTTATACTTCTGTTTCTTCACTCCCACTCCTGCGGCTTCCCCTGTACAGTTCATACTTGAGCAGGCGGCAATCGATGGGGCCATTATATAAAGGAATGCGGCGGGAGGCACGAAGGCCTACGTTTTTGGCAGCTTCCAGGTTTCCGGTAAACACAAAGGCATCGTACCCCTGGTAATTATTTTTCAGCGTGTCACCAATACTCTTGTACAGATGATTGATGTCGTCTGAAATAATACGCTCGTTATATGGCGGGTTCATGACCACCACACCCGGTTCCTCCAGGGCATGTGTCTGGAAGAAATCCGCTTCCTCTACCCTTATTACATTCTCCAGGCCAGCGTTGTCGATGTTGTTCTGTGCCGCCTGCACATAATCAGGGTCAATATCATAGCCAATGATTTTGGCTTTGGGATCAAAGCTGGCTTTTGCCTCCGCCGTTTTCCAGACCATCTCAAACAGACTGGCATCATAATCTTTCCAGCTCTCAAACCCATATGCATCACGACGGTAAAGGCCGGGAGCAATGTTCTGGGCCATCATAGCAGCCTCTATCAGAAAAGTGCCCGAACCGCACATAGGGTCAATAAAAGGAGACCTTCCATCCCAGCCTGTCAGCTTAATTATGCCTGCGGCTAACACCTCGTTGAGCGGGGCCACGTTTGTCTGCAGGCGGTAACCGCGGCGGTGCAGCGAATCGCCGGAAGAGTCCATGGAGAGTGTGACCATGTTCTCGTGCATGTGCAGGTTAAAGCGCACATCAGGCTGCTCTACATCCACAGAGGGACGCCTGCCGGTTGCTTTCCGGAACTGGTCTACAATGGCATCTTTAGTTAACTGCGCCACATAGAGTGAATGGTCAAAGGTGGAGTGGCTCACCGCGGCACTAATGGCAAAAGTCTGGTCCAGGTCCAGGTACTGCGACCAATCCACTTTCTGCACCTGTGCATACAGATCTTTCTCGTCGCGGGCTTTGAAATTGCGGAAAGGCTTCAGCACCCGAATGGCGGTACGGCACCACAAATTGACCTCATACAGCTGGCGCAGGTTACCGGAGCAGGTGACAGCACGGGTGCCCACTTTTATGTATTCCATGTCAAGGGCGCGGAGTTCTTCTGCCAGTACTTCTTCTAAGCCAGCTAGTGTCGTAACTGTGATATTGAAATTGCCGTTCGGGTTCTGTTTCGCCATATTAAATCTTGTGTGTGCCTGCAAAGATAGGATATAGAAGTACGAGTTCCGAATAGCAGGACGGAGGTAGGTGCTTCAAGCAACCCGGCAACGCTCCGGAGCTGCCGGAAAAGGTTTCTTTGAAAAAGCTGAAAGAATTGGGACGTTTAGGGATAACTTTAATTAGGGATGCATTCGGGCACAGGAGAATCGGAAAACTTATTTTTATTTGAAATAAAGTGGAACATGTTTAGGGTAGCAAGGAGCAAACCTAAAAGGATGACAATGCCTCCCACTACCAGTCCGTCGAAATCGAGCAGGTCGTTCAACAGAAACAACAGCGGAGACACATTGAAAGAAATGCTCTCACTTGCCGTGATGTAAAAAGCATAAAAGGATGTGTACAACAGCGTGAAGGCAAGCATGCTTTTCATACTGATAGCCCTTTCTACAGACAGGAGAATATTGTGTTTCCTTAATTTGTTGATGGCCATTCCCCAATCGATAAATAACAGATAGAGGATAAAGTTAACTGTAAAGGAAATATTGAGCATTAAGTAGTTAAACAAATGAAAAATGATTGTGCATACCACAAAAAAGCGAAACACATTTGGCCGGACAAGGGCAAAAATGAAACCCAACTCTAACATCACCCCTGCATAATCAAAGATTTCCCAGATGAGGGGTGAGTTCAAATTCAGAAAGAAAGGAGCCAGCAAGTCCTGTCGCTCATTTACATAGTACTCCCGTAATAAATGTCCTCTTACAGCATGAGATGAAAAATCTAACCACCCGCCGAGTAACTTCGGGAGCCCTGCACTGAACATGGCCAGACTAAGGATAAGGGCAAGTAACACAACAGGCCAGGTCTGCACCTCCCTGTCGTGCTGGTTTGATTTAGAATCTACAGAGTAAGCTGCCCCCCAGTTACTGAAGGACATGATGAGCGGAATTATCCAGATTAAAAAATCATGATCGATTTTACCGAAAGAATAGGCAAAGGACTTGCCTGTAAAAATAAACAGGCCAAGCAGGATGGATGTAAGGCGGGTTTTATAACCAAATAAAAGAACTGTGGTACAGACACATGTTCCCAAACTAATTAACAACAAAACCCACTGGCTCGGAAAGCCTGAAAGAAAAGTGTGCAGGCTTAGCATGGGCGGGTTGTAGAAAACAGCAGGGAAATTACTTATCCAGGTGAAGTTCGGAACACCGAAAGTAAGCAGAAACAACGCATAAGAAATTCTGTACAGCCCCAGGGATTCAGGTGACAGCAGAAAGGAGCCGAAAATAATTCGGTCGAGAGGATTTGAACGTGCAGGCATCTGTAATTTATTCTATGAAGCTCACAACAAATTTTTCTGATAAATTACCTTGCTGTAAAGGCTCCTTCTCGTTTTTACTTAACTTATAGGCGTGCCATTGCACCTCCAGCCGGGTAAAGTCATCCCGCTTCAAAGTTTCTTTTAATGTTGCCGACACCCAAAATTTCCCTTCCTGTATATGTTCCTCATCCCAAACTTCGTTCAGGTCAAGGTTTATTTTCCGTGATCCGACAGTCGCTTGCAGAGACCTCCCCTGCTTTACCGGTCTAAGGAATGAGCTCTTATGTTTGAAGTTTTCAGAGAGAACAACATTATTATAAACATTAGACATATGACTAAAGAACAGTTCTTTATCTACTTCCAGGGAATCCTTGTCATGAAAAAAGACCACAAGCTTTGGTTTCAGGATGGGAGAGTTTAAAGATGGTATATCCTCAAAACCAGGATATATAATAGCAGGAAACGGCTCTGTTACATTTAAAGCCAGCACTAGTTCGGCACAAAAGATAACTACCACTAAACCAAACAGCAACCTTACATTCCTCTTCTTCATAAAAGTTTCACTAACCGAATAAATTACTTCATAGTGCTTATAAGTATAACGTAATTTAGTTAAAGCAGTAATACTTATTGTAAATATTTCTTGCAAAAATTACATCTTACAAGATGCGCTAAGGTCATTAAAGCGTATAAAACGAAGAAAGGTTACAAGAATCTTAACAAAGCATATAAATATTCATATATTAAAATATTAAAAATACATCTCAAAATAAGTAACAAAATACAGTCCGCAAAAGTAGTTATGCTTGAGTTAAGGCAGCGGCCACCTCTATCCTACTTTAGTTTATGAAATTAAAAGACCTTCCTGTTAAGGAACCTGAAATCAAAAGAGACGCTCTCTCTTTTGATATAGATAATTCTAGTACTGATCATCAGTATGAGAATACTCTTGAGCTCCGGTCCGGAGTTGACACCACCTCTGTGTCTTTTGCCAGCTTTGCAGGCTACTGCAAGCAGTGGTTTAAAGCTATCATAGGTTTAACGACCACCGATATTTCCCACACCGTCTCTTCTCACTCCTTGCCGCAGGGCGAGGGCAACATGCAAATTTTAAAAGAAGATGTTACAGAGGAGGCCGTCTATTATAACTCAAGCTTTAATTCGGCGGTGCGTAAAAGCGCGAACATCCAGTTCAACCACATGTTTCCTTTGAAGGCATCTGATGAATATAGTGACGGTGCCATAGGGGTGATTGATTTTAAAGAAAAGAGCCAACAAAAGCTTAGAAAAGGACTTTTCCTGCAGCCCGAAAAGGACCAGGTAAAGAAGGGGGAACTCCGGAAAATCAAACCGGAAGAGCCTGCCACAAAGCAGGATACTGAAGCAGATGCATTAAGAGCTGAGACAGAAAAGCTTGTTAAAATGTGCAGCTGGGAGTATACCGTAGATTCTCAGAAATTCGTCTGCACTGACTTTGTTAATACCCTGCTGAAGATACCGGCCGGCAAAAGTGTTCCTGATTTCCTCTCCTTTCTCCCGTACTTTATAGAGGAGGACCGGGATAAAATAGCGCACAGCTGGAGCCAGGCCTTAAGTGCCGGCAAAGAGTTTGACTGTGTTACCCGCCTGGGACATGTGCAGGAGAACACCTGGATAAGGCTTATGATGAAGCCGGTGTACAAGGATGCTAAACTTCTGAAAGTGATTGGCACCTTACAGGATGTAACCGTTAGCAAAGAGGTTGAATCAAAGCTCTTGGCGGACAAAGAGAAGGCAGAAGAAACCACCAAGGTTAAATCAGAGTTTGTCTCCCTGATGAGCCATGAGATTCGAACGCCTTTGAATGCCATCATGGGCCTCACGTATCTGCTCCTGCAGGAAGAAAATATAGCACAGCAGCACAAAGAGAATCTCCAGTCTATCCATTTCTCTTCACAAAACATGCTGGCCCTGATAAACAACACCCTAGATTTTTCAAGGATCGAAGCCGGTAAAATAGAGATTGAAAAAGTTAACTTTCAGTTAACGGACCTGTTGAAAAAAATACACCGTTCTCTTTCCATCAGGGCAGCTGAAAAGCAGCTGAAGTTTAACCTGTGCATAGATGAGAACACACCTGCTGAAGTTGCAGGAGACCCGGCCAGGCTAACGCAGGTATTGAACAACCTGATGAGCAACGCCATTAAGTTTACCGATGCCGGAAGCGTTACGCTCTCTGTAGATGTTGTGTACCAGTCAAACGATGATTGGGTGCTCGAGTTTTCAGTAACAGATACCGGTGTGGGCATACCTGAAGACAGGCAGCAGCAAATTTTTGAAAGCTTTGTGCAGGCAAGTGCAGCTACCCACCGACAGTATGGTGGCACCGGCTTAGGACTGGCCATCACCAAAAAAATTGTGGAGCTGCAAAAGGGTAGCATACATCTTACAAGTAAACAAGGTGAAGGCTCCGTTTTCTCGGTTCGGCTACGCTTCCTGAAACCTGATTTGTCGCTGGATACACTTAAAATGACAGGACCTGCCGAGAAGCCTTTCTCGTCGCTGAAAGATGCGAAAGTGCTCGTAATTGATGATAATGCCATCAACAACATGGTGGCCAGTAAACTCCTGGTAAGTTGGCAGGCAGAGGTAGAAACTGCTGGAGACGGTTGTGCAGCGCTTGAAAAAATAAAGTCAAAACCTTACGACCTTGTTTTGATGGACCTCCACATGCCGGTGATGAATGGATTTGACGCTATTGCTGAGATACGGAAACTGGGTTACACCATGCCTATCATTGCGCTGACGGCTAACGCCAGTGAAAACGAAAAGAAAAGGATATTAAGCCTGGGTGGTAACGATTATCTTACCAAACCCTTTGTTCCGCAGGAGCTGCATGATAAAATGCAGGAATACCTGCAGCCCGTTTGCTCGTAGCTGGCAACCCTGCCTGTAAAAAAGCGAGCCTTCATTTAAAGATAATGTGCGCAGCAGAGGCTGAATAACCTTTCTCAATCTTTCATCTAAACTTTACCAGACAAGCCCTTTGTGACTGTGTTTCAACAAAATGCAGACACTTGAAATAAAGCTGATTATTACGCTATAAGTGCTTTAAGAATTATATGTCAGTTACAACAACTACATTGGGTACAAAAATATTCGTGCTGGAAGATGATCTCTGGTACTCACAGTTTCTTTCCTATCATTTATCACTTGACACCACCCATGAAGTAGTAGCTTTTAGTAATGTAAATGAGTTCCTGCACAGGCTTTCAGAAGCTCCTGACATTGTTACCCTGGATTACCATTTGCCTGGCTTTGACGGGGAGGCAATCCTCAACAGGATACTGGAAGTAAGCCCGAACACCTATACCATCGTCATATCGGGTCAGGAAGACATCAGCAAAGCAGTAAACACCATTAAGCAGGGCGCTTACGATTACATTGTTAAAAACGAAGACACAAAGGATCGCCTCTGGAGTATTATTGAAAAAGTCAAACAGCATATAGCGCTCAAAAAAGAAATTGAGGCACTGCGAAAAGAGGTGAACCGAAAGCAGGATACGGGCAGGGAAATAATTGGCAGCTCTGAGCCTATGAAAAGAGTGTTCAGGCAAATTGAAAAAGCAGCCTCAAATAATATCAACTTGATTATAACAGGTGAAACTGGCACAGGCAAAGAGTTTACTGCCAAGGCCATACACCAGCGCTCAAACCGGGCTAAAAAACCATTTGTAACCGTCAACATTTCGGCTATTCCAGGTGAACTGCTGGAAAGAGAGCTGTATGGCCATGAAGAGGGTGCCTTTCCCGGGGCAACAGCCAAGCACATAGGAAAGATTGAAGAGGCAAATGGCGGCACCTTGTTTTTAGATGAGGTAGGTGAAATGGACATCCATTTACAGTACAAACTCCTACGGGTGCTTGAAGAAAAAACTATAACCCGGATGGGGTCTAATGCCCCTTTTGCAATTGATGTTCGTGTTGTGGCTTCCACACACCACAACCTGTTGGATGAAGTCAGAAAGGGAAACTTCAGGGAGGACTTGTATTACTGCCTGCTCGGCATGCAGATTCACCTCCCCCCCTTGCGGGAACGTGGACATGATTTGTTGCTTATTGCGCAAAAGATACTTCAAACCTACTGTAAAAGAAATAATATACCAGCTAAGACCTTTACAGCGAGTACACAGAAGAAACTGCTTCAGCACACCTACCCCGGCAACGTACGGGAGTTAAAAGCGGTAGTAGAACTGGCAGCTGTTCTATCGGAAAGCAAAACCATCACACCAGAGGACATACAACTGCCGGCCAGACAGGTTGCTCCTGTGGAAGAGGAAAAAACCCTGAATGAATACATAGCCGATACGGTACAGCAATACCTCGACAAGTATAACTACAACGTCATGTATGTGGCAGACAAGCTCAAGATAGGCAAATCGACCATTTACAGGATGATAAGAAAAAAAGAGGTCTTTATGGCCGAAAGAAAATAGCACAAAGTTTGGCCTCGTGTCATGTATTAAACTAATGATCCCGCTTTTGCCATTGTGGCGATAATTCAAGCCACCTAGCTTCCACCTTATTAAAGCTTTGGATCACTGTAAGGCTGAATCAGCTACAGTAATAGAAAAAGATAAAAATATACAAAGTGGCAACTGACACTGTCATGCACTATACGAAGTATTAAAAGAAGCTTATCTTTTTTTAATAAGCTTCATACATCATGGGAAGGGCTCTGCCAAAGTATCTCTGGTATACTTTGGCAGAGCCCTAGCACCGCATCACATATCGGCTGAAGAACGCCGGCAGGATACAATTAAATACTGGCATAAACAAAATCCGGTATTACCACGTAGCAGGTCAGGTTTAGCTTCCGATAGCTTTTACCCTCTAAAAAACTTAAAGCAGTTTCTTCTGCTAAATACATAAAAGCAAAGCTTTCCAGAATGGCAGCTGATAAGTAAAACATATAAAAAGAGCGGTACATCTGTTAACTGCTCTTCCTGTATACAGGAAATCAATAGAGGCCACAACCGTAAAAAAGACAAGCAGTAACTTAATTTGAAAATGGAATTTACCAGGCAGGTTATTCAAACCAACCCCAACCCCACTTATGTAAAAAATGAACAAGGCATGTTTATTCTTGCTAATGATGCCTACGCGGTCTTGCATGGTCTCACTGTAGATGAACTGCTGGCAAAAGGTACAGGAGTGTTTGATTATTCTTATGAACGGGACCTGGAGTTACTTGAAAAGAACGAGGCAATAAGCATCGAAGAGTTTTACAAGATGAAAAGCGGCGAGAAAGTGTGGTTCAAAACCACCAAAAAACCTTTCCGGCAACCCGATGGCACCCGTTACCTTTTGTCAGTAAGCTCGAACATAACCTTGCTCAAAGATGCCTTGCAGGCAGCAGAAGATTCGGCCAAGGCCAAAGAGAGTTTTCTTGCCAGTATCAGCAATGAAATCCGGACCCCGATCAATGCTATCACCAGTATAGCGAAAGTCATGAAAAAAGGCCTGCTTAATAAGGAGCAGGAAGGCTACTTGGACACCATCTTATCGATTGCAGACAACCTGTTGGTGATACCGAATGACCTGCTGGATATAACGAAGCTGGAGTCAGGGGAAGTGAAGCTTGAGTCGATACCTTTTGATATTTCCTCGGTTTTAAGTGACACCGTGCGGGCAATGACCTTCAAAACCCAGGATCAGGGTGTGGCTGTTAAGTATAAAGAACCAGGCGAAAAAATTCCTATGGTAGAAGGCGACCCCTTCCGGCTAAGCCAGGTATTGATTCACCTCATGAACAATGCTATCAAATAAATTCGGCAGGGCGAGATAACCGTCATGGTGAACCGCGTGGAAGTGACGGGAAACCTGCTGAACATAGAGTGCTGCGTAAAGGACACTGGCGTCGGGTTTAATACAGAAAAGCTTAAAAAAGTTTACGAGACGCTGAACAAAGAACAAAGCATCACGCGGCTGTACGGCGGCACAGGGCTTGGCTTAACCATCTCTAAAAAGCTGCTGGAACTACAGGGCGGGAAACTGTGGCTGGATGATAAAAACGGTCAGGGCAGCTGCTTTTACTTTAGCATATCTTACCCTCTGGCAAAGCAGGAGCATGCTGCCAGAAAAGAAGCATCCTTTCCGAACCCTGCCAGGCTAAAAGGCCTAAAAATTCTGGTTGCTGAGGATAACCAGTTGAACGAATTACTTTTAAGCTCTCAACTACAGCTTTGGGACGTAAGTGTAGATATAGCTTATGACGGCGAGCAAGCGCTGGCAAAGGCAAGCGAGAAGGAGTATGACCTGATTCTGATGGACATTCAAATGCCGAAGCTAGACGGTATAGAAGCCACCTACCGGATACGCAATACGCAAAACCCTAACAGGCAAACCCCTATTATAGCATTCACCGCCAACATTCAGAAAATTGACGTGGAACGGTATAGTTTCTATGGCTTTGACGATTGCCTGCTCAAGCCCTACCACGAGTCTAGGCTCTTCCAGCTCATTTCCCGGCACACTGGCCGTAGCAAAGCAGCCCAGGCCATTACACCGCAGGCAGAGGACACGACGAAAAATGAACCTGCTTTATACGATTTCTCCGGCCTGGGAAACCTGAAGAATGATGCCCTGTTTATCAGGAAAATGCAGCGGATGTTTGTAGACACAGTACCCCGGCAACTGGACGAACTGGAGGAAGCAATAGACAGAAGAGAACTTGAAACCGCGGCACACCTTGCACACAAACTCAAATCCACTTTTGGCAACATACAGATACAGCATGCTACAGAAGCAATGAAGCAGATAGAGGGCTACGCTAAAAGTAATGTAAAAGCAGAGGAAATGGGGCGCCTGATGCATACGGTTCGTGAGGTGACAACGAAAGTAATCAGAGTTTTCTCTGAACAACTGGAGCAGGACAACTAAAATCATCTACTCCCGCTTAAGAACTGTAACGACATAATTTTTATGATAAACGAAAATTTTACAAATTTTTTTTTGGACTTTAATCATAGAAAGTATTTACTCACTAACGTATATTTTTTACTGGTTTAGCAGTAACAGAGGCTGTTTTGCCTGGTATAAACCACTCACTTAGGTTCTCACGACCAAACTTACCGTTTATACAGTATTAGTTAGCGCTATATATTTCAGAAACCTTTTCCAAAGTCATTAAGTACGTATAGCATCATTTAAAAAAACAATATCCCATTACAAAACGAATATGTGCCAAAATGGGAAAATTTTATTCCATTTTGGGAAACCTTAACTAAAAGAAGAACGAATAAGCTTAAATCAATAGAATACATCTATTGCTATATAGTTAGTTTACGCACCCTTACCAACACAACCCTTAGTACCTATTCACTTTTATTATGAAAAAAAGATTACTGATAGTAGACGACGAACCATCCATAGGTTTGATTCTGGAGCACTTCTTCTCAAAAGAATATGAAGTAGTTGTGAAGGAAAATGGCCATGCTGCAATGATGTGGCTCCAGGATGGCCATTATACAGATGGTATAGTAGCTGATTTCGATATGCCCTACATGAACGGGCTTGAATTTATAAAACAACTCCGCGCCAGTACCTTGTACAAGGACATTCCCCTGGTCATGCTCTCCGGTAAAGATGAGACTAACAACAAGATTTTGTGCCTGAAAAATGGTGCAGACGATTACATGGTCAAGCCCTTTAACCCGGAAGAGCTTGATATCAGAATCAAGAACATGCTTAAGCGAATCAAGATACAGTGATTTTAACCATGAGGAAGAAAATACTTTATCTTACTACGGAACCTGAAGATGTCAGCAGCTTCAGAAGGGAATTTGAGGATGACTTAGAGGTTCATAGCTTCGATAATCCAGCTCATTTCCTGTCGTGGCTGTCGAAAGGTGAAGCTTTTGATGCCATCATCTTTAGCTCAGTTAACCCGGCCTCGCAACTTGGGCTTAACCTCGTGAAGGCAATAAAGAACGACAGGGGCGTGCAAAGCCCTATCTTCTGGATTACAGAAGCCAATGTTGGCCCTTCGCTGCAGGCTTTACTGCTACAGGCAGGTGTATGTGACATATTTGAGCGCACAGCCGTTAAAGAAAAGCTGCTAACCCGCCTGAGTTACTTCTCTCTTAAAGTAGAAAAGCCTGTGACGGATGCCGCAATAAGCGCACCCGCATATAAAACGCGCTTCGGCAAGCGCATATTTGATATTGTTGTAGCCCTGATAGCTTTGATTTGCCTTTCGCCCCTGTTTCTGATAGTGGCGATCCTCATTAAGCTGGAATCCAAGGGACCGGTATTCTATTACTCTTACCGTGTTGGCACAGGCTACCGGATATTCAAGTTCTGGAAGTTCCGTTCGATGCGGCAGAATGCGGACCAGTTGCTTAACTCTATTAAAGAGCTCAACCAGTACCAGTCCTCTTCCGGCAAGACCTATACTTTACAGGCCTCCATATGCGACGCCTGCGCTGCCGCCGGAAACGGATGCCAGAACCAGCTGGTAGACAAAAAAGGAAAGCTGATTTGTGAAAAAGAATTCCAGCAGGCGAGAAAACTGCAGGATGGCTCAGCCTTCATCAAGATAGCCAATGACCCGCGTGTTACGCGTATTGGTTCCTTTATCCGAAACACGAGTATAGACGAATTGCCGCAGCTCTACAACGTGCTCCGTGGTGATATGTCTATTGTAGGCAACCGCCCCCTCCCCCTCTATGAGGCAGAAAAAATAACAACCGATCAGTTTGCAGCCAGGTTTATAGCACCGGCTGGTATCACAGGTCTCTGGCAGGTGAGCAAGCGTGGTAAAAGTGACATGTCAGAGGATGAGCGCAAAGCCCTCGACATTGAATATGCCCAGACCTGCTCACTTGCCAAAGACTTACAGATTATACTTAAGACAGTTCCAGCTTTATTTCAAAAAGAAAACGTTTAATGAAAAAAACATTTATCACCCTCCTTTTTACCATGCATATGCTGCTGGTGTTCGGGCAGGCCCGGCCACAGCAGACAGAGCAGACATTGACCCCAATGGAGAAATTTTTCGCTTCATCAGACTATGCTCTCCCGCTTTTATATGATGCAGCCATTCAATATTCCGCAGAGATAGAAAACGCAGAAGCAGCAAAGCAAATTGCCAGCGAAGAGATTAAGCTGGGTAAAAGGCAAATTCTGAATGGTATCGGCTTAAACTCCGGCTACAGCTATGGTACCTGGTTTCAGTTCGCCGGGCAGGGCGAAGTAAATCCAACGCCATGGAATGCCTTTGCACAGCCAGTGCGCTCAAACTGGAACCTGGGCCTAAACATGAACTTCAACCTGTTGAACGTCATCAACCGCCGAAGCGAGATTACCCGGCGCCAGATGGGCCTGAAGCAGGCAGAGGCTGACCGCAAGCAGGTAGAAAGAGAAATACGCAAAGAGGTTATCACCCTGTACCAGCAGCTTGTACTCTCTAAAGAGGTACTGCAGAATTACCAGGATGCTTTCCAGTCTGCCACCATCAACAAAGAGATATCTGACAAGAGGTTCAGGGAAGGAGAACTACAGGTAGCCGAGCAAATTGAAGCGATGGAGTATTACAACGCATCAAGCTTAGCCCTACAGGAAGCCAAGAACACGTATATGACCAACTTGCTTCTTTTGGAAGAAAGAATAGGAATGACAATTAACACTTTAATATCCGGCAAATGACACTAAGAGAATTCAATAAGCTAATGCGCCGTAACTGGCTTTTGCTACTTGCTATACCTTTAATAACAGCAGTATCCATTTTTCTATTTAACCTGGGGCAAGACAAGGAATATACTTCCAACACCGTAATTTACACTGGTATTGCATCTGGCTACAGAGTTACCGGAACAGACGAAGCTTCACGAAGAGGAGCCGAAGGTGCCTATGACAACCTGATAACACTTATCAGCTCAAGAGACACTAAAGAAGAAGTGATCATGCGCTTGCTGGCTTCACACTTAATGCTGAAGGAGTATGACCCGACCGTGATGAGTGAAGACACCTATGAGCGGCTGAACGAGTTGTTCTCTGATTCATTGAAGACTGCGCTAAGAGGTGCTACTGTAGAAGAAACTACTGCAAACCTTGTTGGTTTATACAGAAGCGGTACTGATAACATCATTTACGAAACGGTGAACTCTGCTGACCCGGCTTATTCGCTGGAGGCTCTTTCAAACATACTGCCTTACCGCATCGGGAACAGTGATCTGGTGCAGGTAGAATATATAGCCAACGACCCGGGAGTTTGTCATCAGACGCTACAGATTCTGACAAACGTCTTCACACGGAAGAACAAGGAGCTTTTCTCCGGCCAGAATCAGGATGTGATGGTATACTTTGATGAGGCTACCCAGAAAGCCTACGACAAATTACAGGAAGCAGAGCAGAAGCTGTATGAGTTCAACAAGTCAAACAACATCATTGATTATGATCAGCAGATAGCCGCTACCTCTTCTGACAAAACCCATGTACTGGATAAGCTCAGCACTTTGGAAATGCAGTATGCCGGCGCCTTCTCCGCACTTAAATCTGTGGAAGAAACAATGAAAAAGCGCGGTGCAGCCAACCTGAAAAGCCAGGAAATCATGAGTCTGCGCTCCAGACTCTCCAACATCAACAACCAGGTGCTGGAGCTGGAGATGGCAAACAAGGGCGAAAACGCTGAAAAGATAGCGCGTCTTAAAAAGGAATCTGCGGATATATCAGATAAAATAAAAGCATCAGTAGATAACTATTACGCCAACACGCACTCCATACAGGGAGCACCTATCGCCTCGCTGCTGGATGACTATGTGAGAAACACCGTTTTAGTAGAAGAACTAAAAAGCCAGCTGGACTTACTTCGCCAGCAAAAAAGTGCGTTGGGCGGAGAATATGAAAAGCTAGTGCCACTTGGTGCCGAAATCAGAAAAATCAGACGTGAGGTACAGGTAGCAGAACAGGAATACATGGCACAGCTGGATGGCCTGAAGAAAAGTAAGCTGAGCCAGCAGAATATCGAGCTGTCATCACAATTAAGGGTAATTGACCCTCCTTACTACCCTATCAGCTCTTCCAGTACCAGCATGGTACTCTTGGTGTTGTTCGGTTTCTTTGGCTCTATGCTACTTACCGGAGCAGGCGTTTTTACAGCTGACATGATTGACAGCACATTGAGAAAGCCAGAGTTTGCCGCCAAAGTGACAAACTTCCCTGTGATGGGTGTGCTTCCAAACATGCTGAAAGGCAAGAACAGTGCTAAGGTAGGCCAGGCTGAAGACCAGTTGGTAAGACAGCTCCTCTTAAAGATACAGCAGAAAAGAGACACCCAGGGACCTTTTGTGATTGGTGTTGTAAGCAGCCACAGCGGTGAAGGTAAAAGCACACTGAGCGAGGGCCTTACGAAAAAACTAGGCAACATGGGCCTTAAAACATTGAACCTGCTGCCTGATAGCGCTGAGCACCAGAGTGAATACTTTGGCAACTCAGTTGCCTTCTACTCTCCTATGAAGGGTGTAAACTCCAGCGTTACCGTGGCTGACCTCGCAGGAAACCGTGTGTTCAACTACTCAGTGGTTATTGTGGAGTTCCCGGCCCTGCTGGAAGAAACCTATCCGGTTTCGCTGCTACAGTACCTCGATTTGATTTTGGTGGCGGTGAAAGCTGACAGAACATGGGAGCATGCCGATAAGGTTGTATTCAGCAATATTCAGAAGATAACCAAGGCACCGATAGAACTGGTGTTGAACGGGGTGTACCCTGATTATGTGGAAGACTTCATAGGTGCACGGGTGAGACCATTAAGAACGACTGCTCCGCATAAAGTAGATGCTCCCAATCAGGTAGATCAGTGGGAAGGCGAGCCTGCAGTACTGAACACCTGATACGGACATTCTCTACCTCTTTCTATACAGTGGCCAAGCGAAGTAAATTACACAATGGCTTCGCTTCAGCCTTACCTGGCAGTACTGTATGGAAAGCAGGCTGCATCAATCTAAAGATTTTTATTTTATCCGGCCTTTTTGTGAAAGGCCGGATAAAATAAAAAACACACTACCTCCGCAGTTACACTCATTCATAAGTAACATGAGTCAATTTATCAACCCTTCTGCATCAAAACAGAAGTTCCTTATTTTACCCTTAACAGTATTAGCTGCTATTGGTATAGGATGGCTGACCACCATGATAGGCATAGTAGTACCTGCCTTGTTAGTGGTACTGGCCATAGCTGTGCCATTCATAGCTGCTATTTTTTACGAGCCCAAGTACTCTTTTCTTGCCTTTATTCTTTTCAGCTTTACCCTTCATTTCTTTACAAGAGAAATCGGAGGCGACATCCCTTATGGTGTATTAGGGGAAGCATTGCTGGTAGGCACCTGGATAGCCGTTCTCACAAACTCTTCTAAAAAATACAACTGGAGCAACACCAGGAACGACCTTATGTTCCTGACACTGTTCTGGTTCCTGATAAATGTGGTAGAGGTTTTTAACCCGGCAGACGTTAGCGTTAGAGGCTGGCTGCAGGAAATAAGAGGAACCAGCCTGATCTGGTTTCTACTCGTGCCTTTGTCTTTGATTGTCTTCAACACAAAAAAAGACCTCAACGTTTTCATTTGCATTCTTATCGGAATGTCCATTTTAGCCACTCTGAATGGTGTAAAGCAGCTGTACATCGGCCCATCACCTGGCGAACAGGCGTTTTTGGATGCTGGTGCCAGCAAGACACACATCCTGTTCGGCAAGCTGCGGGTATTCTCCTTCTACAGCGACGCCGGTAACTTCGGAGCCTCCATGGCTCATATTGGCTTGGTGTCCTTGATACTCGCTTTAGGCCCGTTTAAGCTGTGGAAAAGAATACTGCTTGCGATAGCTGCAGGAATCATCCTTTACGGAATGCTTATTTCCGGAACAAGGGGAGCCTTGTATGCCTTGGTGGTGGGCGTGGCAGTTGCGCTCTTCCTAAGCAAGAATTTCAAAATCATGTTTATAGGTGCCGTTTTCGCTATCAGCGGGCTCTTCCTATTGAAATTCACCTCCGTTGGCAGTGGCATTTACCACATACAGCGATTGCGTTCTGCTCTTAACCCGGAAGATGCATCACTGGGGGTAAGGCTTTACAACCAGCAGCGGCTTGCAGAGTACCTTGACACACGCCCATTTGGCGGCGGACCGGGAGTGATTGGTTTTTGGGGAGTTAAATATAACCCGGATAAATTTCTGGCTTCCATCCCACCCGACAGCTATTGGGTAAAAGTGTGGGCAATGTACGGCATCGTAGGCTTTATTCTATGGTTTGGCATTATGATGTACATTCTGGGCAAGTGTTGTGGCATCGTATGGATGCTACAGGACAAGCGGCTTAGAATAAAACTGCAGGCCTTGACAGCTGGCTTTGCCGGTATTCTCTTCTGCAGCTATGGCAATGAAGTAATCAACGCCATGCCTTCGGCCATGATCGTGTACATATCGTGGAGTTTTATTTTCCTTGGCCCTAAGCTAGACAGCAAACCTGAAGAAGAAACAGAAAGCCAGAAACAAGACGCAGCGTTAGCAGAAACTTATGCATAGCCCTTTAGTATCTATCATATCCGTTAATTATAACCAGGCCAGCGTTACCTGTGAGATGGTAGCATCGCTGCGCCGGGTAACTTACCCGAACATCGAGATCATCGTAGTGGACAATGCCTCCCCTACTGATGACCCTTCGCTGATTGAAGAGACCTATCCGGAAGTAAAGCTTGTTCGGTCGTCCTCTAACCTGGGTTATGCAGGAGGTAACAACCTGGGCATACTACAGGCTAAAGGAAAGTACCTCCTTTTCCTGAACAACGACACAGAGGTGGAACCGGATTTCCTGGAGCCACTGGTGGCACTGTTCGAAAGCAACCCGAATGCTGGTATTGCTTCTCCTAAGATAATTTTTTACGGAACAGACAACCTGATTCAGTATGCCGGCTCTACAGGCATAAACCCGTGGACCGGGCGCAGCAAGGGGATCGGAAGCCTGGAGAAAGACCAGGGCCAATACAATGTCTCCACTACTACGGCATTAGCCGATGGTGCCGCCATGATGGTACCCAGAAAAGTCATAGATGAAGTAGGCCTGATGCCGGAGCTGTATTTCCTGTACTACGAAGAACTTGATTGGTGCGAGATGATTAAAAGAGCAGGTTATACCTGTCATTACGTTGCCAATTCCACCATCTACCATAAGGAGTCGGTTTCTGTAGGCAAATCGTCGGTGCTGAAAACGTATTACATGAACCGGAACCGCCTGCTCTTCATCAGAAGAAATGTAAGTGGCTGGGCTTTCCTGACAAGTACAACCATCTTCCTGATGGCTGCCATCCCAAAGAAGGCCGTCACCCACTCCATACGCCGGGAATGGAAACATCTGCTGGCTCTGGGGCGCGGCCTCTGGTGGCACCTGCAGAATCAGAATAAAACATTACCTAATTAAACCAGTGCCCTCCGCAACCCTATTTTCAACTGGGCTGGTTTCAGAAATTAAACATGCGAAACATGCTTGCTATAGAAATACTTTTACAATCAGTTTTCTACCTCTTAGGGGCTTACCTGCTCTTCAACTGCGCCTATCTTTTATTTTTTTCACTTGCCGGGCATAAAAGCATTAAGCGAACTTACCCTTCAAAGGGAGAGAATGGCTTGCGCAAATTCTGTATCCTGATTCCGGCTTACCGGGAAAACCAAGTCATACTGGAGACAAGCCAGGCAGCCCTTCACCACAAATACCGCGGTGAGTTTGATGTGGTAGTAATTGCAGATGGCTTAGAACCTGAGACCGTCCAGACGCTGAGGCAACAGGGCTCGCAGGTAGTTGAAGTAAAGTTTGAAAGAAGCACAAAGGGAAAAGCTTTAGCCTGGGCAATGGACTCGCTGCCTGAGAACAAATACGATATTGCCTTGGTGCTGGACGTGGACAACCTGATGGGCGACAACGTACTGGAAGAGGTGAACGCTGCCTTTGCAGCAGGATACAAAGTAGTACAAGCCCACCGGACAGCCAAAAACATGGATTCCGCCTTTGCCTTTCTGGATGCCTGCAACGAAGAAATCAACAACCACCTTTTCCGGAAGGGGCAGTTTGCCGTGGGCTTATCTTCCAGCCTCATCGGTTCAGGCATGGCTTTCCAGTACACTTACCTGAAAAAGCTTTTGGTGGGCATCGGGGAAACGGTGGGCGAAGACAAGGAGATAGATTTGCGCATTGCCAGAGACCAGGTTAAAATCTGCTACCTCGACCAGGTATATGTATTCGATGAGAAAATAGAAAATGCCAAGGTGTTTACCCAGCAGCGCACAAGATGGATAGCTGCCCAGGTGGATTTACTGAAGACTTACGCAGGGGAAGGGGTGCGCCAACTCTTTAAATCAGGAAACATTGAGTTCTTCAATAAAATTCTGCAGGCTTTTATCCTGCCCCGCACCTTACTGGCAGGTGTACTGGGCCTGATTTTCCTTGTGTCTTTTGTTATACCCTACGGCCCTTCTACCCTATTCTGGGCCGGGCTCCTGGCAGCATACTGCGCAGCCATGTTTATTGCTGTGCCGGGAAGGCTTTATAACAGGAAACTAATGGGAGCAATGCTGCGCTTGCCTTACGCTTTGTTCTGTATGTGTGCAGCCCTGCTGAAGATAAACACCACCAAATCCTCATTTTTGCCTACACCACATAAAGCCAAGGCCGTTTCTTCTAAATAATTGTTCAGACAGATAAAACTACAAATCTATGCCTTTCGACATTATTGCACTTCCGGCGCTGGTCTGCCTTGTACTTGGCTTTATCAGCGGCTTAAAAACCGGCAAAAAATAACCTACAGGTTATAAAATCATTACCCGACCGAATACCACAATCGCTGACATGCCTGCTATTCAGGGATTGTCTTTAAACCCTTATTTGCTATGCTTTTTCTTAAAACTCTATTTTGGTTGGCCCTGGCTGTCGTACTGTACACTTATGTAGGGTATGGCCTGGTGGTGTGGTTGTGGGCAAAGGCAAAAAGCCTGCTGAGCAACAACAAGGTACTATATTCAAAAAGCTTTGAGCCTGAGGTTACCTTAGTGGTGCCTGCTTACAACGAAGGCGACATTCTTAAAAGCAAGATTGAAGACTGCCTGGCCTTAGACTATCCGGAGGATAAACTCCAGATTACTTTTATAACAGACGGCTCTACTGATAACTCAGCAGAAGTTATTGCCTGCTATCCGCAGGTGTCGCACCTGCACTCCCCCATCAGAGGGGGAAAGTCTCTGGCTGAGAACAGGGCTATGGAGCACGTCAGCACTCCTTACGTGATTTTTACTGACTGCAATACTTTCCTGAACAAGGATGCGGTACGGGAAATGGTAAAACACTACCAGGACCCAAAGGTTGGTGCTGTTTCCGGAGAAAAAAAGATTATCTCAGAAAACTCCTCGTCCGGCTCCGGAGAAGGACTTTACTGGAAGTACGAATCCTTCTTAAAGCGCTGCGATTCACAGATACACAGCCTGATGGGCGCTGCCGGTGAACTGGTGTCTTTCCGCTCAAACCTGTTTCAGCCACTGGAAAAAGATACCATCCTGGATGATTTTGTGCAGTCTCTGCGCATTGTTGACCAAGGCTACAAAGTGGTATATGAACCGGGCGCTTATGCAATGGAGGCCCCTTCCGCGTCTTTAGCAGAGGAGATGAAAAGAAAGATACGTATCTGTGCCGGTGGATGGCAGTCTATGGCGCGGCTAACGTCTTTGCTGAACCCGTTCCGCCAGCCGGTGGTAACCTTCCTGTACCTTTCGCACCGGGTACTGCGCTGGAGCCTGACACCGGCCCTGCTTGCGCTGCTACTTCCCCTTAATGCCGCCTTAGCCTGGCTGCAGGGAGGCCTATACACGCTCATTTTCACCTTGCAGGTTCTCTTTTACCTGATGGCCTGGGCCGGGTGGAGCGCAGAGGCCAAAGGAGTCAAACTGAAACTGCTGGTCGTACCACTTTATTTCTCTATGATGAATGTAGCCGTGTTTGCAGGTTTCTTCCGGTATATCCGGCGTGCCCAGCCTGCCGCATGGGAAAAAGCAAACCGGACTGTGTTGTCGCAGAACGCTTCCAGTTCTACTATGGTAAAGGAAGCTTAAGCAGCTTCCTTTACCTGCATTACGCTTAGCAGGGTATTCTAACTTAACCATTACATCCATTGAGCCTAATTCATAAAATTAAAACAGACTCCCGCCTGAAGGCAATCGCACTTTACCTGCTGATGCCGCCAAACCAGGCAAGGCCACGCTGGTGGGTGCGTAACTTCATGAACCCCTTTTATCATAAAAAAGGCAAAAAAGCTGTTGTTCGGCCAAAGGCGCGCCTCGATGTGCTGCCCTTCAACTCTTTTTCAGTAGGGGAAGACGCTGTGATAGAGGACTATGCTGTTGTAAACAACGGCATGGGGCCGGTGCACATCGGGCAGAATACTTTCATTGGGCTGTTTGACGTCGTGATTGGTCCTATCACCATTGGCAACAGTGTCATCATCGCCCAGAATGTAGTCATGTCAGGCTTAAACCACGGCTACGAAGATGTGAACATCCCTATAAAGGACCAACCTTGTTCTACTGCTGAAATCATAATAGAGGATGAGTGCTGGATTGGGGCGAATGCCGTGATTACAGCGGGGGTACGTATAGGAAAGCATGCTGTGGTAGCTGGCGGAAGTGTTGTAACGAAAGACGTTCCTCCCTATACTGTAGTAGGAGGCAACCCCGCTAAAGTGCTGAAGCGCTATAACTTTGAAACCGCTTCATGGGAAAAGGAATCAAGGTAAAACAAAGTTTTTTCAAATTGTTAAAATAATATAGAGGCAAACGCATATTTATTTTTAGTTTACCGTATAACCCTTGGAGTTCAAACTCCTTATACCTGTTGGAAATGCCTGTTAAAGTTTTGAGTGGTGCTTCACCAGACAAGCCTTTTGTAAAGGTATGTACAAGACCTGAATTCATTAACAGGTAGCTATCTCTCCAATAACACTTATGTATTAGAATGAATTTTGTTTTTGTTAGCCTTCAACGCATTAATACCGACAGGGACTCTACATCCACCAGCCTCGCTAAGGAGCTGGCCAAAAAGCACAAGGTATTGTATGTCAATTCGCCAGTCGACAGAAAAACAATTCTGGCATCTGATAAAGACGAATATACCAAGGCCCACATTGCCTCCATCAAGTCAAAAAAAGACCCACTAACCCAGGTCCATGAAAACCTGTGGGTTTTAAACCCGAGCCATGTTATCGAATCCATCAACTGGATACCATCTACCGCTATTTTCTCGGCGTTAAACTGGGTTAATAACAACCGCTTTGCGAAGGATATAAAAAATGCCCTGGACAGGCTGGGTTTCGAAAAATTTATCCTGATAAACGACAAGGACATTTTCAGAAGCTTTTACCTGAAAGAGATCCTAAAACCAGAGTTTTACCTTTACCTGGACCGTGACCATACGCTTGGCATCGACTACTGGAAGAGGCATGGCATAAGCCTTGAGCCGAAGCTCATGAAGAAAGCGGATGCTATTGTCTGCAACTCCTATGACTTTACGAAGAAAGCCAAGAAGAACAACACCAATAGCTTTTATATTGGCAACGGCTTTGACCTGGATCAATACAACAGTGATGAAATAAGAGAGATACCGGAAGATCTGAAGTCCATTCCGGGACCGCGCATTGGTTATGTGGGTGCTTTACTCACGCTGCGGCTAAACCTTGATATGATGATAGCCATGGCCAAGGCAAGGCCTTCCTGGAGTTTTGTGATGGTTGGCCCGGAAGATGAAGACTTTCAGAAAAGCGAACTTCATGACCTGCCGAACGTCTACTTTTTAGGCAAAAAACACACACAGGACGTTCCTGCCTATATCGAGCATTTTGATGTGTGCATCAATCCACAGATCCTGAACGAGATAACGAAAGGTAATTTTCCGCTGAAGGTTGTGGAGTATCTGGCATTAGGTAAACCTGTAGTAGCTACTGCCACTAATACGATGAACGAGATCTTCAGCAAACACACTTACCTGGCTGACGACACAGATTCTTTTATAGGGCAGATAGATAAGGCATTGGCAGAAGACCAGCCTGCCATGCAGCAGAAAAGAAAGGAATTTGCAAAAAGCTTCAGCTGGGAGAAGGTAGCAGGCCTCCTGCTGTCTTGCATAGAGCGCATTTCAAATAAATCAACAAAACCTACACGCAACGAGCAAAACTTTGAAATAATAACAAAATAATCAGCACTCCGTACACCTTCCGATAATCTGGTAGGCATATAACGGATTCAAGAAATTATTAAGGAAAAGTTATTTAAAGCAGATACACCAGTACTGCTTTAAAAATAAAACAAAGTTTTTAAATAAGAGATACAAAGAACGTAACGAGCCTTTACAGGCTGTACCTGATGAGATTCTCCTTTCTTCCTGAATCCATCCACGCATCATCATGTGAAGCAGGAATACAGTTTATAAAAGGATAGCTAATTTCTAAAGTTAAATAAAACCATTGACATGCAAATTTTCAAAGTACCAGCCTGGGTTAAAAAGCACCAGTACAACTACAAGAGCTTTGAGGAGATTCCTTCAGCTGTTTTCGATGAAATAAACCGGAAACTGGACAAGGTACAGAGCAAGTCCCCGGAAGTAAGTATTGTCATTCCTGCCTGGAACGAGGAAATAAATGTTTTGCGCTGTGTTGCCAGCCTGGCGGAGATAAAGACAAAAATCCCTTTTGAGATCATTGTCGTTAATAACAACTCCACCGACAGAACACAGGACACCATTGATAACCTCCATGTCAAAGGCCTTTTCGAAGGAACACAAGGCAGTGGACCCGCCAGGCAGACTGGTCAGGAAAACGCAGCCGGTAAATATATTTTGTCTGCTGACGCAGATTGCCTGTACCCCTCCTGCTGGGTAGATGAAATGATAAAGGTGCTTCGGAAGCCTGGTGTTGTTTGTGTGTATGGCCGCTACTCTTTCATCAGCGAAAAGGGTTTTCCGCGCTGGAAGTTGTTCCTGCTGGAAAAGATGAAAGATGTGATAGCTGAGTTCAGGCACCTGAACCGCCCCTACTTTAATGCATACGGCATCAGCATGGGCTATATTAAGGAATATGGTTTGAAAGTGGGTATTATCCGAACAAGGTTTCTTGGCGAGGACGGCAAGCTCTGCCTGGATTTGATGCCTTACGGCAAGGTGCTACAGGTACGGTCTAATAAGGCCCGGGCATGGACTGGCCCGCGTGCATTACAACGCCATGGTAATTTCTCAGAAGCCCTGATGCTACGAATCAACAAAGAAATAAAGCGGTTTATGGATAACTTCCACTCCCGCCTTGCGCACGACCCGCACGATAAAAAGTTCTCCAAACAATAATGCTGCTACAAAAGCGCCATACATTGCCACGCTCTAAATATCAGCTTACATGACATTCACCCTTAGCGTACCCTTATTCGTTCTTTTGTCTATCTGCAACCTTGTACCTCTTATACTACTTAATATATGGATTTAGGTCTGGTAAAAGAGGAAAAGCAGGAGCAGAAATGGTTTGAAACAGTACACCTGAAAGAGGATTTGAAATCCCGCTCTGTAAAGGGTGGCTTCATCACCGTTGCAGGCCAGGTTGTTTCATTTGCCTTGAATATTTCCTCTACTATTGTACTGGCAAGGCTACTAACTCCGGAAGATTACGGCTTGGTAGCCATGGTTACCGCTGTCACAGGCTTTGTAACCATCTTCAAAGATTTAGGTTTATCCGCAGCCGTTATCCAAAAGGAGCAGATAAACCAGCAACAGGTAAGTGCTGTTTTCTGGATAAATGTTTTCATCAGCCTTGGCATCGCCCTTATTGTATCGCTGCTCGCCCCTGTGCTGGTGAATTTCTATGATGAAGAGCGGCTGTTTTATATCACACTTGTATTCTCCGCAGGCATTTTCATTTCAGGGCTTTCCCTTCAGCACAATGCCCTCATGAAGCGGCAAATGAAATTCCAGCGCCTTGCGATGATAAATACGGCCAATGCATTTTTCAGCATTGTCTGTGGCGTTCTGCTGGCCTGGTTCGGTTTCGGCTACTGGGCTATTGTCGCTATTTCGGTGCTGTTCCCTTCTTTTAACACCCTGGCTTTGTGGCTGGTCTGTGACTGGAGACCTAGTTTTACTTTAAAAGCAAACGACGTAAAGTCTTTTCTGAAGTTCGGGGCTGGTATAACTGGGTTCGACATGATCAACTACTTCTCAAGAAACATGGACAATGTGCTGATAGGTAAGTTTGTTGGTTCTGTCGCACTGGGTTTATATACAAAGGCTTACCAGTTACTCCTGTTACCTATCACACAGTTGAGAGACCCGCTAAACGGAGTAGCACTGCCGGCCCTGAGTACCTTGCAAAACGACAGTGGCAAATACAGAAGCTATTACAAGCGCTTTCTGTTTACGCTTGCTTTCTTTTCAATGCCTGCAGTGGTATACATGGCTGTCTTCTCAGAAGAACTCATCCTGATAGTGTTGGGTGATCAGTGGATAGAGGCAAGTTCAATCTTCCGGGTACTGGCCCTGGCAGCCTTCATCCAGCCGCTATTGAGCACAATTGGATTAGTCATGATATCTACCGGCGACATAAAAAGATACTTTACCTGGGGCTGTATCAACGCTGCCTTAGTGGTGACAGCATTTTTTATTGGTGTACAGTGGGGCGTGGATGGAGTAGCCAAGGCCTATGTGGCTATCACGTACATTCTCTTTTTCCCTGCTTTATTTTACTCCCTGCGTAATTCCCCGGTATCTGTTTCGTTGTTTCTAAAGGAGATTTCCTTTCCGGGAATATTTTCTATTATCTGTGGAGTAGCCATGTACTACTTCCGAAACTATTTTCACGATTTACATGACATTGTTTTGTGTGTTTCGGGCTTTTTAGCAGGTGGCATGCTTTACCTGGTGCTCTGGTTTATTAGCAAAGCCAGCAGGGAAAGAGCAAAGCAGGTATTAGAGATTGGCTCTGTATTAACAAATAAATTTAAATAAACAGGTTCCTTATTTTCTATAAATTACCATCTATTTACCTAAGTTAATGGACAGCTATAGCGAACAATACTGCTGCAGCTTTAGTATCAGTAAAATAGCTTGTTTAGATATCAGGCTATTCCCCAAAAAACATGCATGCGAAGCCTCATTTTCAACTTTCTATCTTTCTTTATCCTAATCAAGTATCCTTCAATCCAGAAGCGCTACCGCTATTTTCTAAGGGATAATTATTACAGCAGACTACTACAAACAAAGTACCTGATCAAAGATTATGTTGTCAGAAAGAAATACAAAACCATTCATTATTATGGTGAGTTTCAGCAGGAGTTAACCTTTATTCTGCCTTTCGCTTACTGGCACCACCTGAATGGGACACTCTGTAAAACTATCTCCTGTAAGGATACAAAAGAACTGTACTTCTTTAGCGAAAACCACGAGGAAAGGTATGCTGAAAGAGACGCTGCCTCCAATTACGGTAGTTACGAGGTGCCCAACATGACCCACAGCATTTCCTACAGCTACTCTAAATGGGCCAGGGTCCCCTTTAAGGAACATTTTCAAAACAATATTTTCCGTTTCGGAAAACCCACACTGGTGATTGCGAACAAATTCAACATTGAGTGGGATGACCAGCCCGTGAATTTCATCAGCATTCCGACACTTCACGAAATCATATCCAAGTACAAAGACCGGTACCAGATAGTTTACAACCGGCCCCTGTCCAGGCATATTGTGTTGGACAACAGCGAGATTTTAGATCTGAATGAGTACCAGTGGCTGCGGGAAACGCACCCCGACGTCATACTCATGAACGATTTATACCAGCGCCACCGCGATTGTGTAAACAACTTTAATCACCTTCAGTTGCTGGTGTATGCCAATTGCAGTCACTTTGTGTCTGTTCATGGAGGAACCGGAACTCTGGCAAGCTGTTTTGGTGGCACCAATATTATCCTGTCCAAGCAAGGAATTGAGCATAAATTCAACGAATTCGCCACTATCTTCCCGACACTTTCCGGAGCTACCATTCTGCACGCTAAAACAGAAGATGATATTCTAAGCTACCTTGAGGAGCATTTCCTTTATGGCCCCAAACCCAGCCAGGCCATAGATGCTTTGATATAGCTTTTCTTAAGGCCTCAGAGGCAGCAGGAGTACGTTAGAAAGAAAATGGATCAGGGCACATCCACTGCGTCAGGCAAGCAGGAGCAGCCTGTAAACGAGTTTTACAGACTCTTGGCCCGGAGGTTGAACACATCTGCCAAAGCCCTTCTGGCAGCATGATACCCGCACATGCCATGCACACCGCCTCCCGGTGGTGTGGAAGACGAGCAAATGTACAGCCCCTTGGCAGAGGTTCTGTAGGGCGAAAGCCGGAGGGCAGGCCTGGTAAACAGCTGCCCGACATCAATAATACCTCCGTTGATGTCTCCCCCTATGTAGTTGGCATTATAAGCTTCCATCTCAGAAGTGTTCATCACATGCCTGGCCAGGATCCGGTCCCGGAAACCGGGGGCAAAGCGCTCTACCTGTTTCTCAATGGCTTCCGTCATATCAACTTTTGATCCGTTTGGCACATGGCAATAGGCCCAGGCTGTTTGCTTACCATCTGGTGCACGTGTTGGGTCAAACAGGCTCTGCTGCGCCAGCAGAACAAAAGGCTTTTCCGGGTGCCCTCCTTTGTGGGAAACATATTCCGAAGCAGTAATTTCTTCCAGGGTATTCCCCAGGTGCACGGTACCCGCCAGCTTACATTCAGCTGCTGTGAAAGGTATGGGGCCGTCCAGTGCCCAGTCTACCTTAAACACCCCCATGCCGTAGCGGTAGCGCTCCAGTTGCCACTGGTAAAGTGAAGAAAACCGGTGGCCGGCAATCTGTAACAGCTGCTTCGGCGTTACGTCAAAAAGCACTGCATGGGCGGAAGGCAGCTGCTTCAGCGAACTGACAGGAAAATTGGTTTCTACCTTCCCTCCTAACGACTCAAAATAAGAAGCAAGCGCTTTTGCTATTGCCTGCGAGCCGCCTTTTGGAAGTGGCCATCCTTTGATGTGCCCCATGGCCATGAGCACCAGTCCGATGGCAGAGGTAGCTGTGTTGGTTAAGGGCTGTATGGAATGTGCGGCCATACCGGCCCACAACCCACGTGCTTCAGTGGTCTTAAACCGGAAATTCGCCAGGAAAACAGCTGACTGCAGCGCATTCAGCCCAAACTGGCCCATGGCCACAGGATGGCTCGGTATCCGGAGTGGCCCCAACGCGGTCTTTGCAATGTCCGGCCAGTCCCTCACCAAAGGCCTTATCAGCTTCTGGTATGAATTTTCGTCGCGGCCCAACAGCCTGGCTGTTTCTTCTATGGAGCTCCGTAAGGTAGCGGCTGTTCCATTATCGAAGGGATGAGCTGCTGACACCGGCGGGGTGACATATTCCAGTCCATGCGCCGCTAAGGGCAGCGTTTTAAAATAAGGAGATTCCGCTGCCAGTGGGTGAATGGCAGAGCAAATGTCATGTACAAAACCAGGCAAAGTCAGTTCTGCCGATCGTAAACCGCCTCCAATAGTAGCCTTTGCTTCCAGCAGCAATACGGAAAGGCCTGCCTCCTGCATGGTGACTGCGGCTGCCAGGCCGTTTGGCCCTGAGCCAACAACAACTGCATCAAAATCTCGCTTGCTCAACCTGTGGTACCTATATAAGTAAATTGGGTGTTCGTGCCATGACATGAAGCACAGATAAACTCAACAGTCTTAAAATTAAGAAGCATAGCAATGATAACAAGGCTGCGGATCGAACTTATTTATTTCAGGGAAACTTAGCAGCCTCCGGAGAATGTACGGATTGGGGTTCATCAGGTCATCTGCCTGTTTTGCCTCTGACAGGTTAAAGATGTGACATATCTTTATACTCTCCTACCAAAGAAAGAGACAGGGCACCCTTTTATTAGTCGGGCATACCTGTCTCCGGAGGTACTGTACTTGTCTCATCAGTTACACCAGTGGAACATGCAGTCTTTTTAGCAAAGCATTATGAAGTACACCTTTCATCAAACAACCATGGTGTTGTTGTGTTTCATGATCAGGTCTCTTGAATTAAGGGGTTCTTTACCGAAGTTTTTGTAAAGGACAAAATTCTGCATTCCTCCCGGATTGGCAGTGAGAATGCCATTCCTGATGTTGTCGTTGGATAGTTTCCTGTTAGAACCTTCCAATTCATAATAGTCCGCCCGCTCCTCTGTGCAGTTAACAGCTTTCTCCAGAGTAGTATTACTCAGGTACCGCTGAAAGTTTTCCAGTTTCTCCTGCTTAAATTCAAAGCCCATTTCCCGGCCCCTGTTTACAAGGTCAATGTCTTCATGGCCAATCGGCAGGAAAGCTTCATCATAGCCCCCCAGCTTCATAAAATTTTCTTTATAAAAACTAAGCCTGCCTACAGTGCCCCAGAATGGAGGCTTATGAAACTGGTAGATGGTGTTGGTACCGTTCTGATTATAGAGGTAGTTGATATAGTAGGCCATGTCCTTGCCTGTAAAATTATCACCATCCACATTACACACGATGTCTCCTTTTGCAAGGGCATGCGAGAGGTTCTTGGCTTTTGAAGCATGGAATTTCTGAGGCTCATACGTTTTGTAATAGCTGAGCACACCTTCCTCTATATATTTTGTCAGATTGTTTTTTACGTAGTCTTCCAGTCCATCCTGAGAGTTGTAGTCGATAAGAACAAACTCCACGTTTGGATAGCTGATATTGTCTATCATATTTTTTTCCAGCGTATGCTTCAGGTGAAAAAGCCTGTTCATACAGGTGGTACAAAATGAGATAGCGTAATGATGGCTCTGGTTATAAATTTCAGCCGGAAGTTCGGTGTCGTTGTACTTCCTGAGGTTTATATCCCTGAAGGTTCTGATTTTCCTTTCGAGCCCATGCGGTATCAGGTTCTTCAGTAATAACGACAGCTTAGACATATCTAATATGATAAATTAGGTTGATGAAACGGGAAAAACAAATAAAAGATTAACTCCAGAAACGGGGTTAATCTTTTATTTAGTCAAATTAATAGAAAATTAGAACAATGTTAGAAAAACTTCCAGGTTGTAATCGAAACTTCACTTGCAGTTAAAATCATACATACTTTTGCCATGTCCGCCGTACCGCCTGCTCAGATAAAGAGGCAGCCGCTCATACTGGATACAAAGCTTCCAGGTACCTAACCAGCTGCGTGGTAAAGCTTCTTGTCGCCCTTTACGCTACTTATCAGCTAAAGGTGGTATTTCTTAAGAACCATTTTAGCCAGGGAATATCCACAAACATGAGTGTAACCAGCAATGCGGCAAAAAACACCACGTAGAGCATAAACCATTTGCGTGTATATAGTTTCTCTGAGCCTTGAACCGGTGAGTCCTTCAACAATCCGATTTTAAGGTACCATGCAAAAAGAAGTGCGAAAAACGGAAAGCTGATGAGAAGCTCCAGCCGGTTTTTAACCAGGAAGATACCCAGGAAAAAAGCAGACGTCAGCGCATAAAAGAACATTGAAATCAGCAGGCTGTTTTCTGTGTAATATTTAAAAGACTTGCGGTATAGTCCTGCCAGATCAGGGTTATCTATCAGGCGGAATTCAGCAAAACGCTTTGTGGCCATCAGGAAGGCCCCTCCCATCCAGTATGCGATAATGATACTGGAGGGCGGGAACGTAAGCCACTCTATATCCCACGCGCTCTGTGGCAGCGCCAGTACGGGTGTAAAAATAAACCATCCCAGTGCAAAGCGAATCGGGTTGTTAACAGATTCAGAAAGCACATCTAGGTATACCCTGTCTTTGCTGCGGAAAGGTTTAACATTATAGATAACACCCATAAACAGCAGAAAAGCCGATATAATCAGAAACTGCATGGAAATGACGTAGGCCAGTGAAAGCCCTATGGCAGCCAGCAATACATATTCTGAATAAACCAGCACCGGGTTAACAACGCGCACGACGGAGGTGCGCTTTTTCTTCAGGGGGTGAAACTTGTCGAATTCAGCGTCCAGATATTCGTTGATGACATAGTTGGCCGAAGCGATTAAACAGGTACTGACCACGCCAATGAGAATACGGGAAAGCAGCGTTAAATCAATAGGTGTTTGATACACTATGAAGGCAAACAGCATGCCCGGCACCATAAAAATATTCTTAATCCAGTTGTCCGGACGCGCTATAGCAACATAATCAGGGAGGGATGCTGGTATTACCGCTGGCTGCTGCGCGACAAAAGGTGCCTGCGATGCAGAATCAGGACGCGAGAGATTGGGTTCCATACTCTTTTTTTTTGAAAGTTAGTGTTTGTGTAAGTGTCGTGTAAAAGTCAAATTGTTCAAGAGGCTTCTTGTCGATAATGAGGTAAGGCATGTGTGCCTGCAAAGCACACTCCCCGTCCATCTCCTGCCGGTCGCCAATAAAGAGGCAATCGGATGGGGTAAGTCCCAGCTTTTCGACAGTATAAAGCAGCCCTTTCGGGTTGGGTTTCAGTTGGTTTACCTCAGGGTCTGTAGAGGCAACCACCACATCAGCAGCCAGGCCCATTACGGCTAGTTTGTCATGCGCCTTATAATCGGAGTAGATGGCTATTTTAATGCCTTTCTGCCGGAGCAGGTGAAACAGTTCCCGGGTTCCGGGGTACGTACAACTGGCCAGGTGGCGGAGAGGGTGTTGGAAGATCCAGCGCTCTACTACTTCTTTTAACTTCTGAACGGGGTGGCCCTTTTTTTCAGCACACCAGCTATACTGTGCGTTTTCCAAATCAGGGCATCCCTCCCCTGCCCGTCTCTCCCGCTCATTTCTGAAATGCGAGAGCATCATCATTTCTTTCAGCCGCCACGGCCGCCACAGGTAATATGTCAGAAGAGCCGAAAGCATTTTCTTCCTTAGTTTCGACTGGTCATACAGCGTTCCATCCACGTCAAAAATCACTGCTTTCACTGCCTTCCAGTCTACCTCAGGTGCTTGCTTATGCTGCATAGGGTAGCTTGTAATTTGGGTGATTTACTCTTGTAGTTCTCAACTTCATAGCATGAAAAAGACACAAAAAAGCATGTTCGCCCTTTCGGTGTCCAAAAAAACATATATGGAGTTCAAGTACGGAGGCGTAGGAGTTTAGTTTAGGTTTTGCATAAATTTAATATTTGTGTTTAATTTGACAACACGTAATATATATTAATATAAATAATTTAAGATATGAATATATGGTAAAACAAATACTAATGATTATCAGTATTACTACCATCTTATTCACCTTTAGTCCGTACTTACCGAACCATGTAAAAGCAGTGTACGCAACTAAATAAAACCTACGCATGTCCCTCTTAAAAAAAGCAAATAAAAGCCAGGTAGTCCGGTTTCTGATCGTAGGGTGCTTCTGCGCAGGTGTAGAATTTGTGTTGTTTGCCCTGCTGGTGCACCTCTTCGGGGTAAATTATCTGCATGCCAACCTGGCCTCCCTGCTGGTGGCTGTGTTGCTCAATTACCTCATCTCACGCAAACATGTCTTTAAAAGCGGAAGGTATTCGGGTAAGGTTGAATTCTCCGCCTTTGTGCTTCTTTCGGCAATCGGAGTTGCCCTGAACCAGTACCTGGTGTGGTGTTTTATTGAGCAGGTAGAACTGAACGTGAATGTAGGAAAGGTGCTGGCCATTGGGCTTGTGGCTGTGTTCAATTACCTGACAAAAAAACATATTGTTTTCAGAGATTAAGCCTTATAAGTAATCAATGTTCGTCAAACCTATTCACTCCCACTAACCACTTTTCTTAAACAAAGAAACATTCAGGTTACTTCTCCCACCATTCAGCCCGGTGTTGGGTTATGCCCACCGATGCATGCCTCAGCACAGCAAGCCGGCACCTGCGCGATGCCCTGCTATATAAATAGCAAATGAAAAAATGCGGCATTGCCTACATCAACTGGAACACAATACCGGCATACAGATTTTATAAAGAAGTTTACGATTTTAAGTTCGACGTAACGGAGGGGCAAGATGTAAGGAAGAAATCGAAGAATACAGCAGATTACTTCTGAAACTTGAAACCTGCTATAAAAGCCATGGCCCCTTATGATCGGGCATGGGTGCTCCTTCATAAGGAAATGGGCGCCAACATTGGTGAAGAGGAAACTGCAAAAGACGTGTTTGGAGCAAAATTAAAGGATGGGAAGCGCTTTGTTAAGTTCTTTCTGCTATAGCAAGGCATAAAGATCCCTATCGGGGCAAAGACACAGCTGTCATTTTTTTTGAGTTTACTAACACCTGATAAACAAGACTTTGAGCTCCTCCCAATCAAATTAAATGCACCATAAACGTATCTTTATATAGCATATATTGAATCATCTAGATTTTTAATTCAAAAAAATAAAAACCCATTTTAGATTATTAAGTATAAGCTACGGTAAATATAGATTACGCAACAAAGTTAGCCTGTTTAGCAAGAGACTTGTCACATGAAAAATCTCGGCCTTTATAGAGGTGAAACAAGACCAGAAACAGAGTTTAATAAGCAGCAATTTCACTTTATCGATTCTTCTTCTGTCTAAGGGGTGTCCTTTACTTAAAGGGATCGCTGTTTTTTAGCCGTGGTGCTAAGCTATACTTTCGGTTTTTACAGCAAACAATAAAATAATGAATTACAGGTCTATTGAAGATTTAAATCAGTGTATCGCTACCAACCTCTCTAAGGTACCCTTAGGAACAGATCTTATTGTTGGAGTGCCCAGAAGCGGACTGCTTGCAGCAAACCTTTTAGCACTTCATCTTAACCTGCCATTTGCCGATGTAGAAGGTTTTATAGAAGGCCGTATCCTGCAGTCTGGCAGCCGCATGAAGAGTTACCTCAAACCCTTTGAGGACTACAAGAAAGTGCTCATCATTGAAGACAGCGTATGGTCGGGCAAGTCTATCAAAGAGGTAAAAGAGAAACTGGAAGGTCTGTACCCTGAAAAAGAAATCACTTACGCTGCTGTTTTTGCAGCCCCAGAGGCAACCGATAAAATTGATTTCTATTTTGACATTTGCCCCGGCCCCCGCATCTTTGAATGGAACATGATGCACCACGACCTGCTGGAAAACTGCTGTGTCGACATTGATGGTGTACTATGCAAAGACCCCACAGAAGAAGAGAATGATGACGGGCCTAACTACGAGCACTTCCTCTGCAACGTAGAACCCTTCTTCCGCCCTACCAGGACAATTGGCGTTATTGTAACTAACCGCTTGGAGCGTTACCGGGCCCTTACAGAACAATGGCTGGCCAAAAACAACATCAAATACAACAAACTGGTCATGCTTGACCTGCCTACCAAGGAGGCCCGGCAGAAGGCCAATAACTACGGCGGGTTCAAGGCATCTGTTTACCTGAAGTATGACAGCTGGCTTTTTATTGAAAGTTCGATATGGCAGGCCCAGCAAATTGCTGATATTTCCGGGAAGCCTGTTTACTGTGTGGATGCCCGTAAAATGGTTTACCCGAACATGCTGGGCGAAACCAAGGGGAAGGTAAGGCAATTGTTTCAGAAAGCAACTGAGATGGTGAAAGGGAGCTTTGCAAGCAGGCAGGTCGCTACCTAATCAGTCTTATATCACGAAGAAATTTCATAAGTGGTATTTAGTATACCACAAAGAACCTGACAAAGCAGGCGAAGAAGCTTCTTCAGAAGTGATACCGGTAATACAGAAGTGTACTGTAATGGCAGAAGGATTGATTTTTATCAGTATTCCTGCTACTACAGTACACTTCTTTTTTGGGATAGGATTTACATTTTGTAATCAGATTGCAGACGGATACCAGCTCCTGTAGTATTTGAACCTCCTTTACTTCTACTTTTAACTCAGCCACGCTGGAACCACCAAATCTGATATATACTCGCTTTGTATTGTAAAGCTTTCATAACCCATGTCAAGCCGAGTTTTTCAAGCAGGGAAGCCAGGCGGTAATTAGCAGCAGCTTTATACCAAAACGACATCTCAGGTAAATCAAGATAGGCACGGTCGTGCTTGATGGCGTAGAACTTGTTTTGCCTGAAGAGTGCCCGTAACTCTTTCTCCGTGATCCATTCTTCCAACGGCTGCAGGTCAGACTCAATCCGTAGGTATTTCTCTTTTTCCTCCCCGCGCGGTGTAGTAATAATCACATGGCCTTTTGGCGTAAGGCACTGCGCCATCTGTTTCAGAAAAGCCTGCTTATCCTCTACATGCTCAATTACCTCGCTGCAGATAATAATATCATAGGGCTTAAAGTCAGGAGATGCTAAGAGAACCGGAAGGGTGCCAACATAAAACGTTAAATGCGGGTAATTTCTCCTGGCCAGCTCTACAGGAGCAGCGACAGGCTCAATACCTTCACAACTTCCAAAGCAGCTGGCCATGTTTGTGAGCCAGCCACGGCCACAGCCAATGTCAAGAATGCGCAATTCGCGTTTAATGCCGTTGCTACCTGGCTGAGGAATCTGGCTGAGGTATTCACAAATCTTTGCCCAGCGCACAGCCTCATCTAGATTAGGATAGGGTGTTGAATATTCCGGGTCCTGCGTAAAGAGCTTCTTATAATAATCTTCTTCACTCATAACCTTGTCTAGGGTACTGTTCATAGGATGTTGATTATGTTGATTTACCTTCTGTTCAATATCATTTTTAAATAGACCTTGCCAATCTTCCAGTACAACAGCGGATCGCTGTGCAGGGCCAAGGTCTGCTTCACCTGTTGCTTTACCCCTGCTTTGTTGTGTGAAGAATGCCAGACCTGGTTGGCCACCCGAAGCCCGTAGTGGGCATAGAACTTTTTTGACTTCTTCAGTAAATTGTCCTTTTGTTCCGTTGGCAGGTAGTTCTGAATATACTCCATCACCCGCAGGAGGTCTTTCAGGTAAAGTCCAGTCACAAACTTCTGCCCTGAAATAGAGCTGGAATGCTTACGGTAATCGGCCAAAACCTCCGGGGTGTACGCAATCGGGTAATGGCTGGCTATGCGTACCCACATTTCCCAGTCCTCGCCGTAAGTCACCCCATAAAAGCCGCCTAACTTTTCGTATACTTCGCGCCGTACTGCAATGGCAGCATACTGTATGCGCTGGTACTCGCTTATTTTAAGAAGCCAGTCGCTTAAAATGCCGGCCTCCATCATTTCGGGCCTTTGATCGTACAGCTCTTCACCTTTTTCGTCTATGTAAGTGAAGCGGGAAAAGGCGGCTCCTGCCTCCGGGTGTTTATAAAACAACTCTTCCAGCTTTTGGTAATAGCCGTTCCTTACCCTGTCATCGCCATGGAGAATATGCACCACTTTACCTTGCGCCCGGTTAATGCAGGTTACAAAATTGTGTAAGCTGCCTACATTTTGCTCCTGCCTGAAATACTGTACCCTTCCTTTGCCAATTTCTTTCACCAGGGCCTCCACATCCGCATCCGTGCTGGCATCGTCTACCACCTCAATCTGCATGTCCTGTGGGCTTACCTGATTCTCCAGCACACTCTCCAGCGTTTCTGCTAGGTATTGAGAGCAGTTGTACACTGGTATCATGACTGACCAGAAAGGCCTGGCCTCTGCAGAGGGCAAGGGTTGAATAACAGGGGGTGAGGATGGAATTCTCTCCATCATAATGCTATCGTTAGGTTCAAAACAATATAAGCACAATATCCAATTGATAAAACAAATCAGATAATATTAATTTAATTAAATATAAATATTATTCATTATTACGGATTGTAAACAGGAAGGTATTGATTCTGGTGACATTTATTTTTTTAATAAAACTACTTCTAATGAGGAATTTTAGGTCGTGTTGACAATTAATGAATGATTTTGTTTTACTGTTGTTTAAGTTTCAAAAAGCTTATGCGACGTTACGAAATCAGCGACTATGACTGGCAACGCC
>NZ_BAAGXV010000083.1:0-81717 GCF_054779655.1 Pontibacter brevis
GCACAAGGTCTTTTACCCTTTCCCATTGCTCGTTTGTCAACTCCATGAGAAACCAACATATTAACTCAAGCTGGGATTCCCATTTTTGAGATAGCCTCTAGTGTTGGTTTGCCTGCCCCGGCAGCGGCACAAACAAAACTGAAGATGCAGGCTGTGCGCTTTAGTAGCCTGTGCCGGGGAAATAAGTTTACCAGATAGTCTGTAATGGTTTATGTATAACAGGCAAAGCTAATGTTATAGAGGGAGTAAAACCAGAATAAGCTTCGGAGAAGGCTGTTCGATGAAGCGGCCTGTCTGCGGTATGGACGGGAAACACAGCTGGAATCAGTTGTGTGAAGGCAGCCAGTTGATATATTCTGCTAGCTGCTATAAACCTTTTTTTCTGCTTCGTTACGTATATGAGAAACCAACATTTACATAAAACTCAGCACCCCATGATAGAAGACCTTTGGTATAAGAATGCAATTATCTACAGCCTGGACCTGGAGACCTTTATGGACCTGAACGGGGACGGCGTCGGCGACTTTGAAGGGCTTGCCCGCCGCCTCGATTATCTCCATGCCATGGGCATAGATACCATCTGGCTGGCACCATTTCAGCCCACACCTAATCAGGATAACGGCTATGATATCCGCGATTATTATGGTGTAGACCCGCGGCATGGCTCCAGCGGTAACTTTGTAGAGTTTATGCACCAGGCCAAAAAACGCGGTATCAAAGTTCTCATCGACCTGGTGGTGAACCACACTTCTGATCAACATCCCTGGTTTCAGGATGCACGGAGCAGCAAAGATGCAAAACACCGCGAGTGGTACGTGTGGTCTGAAAAAAAACCGTCTGACTGGGATGAGGGCATGGTGTTTCCGGGCGTGCAGGAAGCTACCTGGACCTACGATAAAAAAGCCAAAGCCTATTATTTCCACCGCTTTTATGAGTTTCAGCCCGATCTGAATATAGATAACCCTGAAGTGCGCGCCGAGATCCGCCGGATTATGGGCTATTGGCTGGAGTTAGGAGTGGCAGGTTTTCGTGTAGATGCAGTACCTTTTATGCTGGAAACACAGATTCCCGGCAAAACAGAGCGTAAGATCAGGTTTGAATACCTGCAGGAGATGCGTAAGTTCCTGCAATGGCGAAGGGGGGATGCCATTCTGTTAGGCGAAGCCAACGTGGCACCCGATGAAAGCCAGCAGTACTTTGGCGAAGATGGAGATGGCATTCACCTGATGTTTAATTTTTATGTGAACCAGTACATGTTTTACGCCCTGGCCTCCGGCGACACTGAGCCCCTGGCTGAGGCACTGGAGGCTACACGAAATAAATTACATATAACCCAATGGGCCCAGTTTCTCCGCAACCACGACGAGCTGGACCTGGGGCGCCTTACGGAGGAGCAAAGGCAAAAGGTGTTTGCCCGTTTCGCCCCCGAAAAGCACATGCAGTTATATGACCGCGGCATTCGCCGGCGGCTGTCTACTATGCTCGGCAACCGGAAGCAGTCTGAGTTGGCCTATAGCCTGATGTTCTCACTGCCCGGCACACCCGTTATCCGTTATGGCGACGAGATAGGCATGGGAGATAACCTTGAGCTGGAGGAGCGGAATGCAGTACGCACGCCTATGCAGTGGTCAGGTGATGCACAGGCGGGCTTCTCTAAAGCAGAAAAGCTGGTGCATCCTGTAGTTGACGAAGGGCCTTATGCTTATCAACATGTAAACGTGGAAACCCAGCGTCGCGAGCCAAATTCCATGCTTAACTGGATGACATCGCTGATCCGCCTGCGCCAGGAGTGCACAGAGATAGGGTGGGGCCAGTGGCAGATACTGAAGACAGGGCTTACCCAGGTGTTAGGAATGCACTACAGCTGGGAGGGCAGTTCCCTGGTGATACTCCACAACTTTGACGAAAAAGCCCACGAGGTGACCCTGGATCTGAAGCAGGAGAAAGAATCAAAGCTGGTTGACCTGATGGCCAACGACGAAAGCGAGGCCGATGAGAAAGGCATTCATCATATTATGCTGGATGCATACGGCTACCGCTGGTTTCGTGCCGGGGACCTCAGCCACATGTTTCGGAAGGGCTAAAGAACAGTTCAGGGCCTAACCTAATCAAGAAATAAATAAACCGGAAGCGCCTGCTGCAATTTGCAGCGGGCGCTTCCGGTTTTACTGTGGGAAAAACTTCCCTATCTTTTTTTAGAGAGTGCCGGAAACTTCATTTTATAGTCAGCGTCCACGTCTCCCTTCGAAATTTTAGCCAGCTTGTTCTTGATAAGCCGCTTCTTCAGGCTGTTCAGGTGGTCCGTGAACAGGATACCTTCAATATGGTCGTACTCATGCTGGATCACGCGGGCCGTCATGCCATCGTAAGTGTCTTCGTGCTCATTCCACTCTTCGTCAAAGTAGCGGATCACGATGCGCTCGGGGCGGTATACAACCTCCCGCACACCCGGTATGCTCAGGCAGCCTTCCTCAAAGCCCCATTCCTCTCCGTCTTCTTCTACAATCTCAGGGTTGATAAAGGCTTTTTTCACACCTTTTCCTTTGTCCTCGTCGTCCATCATAGGCTCGGAGTCGATCACGAAAAGGCGGATGCTCTTGCTGATTTGCGGAGCAGCCAGGCCTACGCCATGTGCGTAGTACATGGTCGAGAACATGTCTTCGATAAGTTCCTTCAAGTCCGGGTAATCCTGAGGGATATCTTGTGCTTCTTCTTTTAAAACTGGATCGCCGTAAGCGGTAATCGGGTAAATCATATAGTTCTGCTTTCTAAATACGATTGTAAAATAATGGCTGCACTCACACGGTCTACCGTGCCTTTGTCCTGGCGGTCTTTCTTCTTCAGTCCACCAGCCAGCATGGCTGCCTGGGCCATTTTAGATGTAAAGCGCTCGTCCACGGTATGTACTGGTATGGCCGGGAATTCCTTCTGCAGCTTCCGTACAAAACCCACTACATGCTGGGTAGCCTCGGTGTCCTCGCCAGAGAGGCGGCGCGGCATTCCCACCACAATGGCCTCTACCGGCTCGCGCTGTACATAGGCCTTCAGGTAGGACAACACATCTTTGGCATGAACGGTTTCTAAAGGGCTGGCGATTAGCTGCAGCAGGTCGGTAACTGCTATACCCACGCGCTTTGTCCCGTAATCAATTGCCATTATTCTGCCCATTTGTCTGTTCTTAAGCCACAAAGGTAGGGAATTTTATCTTTTCTTACAGGTGGCCGTGTGGCTTCCTCTGTGCCTTGGCTCCCTGCACAGCCCCGCTGTCCGCCCTGATGCCGCAGCAGGGTGGGTGGCAAAGAGGTGGTAGACGATTACCTGGTTCCGTGGAAGGAAGCACCGACGAGCAGGGGCGGCATGCCAAAACAGCGGTATTCAGGGGGAAGGGGAGGAGGAAGTATTAATTAAATTATTTTAAATTAGATGGTGTTATAGTTACAGAGGAGGTATAACATAGCCGTAAAACTGCGCAACTTTCGCAACTTGTACTTGTATAGCTATATACCCCCTCGGTATAATGATTAACTTGTGGCACTAATATATAACAGTAGCACCGGCTGCTGTAGTGTTTCTGTGAAGACAGGTATAGGCACTTTAAACTTAGAAGATTATGAATAACATGGAGCATGGGGAAGAAAAGAGAAACATCCGGAACTCTCAATTTCAGATAAAGCTGCCGCTGTTTATTGCAATAGCACTGGTTGTAGGGGTGCTGATAGGGGCTACGAATTTCTCGCCTTCCACCAATAATCCGCAGGGTACCGCTAAAAGCTATCTGAAGTTCCGGGATATCCTGAGCTATATAGACCGCGACTACGTGGACACAGTGGATATAGAAGAGCTCTCGGACTTTGCCATCACCAAAATGCTGGAGAAACTGGACCCGCATACGGCCTACATCCCGGCAGATGAAATTGCCATGGCCCGCTCTTACCTGGAGGGCGACTTTGAAGGCATTGGGGTGGAGTTCAATATCATCAAGGATACTATTTATGTGATTACGCCCCTGAGCGGAGGCCCTTCAGAAGCAGCAGGCATACAGCCTGGTGATAAAATAATTGAAGTAGACGGTGAAAGTGTGGCCGGCATCGGCATCAACAACGAGGGCGTATTCCAGCGGTTGCGCGGACCGAAAGGCTCAAAAGTAGATCTCACTATCAAACGGGAGGGAACAAAGAAGCCGCTGAATTTCACCATACAACGCAGCAAAATCCCGACACACTCTGTGGATGTGAACTACATGGTGGATGATAAAACGGGTTATATAAAAGTGAGCCGGTTCTCGGCTAACACATACGAAGAATTCAAGCAGGCGCTGACCGAGTTGAAGCGCAAAGGCATGCAGCGCCTTATGCTGGACCTGCGCGGCAACCCAGGCGGCTATATGGACCATGCTATCCGGATGGCGGATGAGTTTATCTCAGGAGAAAAAATGATTGTGTATACCGACGGCAAAGGCAACAAGTACGACTCCAAGACTTATGCCCGCACCAAAGGAGAGTTCGAGAATGGGCCGCTCATCGTGCTGCTCGACGAAGGTAGTGCCTCCGCCGCCGAGATTGTAGCCGGAGCGCTGCAGGATAATGACCGTGCCCTGATAGTAGGGCGCCGTTCCTTTGGCAAAGGCCTGGTGCAGATGCCTATTCCGCTGAGCGATGGCTCCGAATTGCGCCTCACCATATCCCGTTACTATACACCGAGTGGCCGCTCTATCCAGAAACCCTACACAGCCGGGGCGCAGGAGTACGAAATGGACATCCTGCACCGCTTTGAGAACGGTGAGTACTTCCACCCGGACAGCAGCCTTTTTGTGGATTCGCTGAAATACCATACGCTGCGCGGGCGCGACGTGTATGGCGGCGGCGGCATTATGCCGGATGTGTTTGTGGCCCGTGATACCATGGAGCTTTCACCTTACCTGAGCGAGTTGTACAACAAGAACATCATTCGGGAATACACCCTCGAGTACTACCGGGATCACCGCAAAGAACTGGACAAGATGCCGTTTGAGAAGTTTAACAGGAACTTCCAGGTAACAGACAAAATGCTGCAGGAGGTAGTGCAGATGGCGAATGCCGCAAAGGTGGAGTATAAGGAGGAGGAGTTTAAACGGTCAAAAAACCTGCTGCGCAACAACATAAAAGCGTTTATTGCCCGCAGTATATATGGCAACACCGGATTCTTCCCGGTGCTGCACGAGTCGGATGAGGAGTTTCAGCAGGCGCTGAAGCACTTTAGCCAGGCCATGAGCTTGGCTAAAGGCGGAGCTTAAAGTAACGGGTTCCTGCGGGTAATGCCGGAAAGAGTCTGGCTTTCTGCCTTTACTTTTAGGGGAGGGCAAAGCTTCCTGTTGTGTATCAGGGGAAACTGAGTTTGCTGAGGCGGGAGCATGTAAACCGGCAGGCAAAGCAGGCGTTGTCTATGAGCAGCACAGCATGGCTTGGTAGCCAAATGCGAAAAAATGCATTTGTGCACTCCGGCAGGTTTAGAGTAAAGTCTTAACAGCAACCACATAGCACTACCGTATGGCTTACTACTATAGGTTAGGAGAAATTCCCCCTAAAAGACACACCCAGTTCCGGCAGCCGGATGGCAGCCTCTATGCGGAGCAACTGGTCGGGACGCTTGGCTTCAGTGGCGTTTCCTCTTTGCTCTACCACATTCACCCGCCTACACAAATCAGCCGCATCGGAGAGCCTAAACCCTATGCCCCTAAAAAGGCAGAAGGCATTAAGCTGGCGCCGCACCACCTGCGCACCCTTCATATGAAGACAACAGGCCCGGACTACCTCAGCGCCCGAAAAACCATGCTGTTCAACAACGACGTGGCCATCAGTATCTGCAATCCATCAGAAAATGAAATGGATTATTACTACAAGAATGCGCAGGCCGATGAGGTGGTGTTTGTGCACGACGGTAGCGGAGACTTGCTCACGCAAATGGGGCGTATTCCGTTCAGGGCCGGCGACTACCTGGTGATTCCGCGCACTGTTATTCATAAATTCCGGTTCGATGCAGGGCAGGTGCGCCTGCTGGTTATAGAGTCTTTCAGCCCGGTGGAAACGCCGCGCCGCTATCGCAACCACTTTGGGCAGTTGCTGGAACACTCGCCATTCAGCGAGCGCGACATCCGGCCTCCTGTGGAGCTGATTACAGAATCAGATCGTGGTGAGAGGCTGGTACAGATTAAGAAAGAGGGGGAGCTGCATCAGTATTACTACGACTTCAGTCCTTTTGATGCTGTAGGCTGGGACGGGTACTTCTACCCTTATGCGTTTTCCATCTATGATTTTGAACCGATAACAGGCCGCATACACCAGCCACCACCGGTGCATCAAACCTTTGAGGCGCATAATTTTGTTATCTGCTCTTTTGTGCCGCGCCTCTTCGATTACCACCCTCTTTCTATTCCGGCTCCTTACAACCACTCCAACGTAGATTCTGATGAGGTGCTGTATTATGTGGAGGGTAATTTTATGAGCCGGAAAGGGGTAGACAGAGCTTCTTTCACCATCCATCCGGGTGGTATCCCGCACGGTCCGCACCCGGGCACGGTGGAGGCAAGCATTGGTAAGAAAGAAACAAATGAATACGCTGTGATGGTGGATACTTTCAAGCCCCTGTATCTGACAGAGGAAGCAGTGCAGCACATGGACCAGAACTACCCGATGAGCTGGAACGAGCACAACGAGGGGTGAGCACATAAAAGAGATAAGATAGAGTAAAATGCGCAGGCATTTGTAAATTAGCGGCAGGGATGCCCGGTGAAAACCGTTATTCCTGCCGCTAATTGTATTTTACTACTTACATCTCACCCTTATTTTATGAAAAGAATAGTTTTAGTACTAGTAGTTCTGCTTTCCTTCTGGGCTATGGCCTGCGAGAAAGTGGATGATTTACTAACCTTCTACATTGAAGAAGAGGAGACAATCACCATTGAATCCTGGTTCCCGGTGGGGGCGCTGGTACCGCTCACACCCATCACCGTTACTACTAACTCAGAAGAAACTTTCAGGAACAACAAGACCCGTGCAGAGCTGGTAAAAGACGTTACATTAAACAGGCTGAACCTGACAATTACAGACCCGCAGGGAGAGAATTTCGACTTCCTGAAAAAGATTGAGATTTACATCTCCAGCGAAGACAAAGCCGAAGTAATGATTGCGTACTTAGAGGAGGTGCCAGCGAATGTAACTTCGCTGAACCTGAAGTCAACCAATGCCGAGCTAGATGAGTTTATAAAAGGAGAGACATACAGCATCCGTACAAAGGCGGTGCTGGCTAAGCCTGTTTCAAGGAATATAACCATCAAAGCTGACATGCGCTTTAAAGTGACAGCGGACCCATTATAAAATGCATACTTTACCGATGAGGATTTCTGAGAAGAATAAGTTAGAGAAGATCATTATTGTTGGCGATCGTGTCCTGATTAAGCCAAAGACTGTTCGCGACCAGACAAAGAGTGGCCTGTACCTGCCACCCGGTGTGCAGCAAAAGGAAAAGGTGCAGGAAGGCTACATTATGAAGGTTGGCCCGGGCTACCCCATTCCGGCGGACTATGGCTACGAGGATGAGTCGTGGGGGCAGGAAGAAGAGGAGGTGCGCTACATTCCGCTACAGGCCAAAGAAGGCGACCTCGCCATTTACCTGCAGCGCGACGCCATCGAGATCAGCTATTTAGACGAGCGCTATTTTATTGTACCACAGTCGGCGGTGCTGATGCTGGTGCGTGAAGAGGATTTGTAGCGTCATTTGTGCCATACATGAATCAAAGGGCCATGCTTTTCTAAAAGGCGCGGCCCTTTTCTGTTGCTCCGGATTTCTCTTATCCTCCATCAACCTCTATTTGAATCTTGCTGTACTAAAACTTCGGTAGCATACCCACTGTGGCCTGTACACTGAGCAGGTATCTTTTATAAAATCTTTCATATCTTGGCAATACAACTCTAAGCAAACCTCTTTTATATGACAAACTACCGGCAGCTACTCTCAACTTTCCTTCTGGCGTTTATTACCGTCAGCACCTTTGCCCAAGGTGCCACCAGTGTAAAGTTAGAACCGCAGCAGTACCAGGACAGCCTGTACCTGGCGCAAAACTACGAGCACCGCAAAGAGATGATCCCAATGCGTGACGGCACGAAGCTTTACACCGAAATCTTTGCGCCCAAAGATGCTTCCAAGGCAAAGAAGTACCCTTTCCTGATGACCCGGACCCCCTACAATGCAACGAGGGTTCATGGACGCCTGTACAGCAATGCTTCTTTTGCCAGGTTAGTCCGGGAAGGCTTCATATTTGTGGAGCAGGACGTGCGCGGCCGCTGGCGCTCGGAGGGCGAGTTCTCGCACGAAAGGCCATTAGTGGCCAATAGCAATAAGAAAAAGCAAAAGCAGCCAGACGAAGCCACAGACACCTATGATGCCATTGACTGGCTGCTGAAAAATATAAAGGGCAACAATGGCAATGTAGGTATACACGGAGTATCCTATCCGGGCTTTTACAGCACTACTGCCGCCATCAGCAACCACCCGGCTTTGAAGGCTGTGTCGCCACAGGCCCCGGTTACGGATTGGTTTATTGGCGATGATGTCCACCACAAAGGGGCTTTTTTCTGGATGGACTTCTTTGACTTTCTGCCCCGTTTTGACCAGGACGAGCCGGACAAGCCCGCAACCCGTACGTTTGGTGTCACAGACAGTAAGAACCGCGACAATTATGATTACTTTCTCAACACGATAAAAACACCGAAGCGCGCCAATACAGAGTTCTTCAAAGACAGCATACCGTTCTGGAACGACATCCTGGCGCATCCCGATTACGATTCCTATTGGAAAAGCCGTAACCCACTCTCGCATGCAAACAACCTGAAGCCAGCCATTCTAACAGTTGGCGGTTGGTATGATGCCGAAGATTTGTTCGGGGCGCTGGAAACTTACCAGAGAATAGAAAAGCAAAACCCGGGAGCCACTAATAAGCTGGTGATGGGCCCATGGTGCCATGGGTGCTGGTGGTCAGAGGCTGAATCGTTGGGTGACATTAGCTTTGAGCAGCCGACAGGACAGTATTACCTCGAGCACATATTCCTCCCTTTTATGAATTTGCATTTAAAAGGGCAGGGCAACACACCAAAACTAGCTGAGGCCACCGTATTTGAGACCGGTACTAACCAATGGCGCACTTTTGATGTATGGCCACCAAAGGCTACCCAAGACAGAACAATGTACCTGCTTCCGGATGGCAAAATCGGGTTTACAGCGCCAACCGCAAGTAATTCGTTTGATGAATATGTTTCTGATCCGGCAAACCCGGTTCCGTACCAGGGGCAAATACATCGCCGCCGCACCCGGGAATACATGCTCGACGACCAGCGCTTTGCTTCCAGGCGACCTGACGTGCTCACGTACACCTCTGATGTCTTAACGGAGGATCTGACCCTGGCCGGGCCTGTGTTAGCCGACCTGGTGGCCAGCCTTTCTACCACTGATGCGGACTTTGTAGTGAAACTGATTGATGTATACCCCGAAGACACTCCTGATTCTGTTGCCGCTGAAGGAAGCAATGCAGTGATGGGTGGCTACCAGCAATTGGTGCGGGCGGAGATTCTCCGGGGCCGGTACCGCAACAGCTTTGAAAAGCCGGAGGCATTCAAGCCAAATGAACCAACCCCTGTTAAGTTTGAAATACCAGATTTGCTGCACACCTTCAAAAAAGGTCATAAATTAATGGTGCAAATCCAGAGTTCCTGGTTCCCGCTTGCCGACCGCAATCCGCAGCAGTTTATCAACATCTATGAGGCCGAACCAGAAGATTACATCAAATCCACCATTCGGGTGTACCATGATGCTCAGCGGCCTTCCAGGTTACAGGTTAAAGTACTGCCTTAACTATTAAAAGCGTCTAAAGCCGGAGAAGGGACTAAACAAATACTAAGACCCATAAACTAAAAAGAGCAGCCCTACATGTAGGGCTGCTCTTTTTAGTTTATGGGTCAAGGCTTAGCGGCGTATCAACAGCTTCCTTGTTTGCAGTGTGTCGCCGTGCTGCACACGCAGCATGTACATGCCGGAGAAGTGTGTTTTCAGGTCGATTTCGCCCCTGTACTGGCCATTGAACTGTTTAACCTCCCCTTTATACACCTGTCTGCCCATCAGGTCCACTACCTCAATAAAGATGTCCTGTGTGCCCTCGGTCTCCAGGGTCAGCTTAAATTTGCCGTCCTTGCTTGGATTCGGGAACGCCATCAGATCGGCGCTTATACCTCGCTCCGAAGTATCAAAATCGAAACGCAGGGCAGCAGAAGCTTCCGAGACACAACCGTCTTTTGTCACTATTACGGTATAGTTTCCGGTAGACAAAGGCGTAAATTCTTTGCCTGTGGCGCCTTCTATCGCCCTGCCATCCACAAACCACTGGTTGCCTGCTGGCGCACTTGATACCAGTGTCAGGCCATTACGTGAAACTACTGGCTGTGCCAGGGGCGCTCCGATAACCATTGGCACCTCTGCACGCTCGCTGCTGCAACCCAGGCCACGCACCTTCAGGTCGTAGAAATAGTAGTAGTAGTCCAGTGGCGTGGTTGTAGCCGTGTTGCCTGTAATGGAAAGCACGTTCGGTATTTCAAACGGATAACCTGTTACACCTGTATTGTTCCGGAAGATGGTAGCACCTTCTTCGTAGGAGATAGCAATTCTATAGTTGCCAGCCTCCGGCAGTTCCAGCCCCAGGTAATAAACAGCGCCCTCGTCAGCCGGGTCATCTGGTTGCGCACCTGCAGCAGGCGTGGTGCGTGTAGGGGAAACTGCCAACGTGCGCGAAGATACTGGAGAGCCATCTGAATCATAAGCCGTGAAAGTTATCCTGCCGCCATGGCCAATATACAACCGGGCTGTTTCGAGCACCATGGGAGCTTTGGTGTTGATAGTCACATCCGGAGAAAACTGATTATAACCACCACCTGAGGCAAATGACTTATTTGGTGCTCCTATGGTTCCTCTAAAGTCGTTATAAGCCGCATAAAGCTTGCCGTTTACCTGGCTGGCTGGTAACTGTAACTGGTTGCCTGCTGCCAATGGCTGTGTGGCTGTAAGAGAGTTGTACCAAAAAATCGTGCCTGCACCCTCGTGTGTTAGGGTATAATGCGGGGCATCGCCACAGCGTGCCGCCAATACGTTAACCGGTGCTGCCATATTCTCCGCCACATTAAAGGTGCGCTGCATGCGGTTGTTTGCCGTTACAGCATCGCCCTGTAGGTTTGATAGCGCAACCAACTCATATGTTTTGCCTGCTGTTGTGGCAAAGCTGCCATTCAATAGCAATTCTGCTTTTGCAAATGGCTCCAGCCGCCCGGTATAAGTGCCTGTTAGTTGCTGCACCTCCGTTCCGTTTTCACGCACACTGATAGTGACAGGTATGTTGGTTTGTGCCACGCTGCCTAAGTTACGGATAATCACCGCCACCGTTTGAGCCGGGCTGGCGCAAAGGGAAGAACCGCCGAGCGGTGTGATGGCGGTTACGCTGATGTCTTTGCCTGGCTGCGAGAACTGCACCAGGTAGTCCTGTGTTTCGCCGCGGCTATAGGTACCACAAGGTGTTACGCTGGCAGCCTGCTGTGTCTCCTGCAACACCACACGCAGGCGCACTTTATTTCCGATTACAGCACTGGAAGGTGCTTTGATGGTTCCTGTAAAGGTAGCTGCGCCATTCAGCACACCGGAGGTGGCTACCGTTTCACCGGCATCTTCATAATCCCCGTCCCCGTTCCAGTCAGCAAATACCTTGGCTATCTTGGGTGCGTCTGTAGTGCAGGTGCCTGTGGCGATGCTGAATGTGCTGCTCTGGTCCGGCTCCAGTGTAAAGACATTACTGGTCAGGTCCCGGTAGGTTGTGCAGGCAGTATTAGAAGCCACTGTTTTAGTGCCGATGGCAAACTGGGTTATCTTAGCGCCTGTGTCGGAGGTGGGTGCACTGGCGCAGACTGCTGTACCACCCACACCGCTTACAAGTACGGAGTATGCCTGCGGGCCTTTCTGTAAAGTGCCTTTATGGCTAACCGTAATAGTATACACTTTACCGGGTACAGCATTTTCAACCAGGATCTGCTCTACATTGTCCCGCACGTTATCGCCTGCTACAGCGGCAGCGTCGGGTGTGGCGGGGTCTAGTGTCCAGGGCATGTGGGTGGTGCCTGCACCGCTTACCCGTACGTCCAGGTCACTCACCAGGCGTGGCGTACGGTTGTTCAGTGCATTGACACTTGCCGGTGTCACGCTGCCTTCGGGGTCAGTCCAGGAAACAGTTACCTTTAAAGGACCTGCGCCGGAGGCACGCACCTCTATTGTTTGCGGCTGCCCCTGCTCCAGTGATTTTTCCTGTAAAAGGTGGGTGCCGTTGCTATTAGAGAGCAGCGATGCTGCCCGCTCGGCATTGAGGAGCCCCCAGCCATAGACATAGTCCGGGCCTTTGGTTGCGCCTGCCTCATCTGCGGTGTGTATGGCCAGTCCTTTTAGTGTGGCGGCACGCATCACCTTGCCGCTGTTCAGGTTGGCATAATGCTCCTGTAAAAGTAGTAGGGTTCCGGCAACATTGGGTGCTGCCATGGAAGTGCCGCTCAGGGTTTTATAATCGCGGTCGCTGTTAGAAGAACTGGACAGTACCGCTACGCCGTTGCCTACTATGTCTGGCTTTATGCGGCCGTCATCCGTCGGGCCATAGCTGCTGAAGGAAGATATCCGCACATCTTCAGCCCTGGTGTAGCCATCAGAGAGAGGGGAGACTGCACCTACGGCAAGTATGTTCTTCGCATTTCCGGCTGTGGAAATTACATCATAGCCGTCGTTGCTGCTCATCTTAGAGGACCGTGAGCTTACCAATGTAAATTTCCCATCGCTTTTGCGCTGAAAGTATGGCTTGCCACTTTCCGGGCCCCGCTCGCCGCGGTTGTTGCCAACGGATTTCACGATCAGGTAATAGGGGGCATTATAGGCAATCTTATCCCAGCTGGCAGCCTGCTTATCGTAGTAGCCAAACCGGTAGTCTTCTGTCTTGCTTATGTCTGTATCGCCCCACCACTCCCAGTAAGGGTCCTCTTCGGTGCCCTGGCGGTCGGAGTTGTAGCGCCAGCCGGCAATGGAGCCGTACGAATGATTGGACACGAGGAGTTTTTGGGCAGCCTTGGCCATCTCCGCCTCATCATTGTCAAAATCATAGGCCTGCAGGTTAGCGCCATAGGCCATTCCTCTTGACATGGCATTAAAGCCACTGGCTATCAAAGTGCCGGCCACATGCGTGGCATGCTCACTTGTTTCAGAGGCTTCGTCTTTAAACTGTACGCGTTCTCTCAGTTCCTGGTGCGATGCCCTGATGCGCCCTCCATCCCACATGGCAAGTTTCGAGACTACAGAACTGCTGGCCCCGCTCAGGCTCAGGCCAAGCGAGCCACCTGCCCAAAGCTGGTCTGTTTTGGTAGTAGCGGCTGCTCGTGAGTTGTTATAGGTAATGTAGTAAATGGGCACGCCTCTGGAGTCAAGGCCTTGCAATGATATGTACGTACCGTCTTTGTAAGTCTTTTCAATAACCCAACCGTTTTCCTTTGCCAGTTTAATTGCCCTGGTCCGGTCAGATTTGTAATCTTTTTCTGCGGATACCGCTATTCGTTGTAACGCCTCAATGTTGGTTTTAATAGGGGTAATATCCTGCTGTGCCAGCGCCGGAGTAGCAGCAGCCAGCCCAAGGGCAGCAAGCCAAAGGCTCAGTCTTTTCATAAACAAAGGGTTGGGTAGAGTTTTACTATGCTCAAGTTACATCAAAAGCGCGATAATGGCAAAGTCGTTCCATTGCAGGCAGATATTTTACAGCCTTGAGAGAAAGGCAATTAGAGCCTTATGTTTCCTGCGGAACCTGTACCTGAAGTCCAGCAAAAGAATCATAAAAGGGTCGGGTTACAGTTTAAAAAGAAGGGTGCAGTTGTAGGAATAAACTTATTGATTGGCAGCTTAAAACCATTGGAAGCGAAAATAAACCTGCTGATTTTAAAAAATTACTCAATTGCACATACTTAGGCTGATGCCTGTCGTAATTACCACTATTGTAGGCGTTTTTGCTGGAGTTCCGGTTTAAATTAACCGGAGAAGGCAAAACACCTGATCCTAACCTGTAACCCTTTTACTTTACAGCCATCTTCCAACTTCAGAACAAAGTGGTAGATGGTGAATTTTAATATGAAGACTTTCTTAACCCACCTCTTATTATTTGTCAGCGTTTCTGCCTGGTGCCAAAAGCAAATGGTCATTACATTTGATGATCTGCCAATGGCTACCCCAAAGATTTCCTTGGAACATGCTGTTGAAATAAATAAAAAAATACTGGCTCAGTTAAAGAGGTACAAGGTGCCTGCGATAGGCTTTGTGAACGAATCCAAAATCAACGTTACAGGAGAGGTTGATGAACGCATCGATATCCTGAGGTTATGGGTGAATCAGGGCCTGGAACTGGGTAACCATACCTACAGTCACAGAGATTACGCGAACACACCCTTTGAAGTATATACAGAGGATATAAATAAAGGGGAGGTTTACACGAAGTCGGTACTACAGGAAAAGAATAAGGAAATAAGGTATTTAAGGCCTCCTTACCTGAACACCGGGAATACAGAAAGTGATAGAAACAGGCTCGAACTATTCCTCAAAGAAAAAGGATATGCTATAGCACCTGCTACTATTGAAAACTCAGACTTTATTTTCAATCTGATTTACTTGAAAGCTAAAGTTGAAAGCGATTCTACTCTAATGCGAAGTACTATTGCAGATTACCTGGACTTTACGGCTCAGCGACTGCAGTTCTATGAGGATGTTGCTTTGGAGGTGACAGGGACTCTAGCTGTGCCCCAGATATTTCTCTGCCATGTTAACGCTTTGAACGCAGACTGCCTGAGCCAACTTCTGGACTTGTTTCAGACAAGAGGATACACCTTTGTTTCCCTGGACGAAGCATTGAAGGATACTATCTATAGCAGTGCTAACACTTATGCAGGTGACAGGGGTATATCGTGGCTCCTGAGATGGGATGACACGAGCCGGGAAAATCTCCTGGCTGAAGAACCAAAAGTGAATAGTGCTACATTGGCAAGTTACAAGGAAGTAGGAGAGAGTCAGTTTTGGATTTTCTTAAAGCCCCGGATCCTGGGATATAATCCAAAAATTTTAATTTTAGGAGGGGCTTTCATCTTTATGGCATTTCTCTTTATGCTGTGGCTGCTTTCCTTCAGGAGCAGTTCGCGATCTGTATAAGTTTCATGCTCCGGAAAATCCTGACCGAACTATTGGGGTATAGGTTCTGCTGTTAAAAACAAAAGCACACCAGCGGGGGCTGATGTGCTTCTTGTAATGTACTGTATCTATAGATTATTTCTTCAGGTACTGGGCGTATTCTTTGGCAAAATAAGAGAGAATCACGTCAGCGCCTGCCCGCTTAATGCTGATGAGTGTCTCGATCATTGCCTTCTCGCCATCTATCCATCCTCTTTCGGCAGCGGCTTTTACCATGGCGTACTCTCCACTCACGTTATAAGCAGCAATAGGCAGGTGTGAGTTTTCGCGCAGCAGCTTAATGATATCTAAGTAAGCGAGGGCCGGCTTCACCATCAGGTAGTCAGCGCCCTCGGCTGTGTCCAGTTCTGCCTCAATCAGAGCCTCGCGGCTGTTGGCCGGGTTCATCTGGTAGGTTTTCTTGTCGCCCATTTTAGGGGCAGAGTCCAGGGCGTCGCGGAAGGGGCCGTAAAAAGCGCCCGCATACTTTGCCGTATAGCTCATGATAGCCACTTTCTGAAAGCCGTTCTCATCGAGCACGCGGCGAATGTGGCCCACGCGGCCATCCATCATATCCGACGGTGCCACGATGTCGGCGCCAGCCTGTGCCTGCGTCAGGGCCATTTTACCCAATACCTCCAGTGTCTCGTCGTTCAGGATCTCGCCGTTCTCCACAATTCCGTCGTGGCCGTCGGAGCTGTAAGGGTCCATGGCCACGTCTGTTACCAATACCACATCCGGAAAGTTCTTCTTTACCTCCCGGATGGCCCTGGCAAAAAGGTTATCGGGGTCATAGCTTTGTGTGGCATACTTATCCTTTAGTTTATCCGGCATACCCGGGAACGGCGCAAAAGCTTTCAGCCCCAAGTCTACGCAGGCACCTATCTCCTCCAGCAGAGTATCGATGGAGAAGCGGGAGATGCCCGGCATAGAGTGGATGGGAACGCGCTGGTTCTGACCTTCTATGATAAAGAGCGGGAAAATAAAGTCGTGGAGGCTCAGGGTCGTTTCCTGCACCATATTGCGAATTACTTCGTTCTGGCGGTTACGTCTTGGTCTTCTGTTCATAAGTATATTTTTTACAGAAACGTTTTCAAAATCAAACTAGGCAAAGGTACGGGTTAATTGTTGATTGTTAAATTGCCTGGTTGCTGGCCTGCCATGCTATACCTCTCTCATGGATGTTAGGCAAGGGCAATGCTTACAACTCTTAATTCCGACGGAATGCCCCATGTTTTAGCAGGTGCTTTTTAGCCCTAACCTCAAGGGGAGCATCTATCCGGTTTATTTTTACAGGCCGCTCCTCTGGTGCTTTTTCTTGAAATCAGCTATTCATAGCTATACGCGGAGGCAGTAGTTCTCTTCTGTTAAAGTATAAAAGGCGACACTGTTTGTAGCAGCATCGCCTTTTATATTATTCAGCTTATGAAGCCAGCTTTTAAAAACCCAGAATCACTTCCTCAATAATATCGCAGCAGTCCTGCAGTTGCTCTTCTGTCATCACCAGCGGCGGTGCAAAGCGGATGATGTCGCCGTGGGTTGGCTTTGCCAGCAGGCCATTGTCTTTCAGGGCCACACACACATCCCAGGCTGTACGGCCGTCGGCAGTTGGTTGCACTATAATGGCGTTAAGTAAACCCCTGCCGCGTACGAGCGTTACCAGCTCAGGGCGTTTCGTCATCAGGCGGTGCATGCGCTCGCGGAATATCTCGCCCAGCCTGTTTGCATTTTCTGTCAGATTTTCTTCCTTGATCACTTCCAGTGCGGCAATGGCCACTACGGCAGCCAGCGGGTTACCGCCAAAAGTAGAGCCATGCTCCCCAGGTTGGATGCAGAGCATTATTTCATCGTCGGCCAGCACGCAGGAAACAGGCAGCACACCGCCGGAAAGTGCTTTGCCGAGTATCAGGATATCGGCTTTTACATCGTCATAATAGCTGGCCAGGAGTTTACCCGTACGTCCAATGCCTGTTTGAATCTCATCCGTAATCAGGAGCACGTTATATTCTTTGCACAGGGCATGCGCTTTTGCCAGGTAACCTTTATCCGGGACTACTACGCCAGCCTCACCCTGAATAGGCTCTACCATAAAGGCGCAGATGTTCGGGTTCTCTTTAAACGTCTGCTCCAGTGCCTCCACATCGTTGTAAGGAATTACTTTGTAGCCCGGCATATAAGGGCCAAAGCCTTTGGTAGAGTCAGGGTCCGTAGAGAAGGAGATGATACCGGTGGTGCGGCCATGGAAGTTATGGTCTACTACCACAATCTCGGCTTTGTGCGGCGCAATGCCTTTTTTCATATAGCCCCACTTGCGTGCCAGCTTAATGGCTGTTTCCACAGCTTCGGCACCAGAGTTCATGTACAGCGCCTTATCGTAATTAAAGTACTCGCAGATGTATTTCTCAGCGGCACCTAATTTATCATTGTAAAAAGCGCGTGAGGTGAGGGTGAGTTGCTGTGCCTGCTCTATCAGTGCGTTGATGATTCTAGGATGGCAGTGGCCCTGGTTCACGGCACTGTACGCTGAGAGAAAGTCATAATAGCGGTTCCCTTCCACATCCCAAAGGTATACGCCTTCACCACGGTTCAACACCACAGGTAGCGGGTGATAATTATGCGCACCATACTGATGCTCGATGTCAATGGCTTGTTGGCTGGAGGTTATTGTTAGCGTGTTCATAGTTTTAGGTTTTCGTTTCTTCCGAGTCTTCAGGTGCAGGTCTAGTTGAGAGCCCGCCGCTTTTTTTACTACAGATTCTATCATTTATTGTTGTAAAAGTAGCGATTTTGGGGCTGGTTTAAAACTAAGCAGGCGGGGCTGGCTCAGGTGCTTTTTCCTTTTGCTGTTTTAAAACGCCTGAACACCGCCTCAAAGCCTTCCGGGTCATACTCGCCATAGGTGCTTGTCATCAGGCCTAGTGTCAGGTCACCGGCACGTAAGCCGTAGACCTCGCGAGTGCCGGATATGGTATCGGGGGAGGGCACCTGGTGGCTCTCTACCAGCGTGAGTTGCTCGGGAGGAACAGTTGTGCTGAGCTCCGGGCAGAAAAGCTGGCCATTCTGGATGGTAAAGGTATGGATGTAGCCCCGGTCGCGCATGGCGCCTATGGCTTCGCTGAAAGTTTTGTACTGAGGCATAGACATATTCAACAATGAGGTGCGCGTTCGATTAGTGGCAGCCAGGGCCATAGCACTTTAACGTACGGACAGCGGTATGTGGTGTTGGGAAGGCAGGTTTTGGCATAAGCTTTATTATTATCCATATTTGTATGCTAAACCAGCTTACAGATTTGAGCCAGAAACTAACAGAAGGAGAAGACTATTACCTGAATGAGCAGGGCCTGATGGTGTTTACAGCAAAGTACCACCTCAGGCGCGGCTACTGCTGCCAGAACGGGTGCAGGCACTGCCCTTACGGCTTTCGGAAGCAGCAGCAGGAGGCGGGGAAGCAGAAAAAAGTATAAAATCTGTTACCTTTATCTGCCCTCCTGCGGTTGTATACACAATTTCAGGAAAAATATTTTCTATCCCCTTGAATTTCTGTATCCTTTTTAGGATATTTGCACCCCTATTGAAATAAATTAGAAGAAAATACAAGATGGCACGAGTTTGCGACATAACAGGAAAAAGACCACGCGTAGGTAACAACGTATCACACGCGAACAATAAGACGAAGCGTAAGTTCTATCCAAACCTTCAGAAGAAGCGTTTCTACATCCCTGAAGAGGATGCATGGGTAACTCTTAAAGTTTCTACATCTGCAATCAGAACAATCAACAAGAACGGTATTTCTGCCGTGTTGAAGAAAGCAGTAGAGCAAGGCCATATCCTGTTCTAGCATTTAGGCCGAACTCCGGCAGTGTAGTGTCCGCTTCTCAGCCTTTGGGGCACAGCAGGCAGCATGCATCCGGAAAGCCATCTGATACTTTAGATAAATTTCACCGGCAACGGAGAGAGGTGATACGGCAATAGCTGCACCCCGCTCCGTTGCCGTTTTATCTCTTACAAAACACAGGCCCCCGTTTCAGCATGAACGCAATGCGGTGATGGAGGTGAGGTTGGTTTAGAGGATACGGCGGCAGCTGCAATAAGTCATAAATGTACGTGTGGCTTTCCGCTGAAACTAAGCAAAACCTGTTCGTGTTACAGATGTATGTAAAACATGTGAAGCGGCTGCAAAGTCTTTCACAATAAATATTTTACATTGTTTGTAATTAGAGATTTAAGCTTTTATATTTGCAGTCCCAAATAAAAAATTACACATAGAGATGGCTAAAAAAGCAAAAGGTAATAGAATCCAGGTTATTATGGAGTGTACAGAGCAGAAGACTACTGACATACCTGGAACTTCAAGGTACATCACTACCAAGAACAGAAAGAATACGACTGAGCGTTTAGAGCTTAAGAAGTATAACCCGAATTTGAAGAAAGTAACTGTACATAAAGAAATTAAATAACCATGGCTAAGAAGGTAGTTGCAACCCTAAAAACCGCTACAGGTAAAGACTGGGCAAAAGTGATCAAGGCTGTGAAGTCTCCAAAAACTGGTGCTTATAGCTTTAAGGAAGAAATGGTACCTGTAGACAAAGTACAAGATTACTTGAAGAAGTAATAAGCCTACTCTACTATATAGATAGATTACATGAAGAAGTCCCATTATTGGGACTTTTTTAGTATATTGGCACTTTCGCAAAACGCTCCTGCTGCATCTTTTCACCAACAATCACTGGCAGAAAGATGCAGCAGGAGCGGCGCGCATTCAAGCTAATGCAGCATTGCTCCGTGAAAATGCGTAAGACTGAGTATTACCGTTTCACCGAAAGCTTTTCATCCTTACAAAATCATCGGAATGGGCATTTTTGATTTTTTCAGCAAAGAGAAGAAAAAAGAATCGCTGGACAAAGGGTTAGAGAAAACTAAGACCAGTTTCTTTGGTCAGCTAAGCAAAGCAGTTGTAGGTAAATCTACGGTAGACGTAGAGGTGCTCGACGAGCTAGAGGAAATCTTGGTGCATGCTGACGTAGGAGTAGGTACAACGGTGAAAATCATCAACCGCATCGAGAAGCGTGTGGCCCGCGATAAGTACGTCAATACTGAGGAACTGGACCGCATCCTGCGCGAGGAGATCGCGGCGCTGCTGGAGGAAAACAACTCCGGCGACGGCACCGACTTTGACCTTCCGGAAGGCATAAAGCCTTACGTAATCATGGTGGTGGGCGTAAACGGTGTAGGTAAAACCACTACGATTGGAAAGCTTGCCGCGCAATTCCACAAAGCAGGCAAAAAGGTGGTGCTTGGCGCTGCCGATACCTTCCGTGCCGCCGCTGTAGACCAGCTGATTATCTGGGGAGAGCGTGTGGGCGTACCGGTAATATCGCATGGCATGAATACTGACCCTGCCTCCGTAGCCTACGATGCGGTGAAGAAAGGGGTGGAGATGAATGCCGATGTGGTGATCATCGATACAGCCGGACGACTGCACAACAAAGTAGGCCTGATGAACGAGCTTGCTAAGATCAAGCGCGTGATGCAGAAGGTAACAGAGGATACCCCACACGAGGTACTACTGGTGCTGGATGGCAGCACTGGTCAAAACGCCCTGTTGCAGGCCCGTGAGTTTACCAAAGCCACAGACGTAACAGCCCTTGCTATTACGAAGCTGGATGGCACAGCCAAAGGCGGTGTGGTGATTGGAATTTCAGATGAATTTAAAATTCCGGTGAAGTATATAGGAGTTGGCGAGAAAATTGAGGACCTGCAACTATTCGACAAGCACGAATTTGTAGAGTCTTTCTTTTCACGCTAATACTTAGCCACATGTTTAAGCTTCTGTTGCTGCCACTAACGCTGTTGCTCTCTTTCTGCAACGGCACGAATCACACTAACCAAACATCCGCTACGCAGGAACAGATGGAGCAACCCAGCACACAGAAGCAAACGGCAGGTGCCGCCGCGCAGGAGCAACAGGCACCTATTGAACAAGGCATAGCCGGTAAAGTAGTATGGAAATCTGGTAACCAGATGCCCTCACCGGATGCGCTGCCAAGCAAAGGCAGAGGTGTGCAGCGCACCCTTTATGTCTATGAACTCACCAACGGCAGCCAGGCCAAAACCACAGACGGTGTTTTTCACACCAATATCCAAACAAATTTAATAACTCAGGTTGAAACAGATGCTGACGGCAACTTTGCGGTTAGCCTGAAGCCTGGCAGGTATAGCCTGTTTACTAAAGAAGAGCAAGGCCTGTACGCCAACCACTTCGACGGAGAGATGAATATCTTTCCAGTAGAGGTACAGGAGGGGCAGGTAACAGACGTAGAGTTTATTATCAATTACGCTGCAAGTTATTAAAGTAGTTTAGCCAGCATATAGCGTGTTGCAGCTGAGGTCTTCGTTTCTAAACGAAGTGCTATCAGACGCAGAATCTCAGGTTTGATTCATATCCGCGCACATATGCTTTCCTGTCGTTCAGGTGCCATGTATAGCCCTTCTCCGGTTTCATGCTATTTCTGCAAATATTCCCTTTTTACCTTCTGTGCTAGCCAATCCTGTAATACGCAGTTGCTGTGCGGTTTTTCCTTTATTAACCAAACATATTGTACCTTTGCAGGCTGATTGTCAAAACGAACCATTCTTGTCTGAGAAAGGTTTTCAATCATTGTAGCGTATCTCATAAACATATACATAAGTGAAAGTAAGATCACTCAAAAAAGATAAAGTAAACGTCATTACCCTGGGTTGCTCTAAAAACCTGGTGGATTCTGAAGTGCTGATGGGGCAGCTGCGCGCCAACGAGTTCGATGTGGCGCACGAGTCTGACAAAGACGATTCCAACATCATCATCGTAAATACCTGCGGCTTTATCGATAATGCCAAGCAGGAGTCTATCGACACCATTCTGCGTTACGCCGATGCCAAAGAGGCCGGCCAGATAGATAAGCTTTACGTAACAGGCTGCCTTTCGCAGCGCTACAAGGATTCCCTGGAGGCAGAGATTCCGCAGGTGGATGCTTATTTCGGTACCCTGGAGCTCCCGCAGCTGCTTAAGAAGCTGGAGGCTGACTACAAGCATGAATTGATAGGAGAGCGCCTGCTCACGACGCCTTCTCACTACGCCTACTTCAAAATTGCGGAAGGCTGTAACCGCCCCTGCTCTTTCTGTGCCATTCCGCTGATGCGCGGTAAGCACGTAGACCGCCCGATTGAGGACCTGGTGAAAGAGGCAAAGCGCCTGGCCAGCATGGGCACCAAAGAACTGGTGTTGATTGCGCAGGATTTGACTTACTACGGACTGCAGCACTACGGTGAGCGCAAATTGGCCGACCTGCTCCGCAACCTGTCAGATGTAGACGGCATTGAGTGGATCAGAATGCAGTATGCATACCCCTCGCAGTTCCCGATGGAGGTGTTCGACGTGATGAACGAGCGCGAGAACATCTGCAAATACCTCGACATGCCACTGCAGCACATCTCAGACAACATGCTGAAGACGATGCGCCGTGGTATCAGCAAGCGCCGCACCATCGAACTGGTAGATTCTATCCGCCAGCGCGTACCGGACATTGCCCTGAGAACGACCCTGATTGCCGGTCACCCAGGTGAGACAGACAAAGATTTCCAGGAGTTGTATGACTGGGTAGAAGAAACACGATTCGACAGGCTCGGTATCTTTACTTACTCCCATGAAGACAATACCCACTCCTTTACCTTAGAAGATAACGTGCCGGAAGAGGTGAAGCAGGACCGTGCAGACGCCATTATGGAGTTGCAGCAGGGCATTTCTGTAGAACTGAACGAAGAGAAAATCGGCAATACCTATAAAGTGCTTTTCGACCGCAAAGAAAGCGGCTATTTCGTGGGCCGTACACAGTACGACTCCCCGGAAGTAGACAACGAAGTACTCGTGCCCGCCGACAGCAACTACGTTCGCTTGGGAGATTTCGCCCACGTGAAGATTACGGATGCCTCTGACTTCGACCTGTACGGTGAAGTGGTGGCTACCGCTGGACATTAGAATTTAAAGATACAGTTTAAGTCATAGAAGCCCTGCAAGTTTAGCTTGCGGGGCTTTTTACCTCCCCCTGCCCCCTCCTAAAAACAGGAGGGGTTCTTTATATTTTCTTGGTGGCTGCAGCTATTCGTTTTAGAACAAATTCTGGCGTATCAAATACTTCGCTGTTTCTGATGCGGATGATTTTATAGCCTAGATGTTGCAGTGTCTCATCGCGTACTTTATCGTTGGCAATAGCTTCTGCTGTGTCATGTACAGCGCCGTCTACCTCAATCACCAGTTTTTCAGATGCGCAGTAGAAGTCAACGATATAACTGCCTATGCTGTGCTGCCTTCTGAACTTGAGCCCGTTCAGTTTGTGCTTCCGTAGGAGCTTCCAGAGTTCTTCCTCTGCGGGTATCATATTGCTTCGCAACACTGCCCGCTGCTCTTTTAGATTCTGAATGCTATGCAACTGGTCCTTTCTCATTTGCAGTTATATAAATTTTGTGCAGGAGGAACGGCGCAAGCCAAGCCGTTCCTAAAAGAAACCCCCTCCTGTTTTTAGGAGGGGGCAGGGGGAGGTCATTTCAGCACATATTTACTCAACACCCTATACGCCTCGTTGATGTTGTCGCCTTTGCGGAAATCCTGCTTGATGGTGGGTGCGGTTTCGCCGGTTAGCCATATCTTCAACTCTGCATCCAGGTCGCCGATGCCGGCGCTTTCCATGGAGAACGTTTTGATGCTGTCGTAGGGGATGCTCTGGTAATCGGTTTTAGAACCTGTTAGCCCTTGCCTGTTCACCAGAATCAGGCGCTTGTTTGTGAATACCAGCATGTCCCGAATCAACTTGTAGGCTCGCTCAATGCGCTCATCGTTTACCAGAATCGGTTGAAATTCTTTCGTTATCTTCTCGATGGACACCTCCGAGGCATGACCCATCATTCCACTTAATAATCCCATATGTTTCTTTGTTGATTTTTGAAGTTGTACACATTGTTTACGTTTAGCTGTGGATATGTTTCTGTAGCATCTTACTTCATACGTTTTGCACCAGCTTAACCCCTTACATCAGGCAGAGAGTAAAGTTGCTGCTCCTTTTCACTGTCTCCTGCATATCCTTTAATCGTCTGAATCCTGAACCTGATGCCCCTGCGCCTGCTTTCTATCGGAACATCTGCAATTCAGAAAATAAAGCCGTTACTTTGTGCGGTAGCTGGCAGAACAAAAGCCAGGCTGCAACACATTCCGGGGTTTTCTGTTAAAGGAGCTATACCCCATGCAAATGCAGATGGAAATATCTACTATGAAAGTCACTAAGATGGACTACGCCGCGACCGGCGCCTTCTCTCAAACTATAGCCGATTACCTTTCTCGCAGCGAATCGCTGCAAGCTTTTTACAACCGTTTCCCGACCGCGGAGGCCTTTGAAGCCCAGATAAAGGAAAAAGACAAGGACTTCAGCGAACAACAGCGTCAGATACTGTACCAGGCCTTGCAGGAACAGTATACCTCTGTTTCCGAAGTAAACCCGAAGGTGCAGCAAAACATCGACCTGCTGCAGCAGCCTAACACCTATACCATTACCACGGGGCACCAGCTGAACATCTTCACTGGCCCATTGTACATTGTATACAAAATCATCACGGCCATTAACACCTGTAAGCAACTGCAGGAGAAGTACCCGAATTACAATTTTGTGCCGGTGTACTGGATGGCAACGGAAGACCATGACTTTGCTGAGATTAACCACTTTAACCTCTTCGGGAAGAACTACACCTGGGAGACAGAGCAAGCAGGCGCTGTAGGCCGATTCACTACGGAAGGTTTAGAGAAGCTGATGGAGGAGTTGCCAGAGCGGTACCCTGTTTTTGAGGAAGCTTACCGTAACAGCAAGAACCTGGCAGATGCTACCCGTGCCATTACCCACGCTTTGTTTGGGGAGTATGGGCTGGTAAGCATAGACGGCGACCATGCAGGCTTAAAGCAGGCACTGATACCGGTGGTGGAGAAGGAGCTAACCGAGCAACTATCAAACAAGCTGGTGGAAGAGGTGAATGCCCAGCTGGAGGAGCTGGATTACAAGCAGCAGGTATACTCCCGCGACATTAACCTGTTTTACCTGAAAGACGGGCTGCGCGAGCGCATTGTGCAGGAAGAGGATGCGTACAAAGTGCTGAACACCGACATCAGCTTTAGCCGGGAGGCCATACTGCAGGAGGCAAAAGAACACCCGGAGCGCTTTAGCCCAAACGTGATCCTGCGCCCGCTGTTTGAAGAACTTGTGCTTCCGAACCTTGCTTACATTGGTGGTGGCGCAGAAGTAGCCTATTGGTTCCAGCTGAAGCGGCTGTTTGAGGCGTATGAGGTGGCTTTTCCGGTGCTGATGCTGCGCAACTCGGCGCTGTACATTACCCGCGGCAATGCCAGCCGCATGCACAAACTGGGGCTCAAGCCGGAAGAGATGTTCATGGACTACCAGGAGCTGAAGAAGTACCTGTCGGACCAATTGCATGAGGAGGAGATAAACCTGGAAGCACAGCGTGATACAGTAGCCGCCGCCTTTGCTGAAGTAGAAAAGCTGGCGCAGGACATTGACCCAACACTGGTAAAAGCAGTAGGAGCCGAGGCACAGAAGGCGCACAATGCGCTGCAAATGCTGGAGAAGAAAATATCCAAGGCCCGCGACAGCAAGCATGAGCAAACTTTTAAGCAGCTCGAGAACCTGAAGGACAAGCTATTCCCGAATGGTACGCTGCAGGAGCGCTACGATAACATGCTTACCTACAAAACCAATAATCCTGATTTTATACCTGCCCTCGTGGATGCCTTCGACCCACTGGAGTTTAAGTTCACGATACTGGAGGAAGAGTAATGCGGAAGGCGGAGCTACGCAGGCAGATGCTGCAAAAGCGGCGGGCGCTGACTGCCGAAGAGGTAGAGGACAGTAGCCAGCGCATTGCAAACTTGTTCTTCCGGCACTTCCCGCTGCAGGCGGGGCAAACAGTGCATGTGTTTCTGCCCATTCTCAAAAACAAAGAGGTAAATACCTGGCTCATTATACGGCAACTACGGCAGGAGCACCCGGAGGTACGGGTGGCCGTACCGGTAACAGACGTAGCGCAGCATGTACTGACGCACCATGAGCTGACGGAGGAGGCAGTGCTGATAGAAAATGCCTGGGGAATACCAGAGCCGCAGAATGCCCGCATTGTACATGCCCGGGAGGTAGATGTGGTGCTGCTGCCCCTGCTGGCCTTCGACAAAGCCGGCCACCGCGTAGGCTACGGGAAAGGCTTTTATGACCGCTTCCTCGCCGATTGCCGCCCTGATGTGCTGAAGGTAGGGCTATCATTAGAACCGCCTGTGGAAAATATAGCGGATGCAAATCAATTTGATGTGCCGCTGAATGCGGTGGTAATGCCGGAGGGAATTTGGCGTAGAAATGAATAACAGCATCACTGGAGTAATATGAGCCTCCGCTCAACCTAAAAAAGAAAGCAAAACCTTATGCCGTCACATCAGGCTTCACCAGTTCCAGTTTATTCAGCTCATCAGTGATAAAGCGGATTTCGTCCTGCGTCAGCTTTACGTGAAGGGCTTTGGCATTTTGTATGGCCTGCTCTGCGTTTCGGGCACCTACTAGCGCAATGGTAATGCCAGGCTGCTCTACAGTCCAGCGGATGACTAGTTGGGCTAGTGTAGCGTTCTTTTCGTCAGCCAGCGGCTTTATCTTTTGCAGGAATTCGTTTGTGCGTTTCAGGTTCTGCTCATTAAAGAAATAGATGTTTGCTCTGTGGTCACCTTCGCTGAACTGGTGGCCGGGCTTCATTTTACCCGTCAGCAGGCCCCGCTCCAGCGGGCTGTAAGCCAGTATGGATTTATTGTTTTCGATGCAGTAGGACACTACGTCTGCCTCAATGTTGCGCTTCACCATGCTGTAAGGCACCTGATTCGATACCAACTGCACATACTTTTCAGCCTCCTGCATCTGGGCTACATCATAGTTGCAGACCCCGGCATGCCGCACCTTGCCTTCTTTTATCAGCTGCGCCACTGCTTCCATTGTCTCCTGAATAGGTGTCGTCGGGTCGGGCCAGTGAATCTGGTAAAGGTCAATGTAATCTGTGCCCAGGCGGCGAAGGCTGTCTTCGCATTCTTTGATGATGCTTTCGCGGCCAGCATATTTGTAGATGTCAATGTCTTTGCCTTCGTTGTCCTGGCTCTTCATGGCAAGTTGGCCTTTGTCTAAATCCCAGCGCATGCCATACTTGGTCAGGATCTGCACTTTGTCGCGAGGCAGTCCTTTGATGGCTTCGCCTACGATTTCTTCGCTGGTGCCCTGGCCATAGATGGGAGCTGTATCAATGGAGGTAACGCCGAGGTCATAAGCTGCCCTGATGGCTTCTACAGCGTCTTTGCGTTCGGTGCCGCCCCACATCCAGCCTCCTGCTGCCCAGGCGCCAAAGGTTACCACTGATACTTCTAAATCTGATGTGCCTAATTTTCTGAATTCCATGTTTGCTTCGTCGTTAATGCTGTCATTTTACTTTGGCTTTCCTTGTCGGGGAAGTGTACCTGTTTTAGAACGCCCACCAAAGCAATAGGTTTAGAGCAGGTGACGCTTAAGGAGGCAAAATGAAGGATAAATGCAGGGAACGGCATTCTGGGGCTTTTGTACCGGCTCGCTGCGGCAAGTCAAAAAAATAAGCCTCTTCCGATTGCCGGAAGAGGCTTGCAAAACTGCTTATTTGTTGTAAACAATCTTAAATTTCTTGAGGTCATCCACAGGTCCGAACTGGGCCTTTTCTATGGTTTTTCCTCTCAGGTAAATCTTACGGAGGTGTACTTCCGCAGGAGCCAGATTTCTTGTGAAGTCAGAAGAGATAACCTTACCGTAAAATTCTCTGGCTTCTGTGGACTCGCCCCTGCCAAAAGCGTGCTTCGACTCATTCCTGTTTACCGGCAGGCCAGGGATAATCTGATAGGTCGTGCACACTACTTCATACTTTGGCTGGCATGCTTTAATTACTTTTTTAAGCAGCGTTTTCATATAGAGTTTTATTTAATTGAATACTTTATCTACCGTAAATAAACTGATTTATTTATAATCATCATAATATATTAATGCATGAATATCATCGGATGAGGGAATTCATTATAGTATATAAAGGCTTATGCGTTTTGTTATGCATCGCTCTCTTCCAGGAAAGTAAAATAGGTGTTGGCTGTTGGCAAAATACTATTGAAGCCAAAGCTGTACAGGTGCTGTAAGCAGATACGCTTTTGTTTCTGAAGCCAGAGCCTTCACGTTGTTGCCTCTACATAACTTCTATGTTTCAAGCGCCATTTAGGCGCGGCAACTCAGGGAACAGCAAAGCCTGAATCAGCTCAGTCAGGCACTCTTGCTTTTAAATCTGCTCATGCAGCTGTTCATCAGAAACAATCAGCTAATCTTTACTTTCCTTGTCCCTGTTCGACCTTCCGGCTTCATTTTCAAGGCTCTTGTTGAAGGCATCGATATAAGCATGCCGTAGAACGTTCAGGAAAGTCTTCCAAGGATTTGTTTCAGGGTTATTCACATCACCTGAAATTGGTACCTGGGTTGCTATCTGGTCTCGCTTCTGGTTTTCTGCTGCTTCTGTAAACAGCCCAATCACGGCTTCCTTGGCGGCATGAAGGAAACCACCTTCTTTCTTATCCTTCTTCCAGTCTAACACTTTCACATTCTCCAGGAAGGGCTTCATGTAGCCATCCAGCTGGCCGTCTGTCAGCTTTACTTTGCTGTACATGTCCAGCCGGCCCCTCTCCACATCAAAACCGCCGTTCGCCTTTATGACATTATTCAGGCTTGTGAGGTCAACTTGGGTCAGCTTAAGGTTCATGTCAAGGTCCGGCATTTCTTTGATAAAATTCCCCTTCATATCAGCCTCCAGCAGCCCGCCGCCAACAGATTTGCCAGATAGCTTTACAGTAGAGGGAAGCGCATTAGTAGAGTCCTCTACATTGGCCAGGTTCAGGGCCACCAGTTGCATATTATTTACATGCATATCTACATTAGGCTCAGCATTGAAATCAAGATAAGTTACTCTGCCGCTGTTTACTTCGAAGCGGTTGATAGTGATGGGCATCAGGTCCTTAACAACCTGTGTCCAGTCGTCTTGTGTTGCTTCCTGCGTGGTGTCAGCTGTTGCAGTGGAGGCCACTATGTTCATAACGGGGCGCTCCATTTTGACCTCCCCAACAAGTTTACCTTTGATAAGCGACTTCCATTCTATAGAAAGATCCGTTAGGGGTATCTGCAGAAATGGATAGTTAGGGTTTCCTCTTTCTTCTAACAATACCAGGTTTTTGATGGTATAGGCTCCCCGGTACAGGTGGAGGTCCACATCACTTACATGCCCGGTGTAGCCCGGCAGTTCATCCAGTGTTTTGTTTACGTAATTCTTCACGATAGAAGGCAACGCTATTCTGACTGCAATCAGCAGCAGGATAACAGCAGCTACCAGTATGTATGGCTTTTTATAACGCATGGCACCACAGGTAAAATAACTGGCTAAAAGGCGCACGCTGTACAGCCTTTAAAACTTAGTCATTTTACGTAAGGCAGGTGTTGAGGGAGGTACTGACAGATGAAAATGTCTTGCCAAGTGAGGCAAGACAGGTACCATGCTTAGTTGCGCCTCTGCGCCAGCAACTCTTCTACATAAGGCACAATATTTTCTGGCTTGGTGATGGGGGCGAAGCGCTTTACAGGTCTGCCGTTCGCATCAATGAGGAACTTTGTGAAGTTCCACTTAATGCGGCTGCCCAGGAAACCGCCCAACTTTGATTTCAGGTATTTGAACAGAGGATGGGTGTTGTTGCCATTCACATCTACTTTATCGAACATCGGAAAACTGACGCCATAGTTAATCAGGCAGCCTTCCTCAATTTCCTTTTTCCCGCCCGGCTCCTGGTTGCCAAATTGGTTGCAGGGGAAGCCAAGTATAACCAACCCATTGTCTTTATGCTTGCGGTAGAGTTCTTCCAGCCCCTCATACTGCGGTGTAAAGCCGCACTTGCTGGCTGTGTTTACCACCAACACTACTTTGTCCTTGAATTCCTCCATCGGTATTTCTTTTCCCTGAAGAGAGGTTGCCGATAGTTGATAAAATGCTGATGCCATGAATATGGGTCTGACTGAATGTTCTAAAGTAAGAGACGAAGCATGTGTGGGTAAGGTTCCCTACCCCTGTTCCGGCAGGGAACTTCTGTTTTTGTTGCGGGTAAGGATTAAGCCTGTGGCTGTATCTGTTCCTTCATCTGGAAAGATAGGAGCTAAGCCTTGAGCAGGAAACTAGTAAACCACCGGTTTTACACCACGTGTCATCTCGCGCTTGCCCGGAGGACCTGGCAAAGCCTCTACTTCGAACCCGGCGGCTTTCAAGCTGCGCTTAAAAGAACCTTTGGCACAGTAGGTTACCAGCACGCCTCCCGGACGGGTAGCTTTGTAAAGCTTTTCAAACATCGCGTCAGACCATAGTTCCGGTTGCTTCTCGGGGGCAAAGGCATCAAAATAAATCACGTCGTAGTAAGAGCTCGGCACAATGAACTCCTCCAGTGTCTCGTGTATCTTCTGCAGTGTGAAGTACGGAATAACGTCCACCGGCTCATTCCAGGGGCAGGAGTGCAACTGCTGGAAATAATCGAACAGCTCTGGGTTCAGGATAAACTGCTCAAAATGGAGCTGCTTCACTACTTCCTCGCTCAGGGGGTGCTTCTCCAGTGTATCGTACTGAATAAAGGCTTTCTGCGCCAGTGCAACCGGGAAAGTCAGGATGGCGTTGAGACCAGTGCCGAAACCAACTTCCAGGATTTTTATATCCTTTTTTTGCTCCAGTATGTGCTCCATGCCGTGCTTGATAAACACATGCTGCGACTCCTGCAGTGCCCCATGCACCGAATGGTAATGCTCGTTCAGGTCCGGCACATAAAGGGTATTAGAGCCGTCTTTTGTCTGTCGTATTTCGAGGTGCATCTTTTTTGCGTTACTTTACAAAGTTAAGCATTGTAAGACACAGCCTGCAATAACTTGCAGCGGAATATGGTGCTAATTTTAAATGCTGATGTGCCAAATACTAACCCTTGCATAATTGAATAGCAGGAAAACATTTAAACCATCATCAAAAGCCATCTTGCAGCTCAACCAATTTACTAGCAACCTTAAGTAAACAACCAGATAATGGTAAGAGTACAGGTCAATATACCCGCGCATGCACATTTCGAGGCAAGCATCCCTGTTCGTATTACTGATTTAAATTATGGCGCTCACCTCGGCAACGATGCCCTGCTGTCCATCCTGCACGAGGCACGGCTACAACTGCTAAAACACTTCGGCTATAACGAAATGGATATAGGCGGTGCCAGCCTGATTATGGCCGATGTAGCCATCAGCTACAAAGCCGAAAGCTTCTACGGCGATATCCTGACTATCAGAATGGCCTTCGACGATTTAAACAAGTACGGCTTTGATATTACTTACCATGTCCTAAACCAGGAGGGCAAAGAAGTGGCGCGCGCCAAAACAGGTATGCTGTGTTTCAATTACAAAGCCCGCAAGCTTGTATCGCTGCCCGAAGAAGTAAAGGCGAAAATTGAAACTAAAGCCTGAGGATTTTTGTAATTTTGCAGTATGACTTTGATTGCAGATATAAATATTCTTAATAAGAAAGATATCCGGAAGCTGTCTTTGGACGATCTGAAGGCATGGCTGGTGGAGCAGGGGGAGAAGCCTTTCCGTGCCAAGCAGGTATATGAGTGGCTCTGGAAGCACTCTGCCCAGTCTTTTTCGGAAATGAATAACGTGAGCCTGGCGCTACGCGAGAAGCTGGAGCAGCATTTCGCGATTAACGGCGTGCAGGTGGCTACGCAGCAGCTGAGCTCAGACGGCACCATAAAGTCTGCTTTCAAGCTTTACGATGCCAATATAGTAGAGGGTGTGCTGATTCCGCACAACGAGCGCAAGACCGCCTGTGTGTCGAGCCAGGTAGGCTGCTCGCTTACCTGTAAGTTCTGCGCTACCGGCTACATGGACCGTGTCCGTAACCTGGATGCCGCCGAGATCTACGACCAGGTGGTGCGCATCAACGAGCAAAGCATGAAGCAGTACGGCGAGCCGCTCAGTAACATTGTGTACATGGGTATGGGCGAACCGTTACTGAACTATGCCAACGTGATGAAGAGCATTGAGCGCATCACGGCGCACGATGGCCTGGGCATGGCTGCCCGCCGCATTACGGTGAGCACGGCAGGTATTGCCAAAATGATCAAGAAGATGGCGGATGACGGTGTGAAAGCCAATCTTGCTTTGTCGCTGCACGCGGCAAACGACGAGAAGCGGAACCAGATCATGCCGATCAACGAGACGAACTCGCTGGAGGCCCTGACAGATGCGCTGAAGTATTACCATGAGGTGACCGGCCGAAAGGTAACGTACGAGTACATTGTGTTTGAAAACTTTAACGATACCCTGCAGGATGCAGAGGAGCTGTTGCGCTTCTCTAAAATCATTCCGTGCAAGATCAACCTCATCGAGTATAACCCGATTGAGAACGCTGACTTCCAGAACACAAATGACGACCGCTGGCAGGATTTTATTTACTACCTCGCCGACCGTGGCGTGCAGGTGAATGTACGCCGCAGCCGTGGTAAAGACATCGACGCCGCCTGCGGACAGCTAGCTGTAAAAGAGAAGCAAACAGCGTAAAGCTAAAAGCATATAAAAAACGGAGGCCCCTGCTATGGATGTAGCAGGGGCCTCCGTTTTTATATGCTCCAATTCCTGAATGATAGCTTACTTTGCCTCAAACCGTCCCTCTGGCTGAGGTCTGCCGCTCGCTATGTCATCCTTGCTTTTTGTTACCTCACGCTCCTCTACAAAAACAGCAAAATGCTTGGGCCTGATGCGCTGCCCAAATGCTTCCGCATACTGTTGCGTAAACTCTGCCCCAAACAGCACAATCAAAGAAGTATAGTAAATCCAAACAAGGATTACGATCATAGAGCCCGCTGCCCCATAGGCAGAGCCGGGGTCGCTGGTGCCAATAAACCACCCAATCAAGACTTTACCTATTGTGAAGAGTACAGCTGTAATGAAAGCACCTACCCAAACGTCTCTCCAACGGATAATGGCATCTGGCAGGTAGTGAAAGACAAGTCCGAAAAGCGCTGTAATAATGCCAACGGAAAGCACAATGTCCACCAACTGGATAACAAAAACCCCTATGTCAGGGAAAATGCTGGACAGATAATCGCTCAGGATGGAGATGACGGTGCTGAGCAGCAGCGACACGAGCATAAGCAGCGCAATACTCAACACAATACCGAATGAAAAAAGGCGGACCTTCAGCATGTTCAGGATACCGCTCGTTGGTTTGGGCTTCAGGTTCCAAACCATGTTAAGCGACTGCTGCAGTGTGGCAAAGAAAGTAGTAGAGGCAAAAATCAGTGTGCCAAGCCCTATCCAGAAAGCCAGTCCGGAAGACTCGCTTTGATGTGCGTTCTGTATAATGGTTTCTATTTCCCGGGCAGCGTTGGGCCCAATGGCGCTCGATATCTGGTTCGACAACTCGCCCGATACCGCCTGCTCCCCCAGGAAGAAGCCTGCTGCCCGGATGATAATCACCAGCAGTGGTGGAATAGAGAAGATAGCGTTAAAAGCCAGCGCTGCGGCCAAAAGCAGCGAGTTGTTGTCTATGAACTCTGAGGCAGAGGTTTTGAACAAAGATAAGGTACTCTTGGCAGTATACTCAGCCATAGGCTTTTTCAATATATTGATGCGTTAATCCTTTTGTGATACGACAGCAGCCTGTTTAGGTTAAATTAAGGGTAGGGTGCTAAATAAGCGGGATCAGGAGCGGATTTAGAGCAGGTGCACTTTTAAAGCAGAATGCGTATATTCAACCCAAGCTGCCGTATTAACGATGTTTTTTAGAGAAACAGTGAGAATAATAATATTGTTTTGCCTGGCTGTCCTGCCGCTTTTAGCTGTGGGGGGTACAGCGCCTTTACCAACAGCAGTGCAAACTGACCCAAGGGTGCAGGCGCTGGCTCAAAAGGTAATAGATAGTATGGGCGGCCGGGAAGCCTGGAATGATACCCGCTACCTTGCCTGGGCGTTCAATGATCAGTTCCAGATTTGGGACAAGAAGAAGAACCGCTTCCGCTGGGAAATGAACGATATTGTGGCCATCATAGATACGCAGACCAAGGCCGGCAAAGTGTACGTAGAGGGAAAAGAGCTACAAGACCCGGAGGAGAAGCAAAAGCTGCTGAAACGGGTCTATTCGCGCTATATTAACAACTCCTATTGGCTCGTGATGCCATTTAAACTGCTGGACCCGGGCGTGACGCTGAAGTATGTTGGAGAGGAGACAACGATGGATGGTGTACGGGCCGATGTGCTGGAAATGACATTTGATGAAGTAGGCCTGACACCTCAAAACAAATACCACGTCTGGATAGACCAGAAAGAGGAGCTTGTTACGCAGTGGGCTTTCTTCCGGAACTACACCGATGAAGCGCCTACCTTTACCCGCCGCTGGTCAGCTTATAAAGACTATGGGAAAATTAAACTGGCCAGTGACCGCAGCAACCCACAAAGTGATTTTGAATTGTTTCATATTTCCTCCCCGTCCTGGGTGCCGAACAGGGTTTTTAACAGCCCCACACCAATTGGGAAACTGTAAGTTTGGCAAAGGGTATAGGTAGAACGCTTTGTGCCTGTTCAGGCAGGAGACAAATTGAGCATAAACAGTAAGGGCAGCTACCTGGTAGCTGCCCTTACTGTTTTGTAGCAAAGGAGACACAACTCTCTTGCGTCTTCATGATGCTGTTTCCCCAGGCGCCTGCGGCTATAGTTTATCCACCGTAGCTGTCAGGCTGCCTTTTGCATTCACAACAGCTTTTATGCCGTCCGGGGCCAGGTATATGTTTTCAGGAGCAATTTGCTGAATGTTGCCCCGAAGCAGCAGCGACTCATGCACTCTGCCTTGCTTATCCAAGGTGGCTTGCAGCATCTTTTTGGCTTCGTCTATCTGGCTTTGCACCGGTATGCTTACCTGCTGCTCAATCATGTCCTTGAACTTGTTTTTGGCAAGCCAGCTGGCGGTATTCAGTAGCTTGTCTTTTGTGTCGAGGTCGTAGTCCACGTCGCGCACTTTAATGGAAGCCGTGGCCGCATCGTAGTAAGGAGTGCCGCGCAGGTACACCTTGCCCACAATTTTCTTGGTGAATAAACCGGCCTTGGTCTTTCCGTCTACATCCAGCATCAGCACCAGTTGCTCTCCACCTGGCGTAATGGCGGCATCTTTTACTGTAATCTGACTTTTGCCCTCATCAAATTTATAGGTCTGGTTTGCTACCTGGTCATGCACCATTTTGCTGGCGTGGGTGTAGGGGATACTCGCTGTTAAGCCGACCTGTATAGCATCACCCATGCGGCTGTCAACAATCAGCTTCGGCAGGTTTTTGTTCTGCTTCACCTGCGGTTTTCCATCGGTGGTAACTGTGATATAAGAAGTAATGCCAAGGCGGGTGTTGAGGGTGCCGTTTTTACCCTGCAACGGCGCCATACGTACTTCTTTAGGCACTACCGTTAACCACGCATTGGTTGCATCGTCCAGTTTCACGGGCTCCTGCAGCATCAGCCAGGCATCGGCCACATATTTCTTTAAGTCAAGGTGGTTCTGCAGCTCCTTGTCCAGCTGTTTGGAGAGGGTGCTCATTTGCTGGCGCAGGGCAGGCTCCACGAAGCGGGCAAGGCCAATCTTCAGCGGCCCCAGTTCTATGGTGGGTTTTGTGTTTCCCCACTCAAAGTCGCCACTCGTAATGGTGTTGATACGGTAGTCTTCTGTCAGTCCGATGCGGCTTTCGGTCTTGATGACCATATCAAAGCTGGTATCCTCTGTTTTGTCGATGGCGGGGCAGAACTTACACGGGTCCCATTTCCAGCGGCCTTTGGCATAGATGTGCAGCGGTATGCTGAAGTACACTTTGTCCTGCTCGGCCCGCACCGTCATCTTCCCTTTCTTGGTAACAGTAACGGCCACATTGTCATCGTTCAGGTTTTCGTCTTTGTAAAGTACACCGGCCACCTCCTGGTTCAGTCTGCTTTCCATGGCGGCGATGGAGATAGAAACAGGCACTGTAATAGACGACAGTTGCGGCTTATACACGGGTGCAGCCTGGGCCGTGGTTGCAGGTGCCGCCGTATTGAGCTTATTTGTACTGGAGCAGCTTTGCAGGATAAAGCCAGTCAGGGCTGTAAACAGCAGTATGGCAATGGTTTGTAGAGTTAACTTGTTCACAGAAGTAGCTGATTTTAAAAAAGTGGCGCAAGTTAATACACCTTTTTCATATTCAGCTACAAGCAGGCAATAGACGTGCCGTAAATTTTTAACTTACAATTACTTTAGCGCATCAAGCAGCGCTTTTATTTCTGCCTCTGTAGCTACCACGCCACATTCTTTCAACGTGCCTTTGCGATAAGTGGCGAAGAAGGGGGTACCGGTCAGCCTTACCTCCTGGCTTGATACCGGGTTTTCGGAGGCATCCATGCGCACAAATGTAACATCGCTGTAGGTGGGGTCGGAAGAGAAGCTGCTGAAAGAGGGAGCCAGTTGTTTGCATACCTCGCAAGCCTCGTCTATGAACTTTACAATTACTTTTTCCTTCTCAAATATCAGTTGCCTCAGGTGGTCGTCGTTAGACTCAATAATTGTCATAATTAAGAACGTTACGTTGGCGTTGGTTACATAAGGTATAGACGGTATTTTTAACTGATGGGTTAAAAAAGCAGATCCAGGCGCGCAAAGGCAGCCTGTTTACCCGTTTTTTAGTTGCCATTCTTTATTTTTTACCGCTGCCTGGTGCAGTGCATTTGCCAGTTCTTCATCGTTTTTAAACTGTAGTTGCTCGAGCACACGGTACTCTACCTGTATCTGCAGTTGCGTTGCTGCAAAAGGCCATGGCTCCACATGTAGGGTATTGTCTTTTAGCTGCCTTACAAAGTAAGCTTTTCCGTCCGGCCCTTTTGTTATTTCAAGTGCGCGTTCATCAGCGGGTAATTCGTGGCGGCAGAGAATGAGCGAGAAACGGTCGCACCACTGCAGAACAGCATAGGCCTTCTCTGCTTCTTCCTGGCGGATGCCAAGGCTCTGGCGGCATTTTTTCTGTAGGGCCAGCTGCTCATCCAGAAACTCGTTCATGTTCTTTTGCTGCCCGCGCTGGCTTTCGTAGAGATAGCTCATGTGCATGGAGGTGAGCAAGGTTACCCAGCGGCTCTGAAACCGCACCGCATCCATTAAAGCATGCGCCTGCTCCAGGGTAGTGGGTAGTAACGTAAAATCGGCAGGAGCTCCTGCTTTTGTGATTCCATCTTTTCCGCGCCATGGTTTCTGCCGGTTATCGTGGTTGGCAATGGCGATGATGGTTTCTATCCAATGCTGGCTCTGCAGCTCCGGCTTCAGATTATACGCCAGCTGTGCCGCCAGCACCCCGTGCGCCTGTTGATAGATAATCTCCCAACCTTCTGGTATTGCGTTTACAATCATGATCAGGATTTACGGGATTAAAGGATGAACAGGATAACTACGATTGAAATATAGCTATGATGTGCAGCGTGTGGTCAGGCGCCATGCCACTACTTTTATCTGTAGCCGTTCATGAGGTTTCGTTTCCTCTTCAGGCTTTGAGCGTCCTGGTTAATACAGAATCACCAAGCCCATCCTGTTTATCTTTCAATCCTGATTCAGCATCAAAAAGGGCGATGCCGTGACATCGCCTTTATACTTGCTTCGAATTTGACATACAACTCTATACCGCCTGTGCGGCCTTTTGCCTCTTCAGGTTCTGGAGCATGTCTGCTGTCATGGCATCTAAGTCATAGGCAGGCTGCCAGCCCCAATCCTGCCGGGCAGCACTGTCGTCTATGGTCTGAGGCCAGGAGGCGGCAATTTGCTGGCGGGCGTCCGGCCTGTAAACAGTTTTGAAATCAGGAATAAACTTCTGGATAGAGGCTGTGATTTCTTCAGGCGAAAAACTCATCGCACCCAGGTTGTAGGAGTCCCGCACTTTTATGTTATCTGCAGGCGCATGCATCAGGTCCAGCGTCGCTTTGAGGGCATCAGGCATATACATCATCGGCAGTCGGGTGTTCTCGCTCAGGAAGCACTCAAAAGTTTCCCCTTCCAGCGCCTTATGGTAGATGTCCACGGCATAATCAGTGGTGCCGCCGCCCGGTAAAGCTTTGTAGCCAATCAGGCCGGGATAGCGGAGGCTGCGCACATCCAGCCCATGTTTCTGAAAGTAATATTCACACCAGCGCTCACCAGCCTGCTTGCTGATGCCGTACACGGTGTTCGGGTCCATAATCGTTTGTTGTGGGGTGTTATGGCGGGGAGTGCCCGGGCCAAAAACGGCAATAGAGCTGGGCCAGTAAACCCGCTCCACTTTCTGCTCGAGCGCCAGGTCCAGCACGTTAAAAAGGCCTTCCATGTTCAGGCGCCAGGCAAACTTTGGGTTCTTCTCGCCGGTTGCGGACAATACTGCAGCCAGGTGATAAATCTGCCTGAATTTATACTTTGCGGCTAACTCTCCCAGCATGTTAGCATCCAGCACATCCACTTTCTCGAACGGGCCTGAGTCGCGCAGATCAGCTTGCTTTGGTGCTGCCACATCTGCTGCCACAACATTTGCTCCGCCATAGATGTCGCGGAGTGCAAGAGTCAACTCTGAGCCAAGCTGCCCGCAGGCTCCTATTACTAATACTGTGTCAGGTGTGTTTGCCATTCTGAAGATAAATTTTGTACAAAGTAACCCAATTCAGAGCAATCCTAAAAGGACACTCTCCGGGAGGGCGGCTGTGTGCAGGTGTGTTTGTAAAGCGCTAGCATAGCGATTTGGCAATGGGTAAGTCTGCGCTTAAAATTCATTTAATAAAATATAATAAGCCTTGCAACAAAAGGAAAAAGCAGGCATTTAAGTTGAAGAATAAGTAAATGCTGGTTTCTTGAAGAAAATATTTGGCAGGACCAGGGCTAAGAACCGGCCTATGGCACCCAATGGATTTTCTTATCTTTGTAGAGGGGGAACGCCTGTAATCTAAAAAAATGCGCCCCGTTTACACCCGAAGCCTGTAAATTGCAAGGCAAGAGCAGGTAGGCAAAGCCTTTACAGCATGACGTTCGAAGAATACCTGATAAAGAAGCGGATAAACAAATCAGCCTTTGAAGCTGGCGAACCGGCCCGGTACATGGCATGGCAGGAGATGTACAGCCAAATGCATCCGAACAGCTTTTATATAGCTGTGAAGATGCAAATGAACAACGTGCGCCTGCGGTATCATCTGGCAGAGGAGGACATTCCGAAGCCAGCACCGGCTACAGCTGCTGCCTCAGAAAAACCGCGGTCTGCTGCCCGGAGAGCTGCTCCTGCACAGCCAGCGGCCAGTGCCCCGGCAGCCGCTTCAGGAGAACCGGATAAACCAGGTGTTCCACAGGAAACGGCTGGAGAAAAAGCAGCTGAAGCCGCACCCAAGCCAAGACCGGTTGTGCGAAGGCCAGCCGTGCTTCAAAAGCCGGCTGCTGAAGGGGATGCGGCAGAGAAGCCAGCGGAAGAGCAGGCAAGTCCTGCTGCCAAGCCACGACCTGTTATCAAGCGGCCAGTGATAAAAAAGCCAGCGGCAGAAGGAGAAGCACCGGCAGGAGAAAGCACAGAAAAGCCTGCAGCAGAGGGAGCAAAGCCCGCCCGCCCGAGGCCCGTTATCAAAAGACCGGCCGCACTTCAGAAACCAAAGCAGGAAGAAAAAGCGGAAGAGACAAAAACGCCTGCTACAGAACAGCCCGCTACAGAAGAAACGCCGGCTGCCAGACCTCCGCGCCCGAGACCTGTTATCAAGCGGCCAGCCGCTTTGCAGAAACCACCGAAGGAAAAAGAGGAGACAGCAGAAGAAGAGGCTTCAGCTGCACCTTCTGCTGAGGAGAAACCAACGCCGCCTCGTCCACGACCTGTGATAAAACGACCAACGGCGTTGCAAAAGCCTTCCCCGGAAACTGAAAAAGAAGCATCGCAGCAGGGTGCTACAGCAGCCCCTGCACCGGAAGAGGCACCGAAACCACCGCGCCCAAGGCCAGTAATAAAACGGCCGGTAGCCTTGCAAAAGCCACCTGCCGCAGCACCTGAGCCGGAGGCAGAAGCGAAGGCTTCATCTGAGGTGCCCGCTGCGCCTGCCCCAACAGAGGAAAAGCCGAAGCCGCCAAGACCGCGCCCTGTTATAAAGCGCCCTGCACCACCCGCCCCGCCAGCCGATGAAGAGGCAAAGCCGGCGGAGCAGGAACCGCCGAAACCGGAACTGCCGGAAGAGCAGCCAAAGCCAAAGCCGCCGCGCCCAAGGCCCATCATGCGACGCCCGCCTCCAAAGCCAGACAAAGGGGAGGGTACCGGCGTATAGTGAAAAAAATACGTTAAACGAGAAACAAGAAACGACTATGTACGAAACGCTAAAAGCAGATTTAGAACAGCAGCTTGCCGAGATAAAAGAGGCGGGCCTATATAAGCAGGAACGGGTTATCACCACGCCTCAGGGGGCTGACATAGATACCACAAAACAGCAGCATGTGCTTAACTTCTGTGCCAACAATTACCTGGGGCTTTCGGCACACCCGCGCGTTATTGAAGCTGCTAAAGAAGCTATTGATACGCATGGTTATGGCATGAGCTCTGTGCGCTTTATCTGCGGTACACAAGACATTCACAAAGAGCTGGAGCGTAAACTGTCGGAGTTTCTGGGTACCGAAGATACCATCCTGTATGCTGCTGCTTTTGATGCGAACGGCGGGGTGTTTGAGCCTTTGTTCGATGCGGAGTCGGCCATTATTTCGGATGCCCTGAACCATGCGTCTATCATTGACGGCATTCGGTTGTGCAAGGCGCAGCGCTTCCGCTATGAGCACAACAACATGGCTGACCTGGAGGCCAAGCTACAGGAGGCGAAAGGTGCCAAGCACCGTGTCATCGTAACCGACGGTGCTTTTTCTATGGACGGTACCATCGCACAGCTGAATGTTATTGCAGAGCTGGCAGAGAAGTACAATGCGGTGCTGTTGGTAGACGATTCCCACTCCACCGGCTTTATGGGCAGGACAGGCCGCGGCACCCACGAATACCACAACGTAATGGACAAAGTAGACATCATTACGGGTACGCTGGGTAAAGCACTTGGTGGCGCCATGGGCGGTTTTACTTCCGGTCGCAAAGAAATAATTGATATGCTACGCCAGCGTTCACGTCCTTACTTGTTCTCTAACTCCCTGGCTCCGGCCATCGTGGGAGCCTCCATCGCCGTGCTCGATACGTTGAGCGCCACCACTGAACTACGGGATAAGCTGGAGTGGAACACCCGTTATTTCCGGGAGAATATTGCGAAGGCAGGTTTCGACATCAAGCCCGGTGACCACCCGATTGTGCCTGTCATGCTGTATGATGCCCCGCTGGCGCAGGAGTTTGCCGCGCGCATGCTGGACAAAGGCATCTATGTGATTGGGTTTTATTACCCGGTAGTGCCGAAAGGGCAGGCACGTATCCGGGTGCAGCTTTCAGCGGTGCACGACAGGGTACACCTCGACAAATGCATTGCAGCCTTCACGGAAGTAGGTAAAGAGCTGGGCGTAATTAAATAGCCTGGCGATACAGCAAAATACAGAAAAGCCACTCTAGGTGCGGGAGTGGCTTTTCTTTTTTATATCTTCAAAGGATAAAAGGTAAAGAAGAGAAGATGAACAATATAAAAATAAAGCCGGGGCAAATGCTGTTAGGCACAGTGCTGTCGTGGTTAGTGGTATCGTTTTTGGCCTACTCTACGGCGGGTATCCGTGGAGATGAAGCAAATGTGATGGCTACCTTGTTGCAGATTGCCTTTTATTTCTCTCTGTTGTTATCGGCGGAAGCTTACATTAGTATGCTGTTTAACCCGCAGTGGACGCGTGTGAATATCGGGATGATCCTGCTGCTTTGCGCTCCCGCCCTGCTGTACCTGGTGTGGTTCGTTAGTGAAATGCTTTTTTAACAGTCTAAATCAGCCTGACAAAGTATGGACCTGTTTGCGCGATACCCCTTTATCTTTTTGATTGTAGCACTCAACTATGCCCTGGTTGTAGTGTCGCTGGTGCACCTTATTTTCAGGACACATTACACAGTAACCCAGCGCCTGGTTTGGATGGTGGTGCTATGGGTGGTGCCGGTGCTGGGGCCGGTAAGCTACTGGCTCTTCCGGCTGAGGAGAGGCTAACAGGCTTTCAGCTTCGTGCGGTTAAAAATTTGCATTCCTGTGCTTTCTTAGGCCGCACTAACAGATTTTTCAGAGGTTGCCGTTGCCGGTTTCTGGTCAGTATCAAACAGGAACTGATTGAGCTTTATGCGCAGGTCAGCAGAAGAAAGGTTGCGGTAAGCCTCGCCGTTACGCACCAGTGCTATCTGTCCTGTCTCTTCCGATACCACCAGTACAATACTGTCTGTTATCTCTGTCAGGCCAATGGCAGCACGGTGGCGCAGACCCATGGATGCCGGGATATCCTGGTTTTCAGAAACAGGTAGAATACAGCGTGCAGCTTTGATGCGGTTGCCGGAAATGATAACGGCGCCATCGTGCAGCGGGCTATTCTTGTTAAAGATAGACATGAGCAGGCGCTTGGAGATAACAGCATCAATCAAATCGCCGGACTCGGCATAATATTTCAATTCAGAACTTTTCGAGAACACAATCAGGGCACCGGTGTTTTTGCCGGCTAGGGTTTTGGCCGCTTCTATAAAGGGTGTCAGGCTGAGCTTTTCACTCTGCTCGCGGCGCCACGGGAAGCCCCGGAAAAAGCGGTCGTTGTTGAAGGCTGTGGTTTTGCCTATCAGCAGCAGGAAGCGCCGTATTTCGGGCTGGAATACAATAATGGCCGCCAGCACACCCACTCCCATAAACTGGCCCAGGATAATGGTGAGCAGTTCCATGCCAGCGGCACGCACTACCAGGTATAGCAGGTAAATAGAGAGCAGGCCCAGGAAAATTTTCAGCGCCACACTGCCTGTCAGGAGCTTATACAGCTGGTACAGCAGTACTGTCACCAGCAGGATATCAATGATATCGAGCAGCTCTATCTCTAAAAATCCTATGCTAAATAAAAAAATCAAAGTTTTGTTTTCTTGAAAAGTTCTACTGTCTGCTTCGTTTCTTTTACGTCGTGCACCCGCAAAATGGCTGCACCCTTCATCAACGCCATCGTGTTTAAGGCTATTGTGCCCGTTAAAGCATCAGCCTGCTCAATGCCCAGTGTTTTATACACCATCGATTTGCGCGAGAGCCCCGCCAGGATCGGGAGTTCAAATATATGAAGTTCATCGAAGCGGCGCAGCAATTCAAAGTTATGACTTATAGTTTTTGCAAACCCAAAGCCAGGGTCAAGAATAATGTCTTTCACACCTGACTGCCTGAGCCTGGCAACCTGTTCCTGCAGTTCATCAACTACTTCCACTACAACATCCTCATACTTAGCCAACGTTGTCATGGTTTGCGGTGTTCCGCGCATGTGCATCAGGATGTAGGGCACCTGCAGTTTTGCCGCTGTTTTGAACATCGCCTCATCCAGCTTACCGCCCGAAATATCGTTGATAATAGCAGCGCCTGCGCATACGGATGCTTCGGCCACGGCTGCGCGAAACGTGTCTACGGAAATAACTGCTTCCGGGAAATGTTGCATGATGGCCTCAATGGCCGGTACTACTCTGTCCAGTTCTTCCTGCACCGGTATATCTGTGGCGCCGGGGCGCGAGGAATAGCCGCCAATGTCCAGTATGTCAGCACCATCTGCCAGCATGGTGCCAGCTTTCTGAAGCACTTCATCCGTGGAGCTGAGGCGGCTGCCTGCGTAAAAAGAATCGGGGGTAACATTCAGAATGCCCATTACCTGCGGGGTGTCCAGGGGCAGGAGCTTTCCGCGGCAGTTCACTGTGGTTTTTGTGCTAAAAAGCGTATCTTTCGCTTCCAAAGTTGGCATGTAAGTCTGTTGATTTTAAAATTAAAGCTAAAAAGTTGATTAATCAAACACTTCAGGAATATGATCAGGTAGTGAGCCGCTGCAAAGACACCTTCGTGAAGAAAACGAGGGATTACGGTACTGCCTGGCGCGTACTGCGGCTGCCCTCTATCACCGATCAGATTTTCATCAAAGCACAGCGCATCCGCTCCATCCAGGAGAAGGGAAAACAGCTGGTAGAGGACGATATAAATGGTGAGTTTGTAGGCATTATCAACTACTGCGTTATAGCGCTGATACAGCTGCACTTACCGGCTGATGCTGACATGAATTTGCCTGCTGAGGAAGTGGAGCGCCTGTACACCTATCATATTGAGGAGAACGTGAAGCTGCTGAAAGCCAAAAACCACGACTACGGCGAGGCCTGGCGCGACATGCGCGTGAGCTCCATCACCGATATTATTCTGATGAAGCTGTACCGCACCAAGCAGATAGAAGACAACGAGGGGCAGACGCTGATCTCCGAAGGAGTTGACGCTAACTACCGCGACATGATCAACTATGCTGTGTTTGCATTGATCAAGTCGGGCTTCGCAGGGTGAAAAATCCAGCCACCCCTGCCCCTCCTTGTCTAAGGAGGGGAGCCTGCTTTCAAGTTAGCCACTTATGAGTTCTATAGTTGAAGTACACCATCGTTGATCGAAGCTTAAAGCAACGCTGTAGTTAAAAACCTACAGGAGGAAGGGAGGTAACTGCCTCTCCTGTTCTCTGGGAGAGGCAGTTGCCCCTTAGACAAGGAGGGGCAGCGGTGACCGGCTCTGGAGTTGTAAACATAAAATTGTATTGAAGTAATAATGAAATATATAAGCAAATTCTGCTGGCTGTTTGTAGGGCTGCTTTTCATATTCTCGGGCCTGATTAAGATAAACGACCCTGTAGGCACCGCCATTAAACTGGAGGAGTATTTCGAGGTGTTCGCTACAGACATCTCGCCCATCTTTAAATCATTTGAACCTTATTCCCTGTTTCTGTCCATCTTCCTGAGTGCGGCAGAGATTGTGTTGGGGGTGGCCTTGCTGGTGCGCTGGAAGCTGAAGACCGTGCTCGTGCTCTTGCTGCTGATGATTGTCTTCTTCTCTTTCCTGACGTTCTACTCAGCCTTCTATGACAAAGTAACGGACTGCGGCTGCTTCGGCGATGCCATCGTGCTTACTCCCTGGGAGTCGTTTACCAAAGACCTGGTGCTGCTGGTTATGATCATTATTCTGCTGTTTACGCAGCAGTATCTCCAGCCTATCATGCGGCCTGCCACTGGAGCTGTTATTACCATCATAACGGCTGCTATTTCAGTGATGGTAGGATGGTATGCGTACGAGCACCTGCCTTACATCGACTTCCGGGCCTATAAGGAGGGCAACAACATACCAGCCCTCATGAAGCCCTCCGCTCCACTGCGCTATAAGTACATTATGACAAAAGATGGCCAGGAACAGGAGTTCGAGGAGTACCCAACCGACCAGAGCTACACCTTTAAGCAAATGGTGGCCGTTAACCCGGAGGATGGGCCGAAAATTACAGACTTCAACGTCTGGAACGACGAAGGAGACTTTACGCAGGAGGTGCTGCAAGGCAACAAACTGCTGATTCTGGTGCAGGATGTAAGCAAGGCAGAACAGGCTAACTTTAAGCAAATTAACAAGCTGGTGAAGGCGGCAGAGCAGCAGGGTATTACACCGATGGCTATCACGAGCAGCAGCGGTGCTGAGTTCGAAGCTTTCCGCCACGAGGTGAACCTTGCTGTGCCGTATTTTTATGGCGATGGCACCGTGCTTAAAACCATTATCCGCTCTAACCCAGGTATTATGCTCCTGCAGGACGGCACCGTGAAAGGGAAATGGCACCACAACGATACTCCGGATATAGAAGAAGTGCAGGAAGCACTGGCAGAGGAGTAACGAACAACGGGCGCAGCTTGCTGCGCCCGTTGTTTATATAATTCTGATTCAGAATCCATAATCCAAAAACAGTATGCGGGTATTTCTTCTTGGTATGATGGGTAGTGGCAAAACCACCTTAGGCAGGCAGCTGGCAGAGCGGCTTGCTTGTGCCTTTGTGGATTTGGATGAGTACCTGGAGAAGAGGCAGGGCCGCAGTATAGCACAGTTGTTTGAGCAGGAAGGGCAGGAGCGGTTTCGGGAGCTGGAGCGGGAGGCATTGGAGGCGGTGGTGCTCGAATATGATGCTGCTGTCATATCCACGGGAGGCGGCGCGCCCTGCTTTTTCGATAACATCAGATTTATAAACCGGCAGGGGAAAAGCTGCTTTTTAGATGTGCCGGTTGAAGAATTATCCAGAAGGTTGCTGGCCTCTGATTTACATGTGCGGCCACTGCTGGCAGGCAAGTCTGAAGAGGAGGTTAAGTCTTTTTTAGCCAAAACATTAAGCCAAAGAAGGGAGTTCTATGAACAGGCCAGCATCAAATTACAGGGGGCGGCAATTGCAGTTGAGCAGTTGCAAAAATCGCTCAACAATAACTGAGTAGGTTCGTTAAACTGTTTTACAGGATGCTGGCTTAGCATCGTGTAAAATAAAATTTAAGTAATTTTGCCGCATTACGAAAGTTTAGCAAAATCTAACTATGAGACCTAACCACAAAGGACGAGCTCAGATTTTTGAGAATCCCTTTCTTGAGAGACTGACCCGAACACACATAGCCCTTCCCATTTCAATATTCGTCATCTTTGCTATCGGGCTGATTTACTATGGTATTACCTACAGCTTTATTAATGTGATAGAAGCTGTCGGATTGTTTTTTGCCGGCTGGTTACTCTTTTCGCTGCTTGAGTATGCCGCTCACCGTTTCATTTTCCACATGGAAACGGACACACCCACAAAAGCACGCATACAGTATACCTTCCATGGTAACCACCATGAGTACCCGAAAGACAAAGAGCGGCTGGCCATGCCGCCGATTGTAAGCGTTTTTGTGTCGTCTTTGCTGTTCTTTGTCTTTAAGCTGATTTTCGGGCAGTTTGTTTTCGGGGTGTTAGCCGGCTTGTTGTTTGGCTACGCGATGTACCTTTTTGTGCATTATGCTGTGCATGCTTATGCGCCACCTAAAAACTTCCTGAAAACACTTTGGGTGCATCACAGCATCCATCATTACAAGGATCCCTCTGTGGCTTATGGTGTATCGTCTCCTCTCTGGGACTATATTCTTGGTACTATGCCGAAGAGGTCAAAATAAGATAAGTATAAAATAGAGACAGGTAGAGAGGGAACTGGGAACGGCTCCCTTTTTATTTTCAGTTCCCTGGTAAAGAGTAACAGAAGGAGGCGTTGCTTTCCATTGGCTTTATGCGATTTGGTTTGAATATTAAAAGGCAAATGGCAGTAGTGTACCAGCGGACTTGAACGCAGAATACCTCAGCAACAGGATTTGAAAAAGAGGTAGAAAGAAGAAAGGAGCCTTACGGGCTCCTTTCTTCTTTTTTATCTTCTGCCAGTGATTCTATCTTCTGCCAGTGAATTTTCGGAAAATCCAGACAACAATCAGCACAATGATAACAATGATGATGAGTGCCGTCCACATACCAGCTTTAAAAATATCGCCAATCACTTCACAGCTACTGAGTGTAAAGGTCAGCAATATGAGTAGGGTCATAAAGTAGACTCTTATGTTTTTCATAGTTTTATACATTTAGATTCCAAGCTGTTCTTTTTACATAGGTGGCAAAGCATAGTCAGCCGTTTATATGATAGTTTTGCCATGTTAATCTTACTGAAACAGAAGCCAAAAGGTTGTTTTGGGCAAAACACAGTGAAAGCATGTTTCAACTTTATCCTTTGGAAGCAAAGCAGACTTGGAGTGCCTGCCTGAAGGAGGCACAACTTTATTATCAGGCGTGGGAGCCGTTTCTAAGAGCATGAAAAAATGGCAGATACTCTATGCTCTTGTACAACTATTTTAAGGCAAGTGAAGTAGCTTTATAGCAGAAAGGGTTGCGATGGCTGTGCAAGGCTATGCTTTTTCCAACTAAATTGGATAAAAAATCTGCTTCTTTTTTTAATATTAGATAATTTTGCTGCTATAATACTGCGGAAATTACAAGCAAGCACGTTTTTTGCTGCCTTCTTTCTCCGTAATTTGTCTGCAATAAGAGTGATTTTAGTGTCATAATTGGATAAAAACCGTATCCTTCATTAGGCAAAGATCCCTTTAGAAACAGAATGTTCTTTTGTAACTACTTATATATATGATTAAGCGTAAAAATACTGCAGAAGCAGGTCCTGATGTGGTTCTGATTGGTGCGGGCATCATGAGTGCCACACTGGGTGTATTGCTTAAAGAACTGCAACCTGATATAACAATGGAAGTTTTTGAGCGGTTGGATGTAGCAGCGGCAGAAAGTTCTGACGCATGGAACAATGCCGGAACGGGCCACTCTGCTTTCTGTGAACTGAACTATACACCGGAGCTTCCCGATGGCTCTATCGAAACCTCTAAGGCTGTTAAAATTGCAGAGCATTTCGAAATATCGAAGCAGTTCTGGGCTTACCTGATAGAAAATGATCTTATCCGGATTCCAGAGTCCTTTATCAGAAGCACACCCCACATGAGTTTTGTATGGGGCGAAAAGAATGTTGATTTTCTGAGCAAGCGCTATGCTGCCCTTACCACCTGCCATCTCTTTAAAGGGATGGAGTATTCTGAGGACCCTGGGCAGTTGCAGGAGTGGATGCCCCTCATTATGGAGGGCCGCGATAAATCACAAAAAGTGGCGGCTACCCGCATGGATATCGGTACCGATGTAAACTTTGGGCAGCTGACGCGGTGCATGTTCAACCACTTGCAGGAAATGGAGGGCGTAACCATGCATTTCAATCACGAAGTGCGCAAGCTGCGCCGGGAACCTGGCGGTACTTGGCGATTAAAGGTAAAGGACAGAGCCTCCGGGGCGAAGCGAAAGGTTTATGCAAAATTTGTTTTCATAGGGGCAGGAGGCGGCTCCCTGTCTTTGCTTGAGAAGTCCGGTATACCGGAAGGCAAAGGCTATGGCGGCTTCCCGGTAAGTGGCCAGTGGCTGAAGTGCACAAACCCTGATGTGATAAAGAAGCACCAGGCAAAAGTGTACGGAAAGGCTGCAGTAGGTTCACCGCCTATGTCTGTGCCGCACCTGGATACCAGGATGATCAATGGCAGGCAGGAATTGCTGTTCGGCCCTTACGCCGGGTTCTCGACGAAGTTCCTGAAAAGCGGTTCTTACCTTGACCTGCCCAAATCTATCAAGTTTGGTAACCTGCGCCCCATGATGGCAGCCGGTATCAAGAATATACCGCTTACCAAGTACCTCATTAACCAAGTGCGTCAGTCTCCTGAAGATCGCCTGGCAGCCCTACGGGAGTATTACCCGGAGGCCAGGAGAGAAGACTGGGAACTGGAGGTGGCCGGGCAGCGTGTCCAGGTTATTAAGAAAGACCCGAAGCACGGTGGTGTGCTTGAGTTTGGAACAGAAGTAGTGAGTGCAGCAGACGGCTCTATCGCTGCCTTGCTGGGCGCTTCGCCAGGGGCCTCTACCGCAGTTTCCATTATGCTCACGCTCCTGGAGCGTTGCTTTAAAAATGAGATGAACAGCAGCGAGTGGCAGGCTAAGCTGAAGCAGATGATACCGTCTTTTGGTGAATCACTTGGTGATAATGCCCAACTGCTGGAGGAGGTAAGAGAGCACACCAGCGAGGTGCTGGGGCTGAATAATATAGAGCAAATTCAGAAGTAAGCAGCAGTGTTTTAAATGCCGGTGGCCCACCAATGGGAGTCATGTTTTACCATGTGCTCCTGTTGGTGGGCCACTTTGTTTTGCCCCGACACCGCTCAGGCCGGAAAAACGCTGCAGGTACAGATGCGCAGAAGCTAAGGTTTCTGCATTTGGTTAAAAGATATAGCGGATAGCGCACCAGGGAATAACCTCCTGCTGTAACTGCCTGAACTCGCTTATCCAGCGTGCCTTTAACTGGTGGCGGTAACGTACATTGATGCCTCCAAACTGGCTTTGCTTTGTCTCCTGTATAGCCGGGTACCATATCAGTTCCTCTGCTTTCGGGTTGATAGACATATTGAGCTCATGCTGCCACTGGTTATGCGTCAGGAAAATCACTTCGCAGTTCATGCTCTCCTTCAGTTTCGGGTGCACCACCTGATTCAGCTGTTCAAACAGTTCTCTGTAGTCCTCCAGCCAGCCTTCATACACAATAACCGGCGAAAAGTTAACATGCACCTCATAGCCTGCCTGATAAAAGTCGTTGATGGCAGCCAGCCGCTTCTCCAGCGAGTCTGTTCGCACATCTACCAGCTTACTTATTTTCTGGGGCAATAAGCTAAACCGAATGCGGGCTTTGCCCTGCGGGTCATATGTCAGCATTTCCGGGTTAACAAACTTAGTGGCAAAAGTGGCAAATGCCTTTGGGTGCTGCCTGAAAAACGCCACCGTTTCCGCTACGCTGTCAGACAGGGTGGCATCTACCGAGACATCAGAATTACAGCCAATGTCATAAGTGTAGTAGTGGGCATGCGTTTGATTTGGCACCTTAGGCCACGGCTGCTTCTGCACGTGTTTGTTTATGGCTGCCAGTATTTCCTCTGTGTTCGTGAAAAGCGTGACAGGGTTTACAGGCTTGTTCCGGTCTACGTAACAGTAGGCGCAGGCACCAAGACAGCCATTGGCAAGACTGGGTGCTATAAAATCTGAGCTGCGGCCGCTTTCACGGCACACCAGGGTTTTCAGGCGCCCCAGTACCAGCACATTCGATTTTACCTGGTAATGATTCCCCTCAAGTTCAGGCAGCCGGTTATGCTGTTTTACCTCTTGGTGAACTGCTTCAGGATAAGCGAGTAAAGCCTTTTTTCCACGCTCATTCAGCGCGTCAGGCGTGTAAAAAACAGTAGATGGATTGAGTTTCTGCATACGTTTTTATAACAGCTAATCCACCTTAAATGTTTATTTAAATCAATATTTAATGTACTGATAATCAAGTGGTTAAAAATAAAGTGTGGGGCTGAATTCTGAATCAAAGAGGAGGTGGATATGTTTAGTTAGTAGCACCATATGAACCAGTTGCAGGGGTTGTTTGCGTGCTTACAGATACTTAAACGGAAAAGAATTTTGATGGAAGCAGTTCAGGAAAAAGCAGTTGTAAAATTAAGTAAAGGTACCGCAAAGTTATGGATGCCCAGGCAGGTGCTTATTACGCCAGCTGCGATGGAGGAGTCCTGGGGCAGGCAGATGTACGAGCGTGTAAAGGCGCTGGGGCTGCCTGTGCAGGAGTTAAAGCAGAACAGGCTGACAGGGCTTCGGGGCGAAGACGAACGGGAAACTTACCGGAAGGCCAAGAATACGCTGGCCATTGTAACAGCACCGCCAAGCGCATTAAAACTGCAACCAATTCCGCCCTCGGCCGACTGGCAGTTCCATCTGGCGGAAGGGTGCCCCGCCCACTGCCAGTATTGCTACCTGGCGGGTAGCTTGCAGGGGCCGCCCGTTATCAGGGCTTTTGCCAATTTGCCTGCCATACTGCAGAACCTGCGCCAGTATAAGAAAACAAACCAGGTTACTACCTTCGAGGCAAGTTGTTATACAGACCCGCTGGGTATCGAGCACCTGACAGGAAGCCTGGCAGAAACCATACGTTTCTTTGGTGAGCAGGAAGATATGAACCTGCGCTGGGTCTCTAAGTTCGACCAGGTAGGCGGGCTGCTGGCTTTGCCTCATAACGGCAACACGCACCCCCGTATCAGTATCAACACAGACTTTATCGCCAGAAGAATGGAAGGAGGCACAGCTTCTTTGGAGGCCCGCCTGGCAGCCGTAAGAAAACTGGCTTTGCCGAAGTCAGAAGGAGGAGGTGGTTATAAAGTAGGCCTGGTAATTGCGCCTATAATGCCTGTCCCGGATTGGGAGGCGCGGTATTCAGATTTGCTGGACAGGCTGGAGCAGGCACTGGACTTTACCTGTAATATAACTTTTGAGCTCATCAGCCACCGGTTTACAGCTGGCTCCAAGGCCATCCTTCAGGAGTGGTACCCTAATACAAGCATAGACTTTGACGAAAGCAACCGTGCCATGAAGTTCAATAAGTTTGGCGGCAAAAAGTATGTATACCCGGCAGTAACCATGAGCATGCTGCGTAGCTTTTTCCAGAGCGAGTTGAAAAAACGCTTCCCGGATGCACCTGTTCTGTACTGGACCTGATATCTGCTGAACCAGAACACAGAAGCCACTCTTAAGAGTAGCTTCTGTGTTCTCTGCACGTGCGCGTTACATTATCATATCTGCAGCCAGGATTTTCCTTCCTTGATTTTGCGATAAGTTCAGTAACACAGTTTTATGCGCGGCATGTATGCTATCAGTTAGCGCTTACACGTATGTTTGCCGGAGATGGATTGGAAATAAAGAGGCTTAAAAAGTCGGCTGGGGTTGCCTCGTAAAATTCTTCCTTTAAGTTGTGGACAGCCTTTACATGCCTGCAAATTCTCATGTTGTTGGCAAAGGGCAGTTGAAACCTGATCACATGCTTATCGTCCACCAACGTGGAGCTCACCATAAACACTGCGTTGTTCTTGTACCAGTGCTTTTTACTGATGGCAAACTTTACATTGTTCAGAAAGTGCTGGTTAATCTCAACCCTGTCTCTGGCATTGTAAACCTCGAAAAAGTTAGTGACCTCCAGATAGTGTGTCTTCCCGTCTTTGGCTGCAACAATAGCCTGGATTGCCTCAAGCTGTTTCTGTGAAAAGTGTATCACCTGCTTTTCATCAGGTACATCCACCACCATCAAAAACCAGGGCGAGTCTTTATACTTTACCGTGACCGGTTGGATGGAGTTGAAAATGACATGACTTTTTTGGCTGCTCGCTGCCACCACAAAGTTAGCTGCAGTAGCTGTTTCCCCTACCGTTTCCAGTGACGCAGTAATGTTGCTGAATTTTTCCTGTGAGAATGCTGTCGTTGCTGTAAAAAGCAAAACAAGCAGGTGAAATAAGTAAGTTTTCATATGTAAAACAGGTCTGATGGCTTAGGTTATGGGCAAGCAAAATCCATGACATGCGAAGGATAAGTCCTTGAGATAAGACAAATCATCCTTTGTATATCATAATGCAAATATATAGTATATTATATATTTATAGGTATTCTCCTGGGATTATATTTGCGTTTCCTTTAGCGGAACTGTTACTTTCAAAGCTTTTTCCGGTGCCTGTTGTTACATACCGCCTGAGCAGCCAAACGCAGACTATATTGGCTATTCAGCTTTGCCTGCTCAGGTAGTCCTGTTCATCTTTTGGGAAGGATAAGGCTATGCCAGAGGATATTTAAGAAGCAAGCTCGAGGGTATTGTGGAGGGGTTCTTCATTGTGCACGGGTTCAGGCTTAGACTGAAGTATTGCCTTCAGGTGATCAGCAAGCTTTAGAGCCTGTGCCACAACCGTAACAGTAGGATTGGCATGCCCTCCTGTTGTAAAAGTGGAGGAGCCGGCAACAAACAGGTTGTCTATATCATATACTTTTGCATGCTTGTCAACCACTCCTGTTCTGGGGTCTGCTGACATGCGTGTTGTGCCCATGTGGTGTGCATAGGAGTTATAGTTGGCCAGCTTGTTTTTAAGATACTCCCGGAAGCCTTCCTCACTGTAGATAATTTCTCCAACACCGCTTTCTTCATACCTTTTTGCGAAAAGGTTATGGGCTGTTACCAGCGATTCAATATCAATATCCTGAAAGGCCACGTGAACCTCTACCCTGGGTACCCCGAAAGCATCTTTGTGTGTTGGAGACAATGTGATTCTGCTTTCCCGGTTCGGCACCTGCTCCGCCTGGAAGAAAAGCCCCCAGTACCTGCTCGTTCTGGATGGAAGCAAAGCCGGAAGCCCCAGTTTATAGATTCCGCCCAGGAGGACAGGGGCCTGACAGGTTTTTTGAACAATCTTCCGGAGTGCTTTCCTGGCACCTGTCAGATCTACCAAAGTTTTTGCTGCCTTGTACAGAGCAGAAAATACGGCACCCCGGTTTTCAGTCAGGCTTTTAGAGTAGGACAGGTAGAAAATAGTATTCAGCAACTTCCTGTTTTCCTGAGTGGCTTCCGGCATCCACCAGCGCCTGCGGCAAAAAACACCGTCCCTGTCTTTTTCAAAGTCAAGCAGTACCTTGTCCCTGTTGTAGGGGTTGAGTTTGGCATAAGTGCCGGCTATATGTGTCATATAATACCTGCCCACATTGTCGTGTTGGTTGCCCAGTCCTGTAGGAAAGTATTCGTTAGCGGAAGCTAAAAGCAGCCTGGCATTTTCGATTCCACCAGTTGCCAGCACAAAGAAATCGGCTGAGATACTCATCCTCCTTTCTCCTGCCGCCACTTCTATATGTGTCACCTTACCATTGCCTTGCATCATTTTCAAAGACAAAGCATGCGCATCCAGCAGCACCTGTATATTCGTGCTGTTCTCTAAAACGGCTTTATAAGTTTTAGCAAAGTGAACAGGCGGACTCCACCTTTCCAGGCACGTGGAAGTGAAGTCAACAGAATCAAGTCCGGGTATAATCTCCTGCTGCTTTCCAGGGAAAACAGTGTGCGTGTCAAAATCAAAGTTCCCGATCTGGCAGACGTCACAAGCCTTCTGGAAGTATGGCAGCATTTGCTCATAGGAAACAGGCCACCCGCTTTCACGCACCCAGGGGCGTGGCCGGAAGTCAATGGCATCGAAAGGCACGCAGCGCCCTGCCCACACTGCAGAGCCCCCTCCAAACTGCCGTCTTCGCATCTGCTCCGGTGGCTCATGAGAGCCCTTTTGCGTGACGACACCTTTATACAAGTCGCGGTTTGCCAGAGTTTGCGTCCAGCCACCCCCTGGAATCAGGATGACCTTGTGCCTTGTGGAAGAAAAGCTAAGTGCCACCGAAATAGCTGCCGGGCCTCCACCAATGATACAAATTTCTGAGGATAGCTCCTGGGTTTCAGCTAAGTCCCCTTTAGATAGAATCATAAGAACAAGATATAGGTAATTCCTTCAATACATGTTGTGCAGGAGAATGGCTTAAGCCACCTGGTTTAGGTGTGCCTGGTCTTCAGCACCTGCATTTGTATGGCTCTGTGTGTCTTGGCAATGGTAAAAAGTAGCTTCTCCTAACACATGCTTCAGTATCAGGAAAAAGCTTCGAGAGTATTATCTACTTATTTATATATTAAAATGTTTTACTACAGTGGATTTTTAATAATATATATGGCAGGTCTGAATCAGGAATGAGGTTTTTTGGACTGATTCATTGACAGAGATGGTGCCTCAGAAGCTATACCCAGGGAGGCAGACTGGCTTTTGGAGTATACTTTATACCTACAGCAACGAAAATCAAGCTTACATTATCTATAATGTAATCTCAGGGGAAAAGAGAAGAGAGTATGATGGCTGGACAGATAGTAGAATGAACGCTGCCTGTAGTCCCCAATCAAACTGCTCCTGATTTTGGCTATTCAGAATTAACAAACGAAGCCCTTTTCAGTCCGCACAATATCATCCATCGTGAATAAGTGTACAGTGAATCAAGGGTAGGGAGTCATGATTACGAGTGCCATTATATTCACAACGAGGCAGGGTATCCGGTAGCATGATTAATATTATTTGCAGAAGGTTCTGTTGAGAGAATTACCTACGTTTACTCTGTCAAATAATTACCGATACGGTACAAACTGAAAAAGTCCCCAAAGCTTTTCCGGGTTAGAAGGCTTTGGGGACTTTTTCAGCTTACCCCAGGCAAAATGCCTGCAAACAAAAAAGCCACTCATGATTTTTCGTAAGTGGCTTTTGCTCCCCCTCCTGGGCTCGAACCAGGGACCCCATGATTAACAGTCATGTGCTCTAACCAACTGAGCTAAGGAGGAATTTTATTTGTTTTCAGCAGCTTTCCCGCTGATTGATGGTGCAATATTACGGCGGTTTTCCTTAGCACGCAAGTGTAGGTCAAAAAAAACTTTTACATCTTCTGTTAATTTCCTGTAAATCAGAAGAAAAAAAATTAGTTTGAAATATACAGCAGGGAGCCGGCAAGGGCAGTTCGGTACTGCCGGAGGCCGTATACCGCCGGTCCGCCTGTTACATTGCCCTGCAGGTTGAACTGTGAGCCGCAGCAGGCATCTACAATAAAGAGATTAGAGGCGTCTACTTCTACCCCGGAGCAGGTGGAAGTAGGGTCGTAGGTGCAGGCGCGCTCAAAAGCAAGATACTGCCCTGCATGCTGGCGCACCACCAGGATGCCTTTGTAGCCGCCATTGATATAGGCGTAGCCGTTGTCCTGGCGCAGGCCCGGGTACAACTGGCTGTTCACATTTATCTGCTCGTCTACAAACACCTCTGGTATCCGGGGACCTACGCCGTTATCGTCGCTGCAGGCAGTGGAAAACAGCAGCAGGAAAGCACACAGCGCCCACAGTTTACTTATAGGTATAAAAGCCTTTGCCCGACTTGCGGCCATGGTGCCCGGCATCCACTTTCTGTTGCTGAATGCGGCTTGGTCTGAACTTTGAATCATAATGAAATGCCTCGTACATAGAGGTGGTAACCGAATAATTAGTATCAACACCTATCAGGTCCATAAGTTCAAACGGGCCCATCTTAAAGCCACTGGCCTGCATCAGTTTGTCGATGGTTTCTACGTCGGCTACACCCTCTTCCAGCAGCTTTAACCCCTCCACATAAAAATGGCGGGCCACACGGTTCACGATAAAGCCCGGAGAGTCTTTGGCCATCACAGGCGTCTTGCCCAGTTGCAGCGCCAATGCTCTTATGGTTTCGGCCGTTTCCGGGGCAGTATTGGCACCCGATATGACCTCTACCAGCTTCATGATGTGGGCCGGGTTAAAGAAGTGCATGCCAACCACGCGTGCAGGGGTGGGAATGGACGCTGCTATCTGCGTGATAGGAATAGAGGAGGTGTTAGAGGCAAGGATGGTTTCGGCCGGGTTCATGCTGGCCAGTTCCTTAAAAATGCTTTGCTTCACCTCCAGGCGTTCTACCACAGCCTCGATGATGACGTGGCAGCTAAGCTGAAGCGTGTCGCCTGTAAAGGACAGGTTTTCTAGCGCTGTGTGCTTTTCCTCTTCTGTCAGCTTGCCGCGTTCAATACCCTTGTTCAGGTTTTTAGTGATAATGGTCTCTGCTTTTTCCAGTACCTGCCCATTGATGTCGAATAAGATGGTTTTGAAACCGGCCTGCGCACAAATCTGCGCAATGCCCTGGCCCATGGTGCCGGCACCTACTACGCCAATGGTTTTGATGTCCTCTAGCTTCATAGCTTCATACGTTTCTGTAAAAACGATGAGTGAACGCTTTGCAGTACTTAAGAACCACTTAAAGTACGGCAAAACATTCACTCATCCACTCAGTCATCATTCAAAATTATATTACCCCCTCAAACTGGCGCAGGAAGCGTACGTCGTTTTCAGTGAACAGGCGCAGGTCCTTTATCTGGTAGCGCAGCATTGTGATACGCTCAATGCCCATGCCGAAGGCAAAACCAGAGTATACTTCCGGGTCGATGCCGGAGCTGTGGAGCACGGCAGGATCCACCATGCCGGAGCCGCCAATCTCTACCCAGCCACTGCCTTTGCAGATGTTGCAGCCTTCGCCTTTGCAGATAAAGCAGGTAATGTCAATCTCGGCGCTTGGTTCCGTGAAGGGGAAGAACGACGGGCGGAAACGGATCTGCGTGTCCTGGCCGAACATCTCCTTGGCGAAGTAATACAGCGTTTCTTTCAGGTCTTTGAAACTCACGCCCTTGTTCACGTACAGGCCCTCTACCTGGTGGAACACCATGTGCGCACGTGCCGAAATGGCTTCGTTGCGGTACACACGGCCCGGCATAATGCTGCGCAAAGGTGGCTGGTTGGTCTCCATCAGGCGCACCTGCACCGTGGAGGTATGCGTGCGCAGCAGTTTACCTTTGTTCTCGCTCAAAAAGAACGTGTCCTGCATCTCACGGGCCGGGTGGTTCTCCGGGAAGTTCAGGGCGGAGAAGTTATGCCAGTCATCTTCCATCTCCGGGCCTTCTGCCACATTAAAGCCGATGCGCTCAAAAATGCGCACTATCTCCTGGCGCACCAGCGAGAGCGGGTGGCGCGTGCCCAGTGTGTTGGGCACCGTTGGCAGGCTGAAGTCAAATCCGGTGTCCGTGTTCTGGTCTGCGGCGCTGGCCAGTTGCTCCTGTGCCAGGTCATAGCGCTCCTGTGCGCGGTTCTTCAGGCTGTTCAGTTGCTGGCCCACTTCCCGGCGCAGCGCGGGTGCCACCTGCTTCAGGTTATCGAACAGGGCGGCTATGCGGCCCTTGCGGCCTATATAAGCAATGCGGAAATGCTCCAGTTCGGCAGCGTTCGTAAGCGGCGCTGCCTCTATTTCGTGTGCTATTTGTTGTATGTTCTCCACCATAGTACGCAAAGATAATAATTTACAGGGTTTTCGCTGTATGCAGCAAGCCACAGTTGAGGTGCCTGCGGCAATGGCATCTGATAAAAATTTTTCTAATGTGAATCTTCTGATATGGCGGCCGCTACCTGCGTGGCAGGGCCCGTTATTTCCTCCTGATATTCGAGAAAATCGCCTGATGTTATTGCCTGTTCATCCTTTTTTACTCCTGTTTACGAGTTAAGAGTACACTTTTCGAAATTTGTAAGTAGCTGTGTTTTAAGCTTAAATAAACATAGTGTGCACCTTCTGGTTAATGATAAATTAACGCAGGAAACTTTGGCTATTAAAAACGTTTCCATAGTTTTGCGCAGATTCAGGATATGGAGACAGTAGAGAAAACAGACACCAGAAGTAAAATCCTAGAAGGCTCCTTTAATATGTTCCGCCAGCGGGGCATCAAGAGCGTGTCGATGGATGACATTGCCCAGCACCTGGCCGTGTCGAAAAAGACTTTGTACAAGTGGTTCAGGAACAAAGACGAGGTGGTATACGAGGCGCTGGCCAAATACCTCGCGTTTGTGGAGCAGGATTGCCAGGCGGACGTTGAGAAAGCTGGCAATGCCATCGAAGAACTGTTCCTTGCCATGGAAATGACAAAGAAAATCTTCACCAGCATTCACCCTTCCATTTTTCATGACCTGGAGAAGTACCACCGCACCAGCTGGGAGCTATGGAAACAGCACAAGGCTGGCTTCATACTGGAAATGATAAGGCAAAACATCCGCCGGGGCATGCAGGAGGGGCTCTTCCGGCAGGACCTGGATGTAGAGACCATAGCCCGCCTGCGGCTGGTGATGATTGAGATGCCATTTGATGCGCAGCTTTTCCCTCCTTATGAGTTTGATATAGCGAGAGTGCAGAAAGATGGCCTGGAGCACTATATGCTGGGAATAGCCACCCTGAAAGGGCATAAACTGATTAACCAGTACAAGCACATTACTGAAGAAGAATAATACGACCCACTACTGAACAAATAATTTATGAAAATTAAAATCAGCCTGGTAGCAGCTTTTCTCTTGTTGTGGGGCACGTTCCAGGCCAGTGGCCAGGGCGCACAGTCTTTCAGCCTGCAGCAAAGCATTGACTATGCATTGCTGCACCGCGCCAGCCTGCAGGCAACCCGCAATGAGCAACGCATTGCGAAAGCCCAGGTCGGCGAGATAAGGGCGGCGGGGCTGCCGCAGATAAATGGTGCTGTGGAGGTAGGCGATAACTTTATTCAGCAGCAGAGCTTCCTGCCCGCAGAGTTCTTTCAGGACCCGGCCAACCCCAACGCACCGGAGCCGGGCACTTTCGTGCCCGTTACATTTACGCCCGCCTATACCGGTAACGCGACGGTAACAGGCAGCCAGTTGTTGTTCGATGGCACTTACCTGGTTGGCCTGAGGGCGGCGAAGACTTATACCGAACTCTCCCGAAAAACGACCATACAAAGCGAAATAGAGGTGGCAGACCAGGTGTCAAAGGCATACTATGGGGTACTGGTAAACCGTGAGCGCTTTGAGTTGCTGAACCAGAACCTGGTGCGGCTCGATACGCTGCTGTACCAGACCCGCATTATGTTCGAAAACGGTGTAGCCGAGAAGCTGGATGTAGACCGGTTGCGGGTGCAACTCAATAACCTGAAGGTAGAGCAGCAGAAGACAGCACGCCTGATGGCGCTCAGCGAAAACCTGCTCAAGTTTCAGATGGGCATTGACCAGAAGCAGGCGATTCTGCTGACAGACGAGCTGGCGGAAGTGGAGGTGGATGTGAGCAAGGTAAGGCCGCAGAACTTTGACTATTCCAACCGCATTGAATATTCCATACTGGAAACACAGCGCGACCTGGCAGAATTTGAGCTGCAGGGAGTAAAAGCCGGTTACCTGCCAAAGCTGTACCTGAATGCCCGGTACGGCTACATAACTGCCAGCAACGAATTCAGCAACATTACCCGGCCAGGCAACTGGCTGGAATTCGGCTATGTGGGAGGGCAGCTGCAACTGCCCATCTTCGACGGCTTGCGCAAGCACTACCAGGTGCAGCAAGGCAAAATAGCAGTAGAGAACACCAAGCTGGGCTTCAGGACACTTACTCAGAGCATTGACCTGGAGCTGGAGCAGGCCTCTGTGGAGTTGACAAATGCACTGGATGTGCTGGAGTCGCAGCGGGAGAACATGGCACTGGCGCAGGAGATAGCCCGCGTGGCCAAGATCAAGTTCCAGGAAGGCGTAGGCACCAACCTGGAGGTGGTGAATGCAGAAACAGACCTGCGCGAGGCCCAGACAAACTACTACGCCGCCATGTATGATGCCCTGATTGCGAAAGTAAACTTAGACAGAGCCACAGGCACCTTATTATCAAAATAGAACGACGGAAAAATCATTTGCTTAAAAAGAACATGAAACGATTCATAGGGATATCATACGTGGCCGTGCTGCTAAGCCTGGCAGCCTGCAGCAGCAGTAACAACGACAAAGAGGCGCAGCTGAAGGAACTGAAAGCACAGGAGGCAGCCCTGCAGGAGCAGATTGCCGCGCTGGAGGCTGAACTGAAAACGGAAGGCAGAACCGTGGCGGCGCAAAAGAAAACGGTGCCGGTATCGGTGGCATCATTGGAGCAGGATACTTTCCGCCATTACCTGGAGGTGCAGGGCAATGTGGCGTTTGACCAGAACGTGCTGGTGAGCGCCAGAGTCCCGGGTGTGCTCACGAGTGTGCGCGTGCAGCGCGGCGACCGGGTGTCGAAAGGGCAGACCATGGCAACCATTGATGCGCAGGTGGTGGAGCAGAACATCGCCGAACTCAGAACACGCCTGGAACTGGCCCGGATTGCTTATGAGAAGCAGAAAAACCTTTGGGACCAGCAGATCGGCACGGAAATGCAGTACCTCACTGCTAAAAACAACAAGGAGGCCCTGGAGCGGAGCCTGGCTACCCTGCAGCAGCAGCGTGACCAGTACAACATCAAAGCGCCGGTGAGCGGGGTGGTGGATGAGGTGATCCCGAATGCCGGAGAGGCTGTGTCACCAGGTATCGGCATTATCCGGGTGGTGAACCTGCAGGGCGGTAAAATAGTGGCGGAAGTATCAGAGGCATACCAGACGAAGATAAATAAAGATGATGAGGCAGTTGTGTTCTTCCCGGACCTGAACAAGGAGATAGAAACAAGGGTGGATGTGGTGAGCCAGTTCATTAACCCGACCAGCCGCACTTTCACCGTGGAGCTTCGGCCGAAAAACACAAAGGACGTTACGCTGCGCCCGAACATGGTGGCGGTGGTGCGCATCCAGGATTATAAAAACGAGGGCACCATTGTGCTGCCGGTAAACCTGGTGCAGAAAGATGAGAAGGCAGAGTATGTGTATGTGGCGCAGGAGCAGGACGGCCAGTACATTGCCACGCGCAAGGAAATCAAAACCGGTATGAACTACGGCGGAAATGTGGAAGTGCTGAGCGGCCTTTCTGCCAGCGACAGGGTGATTACAGCAGGATACCAGAATGTGAACGAAGGACAGCCTGTTGTATTCACAGAGAACAGCCTGACCCGGAAATAGAAATTTAAGCCTAGAGACTATGAAACAGTTCAAGCCAACCAGTTGGTCTATAGATAACAGAACGAGTGTCTACATTGTCACCATCATTATCACGCTGGTAGGGATATTCTCTTACATCAACCTGCAGAAAGAGAACTACCCTGACGTTGTGATCCCGACCGTGATGGTGGCGACCGTTTACCCGGGTACCTCTCCCTCTGATATGGAAAACCTGGTAACGCGCCCTGTGGAGAAAGAAATAAAAGCTATCAACGGCGTGAAGCGGGTCACCTCAAACTCCCTGCAGGACTTCTCTATTATTACTGTGGAGTTTGAGACCGATGTGGAAGTGCCGGAGGCAAAGCAACAGGTGAAAGACGCGGTGGACAAAGCCCGTACCGGCCTGCCAACAGACCTGGACCAGGAGCCGAACGTGCAGGAAATAAACTTCTCTGAAATTCCGATTATGTACGTGAACGTGGCCGGTAACTACAGTCTGGACCAACTGAAGCAGTATGCAGAGGACCTGCAGGACCGCATTGAAGGCTTTCCCGAGATCACGCGTGTAGACATGGTGGGGGCGCTGGATAAGGAGGTGCAGGTAAACGTGGACATGTACAAAATGCAGGCTGCCCGGGTAACCTTTACCGACATTTCGAATGCCATCGCAAGGGAAAATATGACCATTTCGGGTGGTAACGTAACGGTGGGCGAAGCAAAGCGCTCGGTGCGCGTGGTAGGCCAGTACACAGACCCAGATAGAATTGGCGATATCGTGCTCCGCTCGGTAGCCGGTGCCAACATAAAACTCCGTGATATTGCAGAGGTGAAAGAAGGGTTTGAGGAGCAGGAGAGTTATGCACGCCTGGGCAACAAGCCTGTTATTACCCTGAACGTGGTGAAGCGCAGTGGGGAGAACCTCATCGAAGCCTCTGACAAGATACGGGAAACGATTGAGGAGATGCAGGGTACTACCCTGCCCGCCGATCTTGTTATTACCATTACAGGGGACCAGTCGAAAATGACGCGCCATACCCTGAACGACCTGATAAATACCATCATCATCGGGTTTGTGCTGGTAACGCTGGTGCTGATGTTCTTTATGGGTACGACCAACGCGCTCTTCGTCGGTTTGTCGGTGCCTATCTCCATGTTCGTGGCCTTCCTTACATTCTACTTCTTCGGCATATCCCTGAACATGATTGTGCTGTTTGCCTTCCTGCTGGCGCTGGGTATTGTAGTGGACGATGCCATTGTGGTGATCGAGAATACGCACCGTATTTACCACACCACCAACTTAAGCATCGTAAAAGCAGCGAAGGTTGCCGCAGGAGAGGTGTTTGTGCCCGTGTTGGCCGGTACACTTACCACCATCGCCCCGTTCTTCCCGCTGCTTTTCTGGCCGGGTGTGGTAGGTAAGTTTATGCAGTTCCTGCCTATTACCCTTATCGTAACGCTGGTGTCGTCGCTGTTAGTGGCTTTTATCATCAACCCCGTGTTTGCGGCTTCTTTCATGAAAAAGCACAGTGAGCACGAGGAAGCTTCCCGCTCTGGTAAAGCCTTCTGGATGCTGATAGGGTTGGGCTTTGTTGTGGTGATTGCAGGATACATAGCAGGCTGGTACGGTACAGCAAACCTGGTCTTGCTGCTGGTGCTGCTGGTGTTGCTGAACAAGTATGTGCTTACAGGGCTGATTAAAGGATTTCAGAACCGTGTGCTGCCGCGCTTTATGTCCGGCTACGAAAGGCTGTTGCGCTGGATGCTGGTGGGCAGGCGGCCAATCGGGGTGTTTGTCGGCATCTTCGTCCTGTTAATTTTCTCTGTTGCCCTGACGGCCTTGCGGCCGCCTAAAGTAGAGTTTTTCCCGCAGGGCCAGCCCAACTTTGTATACACGTACATCAACATGCCCATTGGTACGGATCAGGCCGTAACGGACTCTGTGACCAAGGTGGTGGAGCGGCGCATTTACAGCGTGATAGGACAGAATAATCCGGATGTGGAGTCCATTATTTCCAATGTAGCCATCGGGGCCGGCGACCAGAGTGATCGCTCCACCACACCACAATCTCACAAAGGAAAGGTTACCGTTGCCTTTGTTGAGTATAAAGACCGTGAGGGCGAGCAATCAACCAGCGAATACCTGACCGGGATACGGGAGGCTGTGAAGGGAATACCTGGAGCAGACATCACCGTGGAGAAAGAGCAAAGCGGGCCGCCGGTAGGAAAACCTGTTTCAGTGGAAATTGCCGGGGAGGACTTTCAGGGCCTGATTGCACTGTCGAAGCAGGTAGAGCAGTACATAGACCAGCAGGGGATAGAGGGCATCGAGGACTTACGCTCCGATCTGGAAGACAGCAAGCCTGAAATTGTGATCAACATTGACCGGGAGCGGGCGAACCGCGAAGGTATTTCCACAGCGCAGATTGGGCAGGAGGTGCGCACCGCCATTTTCGGCACAGAGGCATCAAAGTTTAAACTGGATGAGGAAGAGTACCCGATACAGGTACGGTATGCAGCGCCATACCGCGACAACATCGACGTTCTGATGGACATGCGCATTACGTACCGCGACATGAACTCAGGGCTGATTCGGCAAATCCCGTTGTCGTCTGTAGCCACGATTGATTACTCTACTACCTATGGAGGCATCAAGCGCAAAGATCTGAAGCGTGTGGTCACTCTGGAGTCTAACGTGCTGGCTGGCTACAACGCCAACGAAGTAGTGCAGCAGATAGAGCAGTCTCTTCAGAATTTTGAGACGCCGGAAGGGTACGAAATCGGTATGGGAGGGCAGCAGGAGGAGCAGCAGGAAACCATGCAGTTCCTGATGATTGCGCTGGTGGCAGCCTTCTGCATCATCTTCCTGATTCTGGTGACGCAGTTTAACTCGGTGTCCAAGCCGTTCATCATCCTGTCGGAGGTGCTGTTCAGTATCATAGGAGTGCTGTTAGGCTTCACGATTTTCGGAATGGACATGTCTATTGTAATGACAGGTGTGGGTATTGTGGCGCTGGCTGGTATTGTAGTGAAAAACGGTATCCTGATTGTTGAGTTTACAGACATCCTGCTGGAAGAGGGGAAGGAGTTGAAAGAAGCCATTGTGGAGGCAGGTAAAACACGCCTGAACCCTGTTATGCTGACAGCAACGGCCACCATACTTGGTCTGATTCCGCTGGCAATTGGCTTAAACTTTAACTTCTATACCTTGTTTACCGAGTTCGAGGCTGGCTTCTTCCTGGGTGGCGACAGTGTTGCCTTCTGGGGGCCACTAGCCTGGACCATTATCTTCGGGCTTGGCTTCGCGACACTGGTTACGCTGCTGATTGTGCCGGTAATGTACCTCCTGAATGAGCGACTGAAAGACAGGATAATAGGAAAGAATAACAGAGCCGCTGCCGGTGCTTTAAAACACCCTGATAATGGTGGCGTGCCGGTGAATGGAAAAGTAAGAGAATACACAGTTTAATAACCCTATGCTATGCTTATAACAAATAGCGCTATTGAGAAGGAGGTGTTCCGTATCATTAGCAGAACCAAAAAGATAAAACCTGACCGTTTACAAGCTGATAAGCGCTTGTCTCAGGATTTTGGCTTTGACACAGTGGACCTGGTTGATATCATCCTGGAGGTGGAGAAGAATTTTCATATTACCATTCCGGACGAGGTGCCTATAAACACAGTGGGCGATTTTATTGATTATGTGTCTGCGCACACCATGCGGCAGGCCAGTTAAAACAGTGCAAGTGCTTTAAAGGATGTAATAAAAGAAAAGCGGGGAGCCAACAATCCCCGCTTTTTTATTTGTCCAGAGGAGGCGCATGAATGCGTCGTGCTCCGGCTGAAGGCAAAGGCGCAGCAGGCCTGTAAAGCACTGTCTGATGTGTTGATAAATGCTCAGGTAGCAGGAATTGCCTGCCTGTAAGGGGTTTAGTAAAGTTTTAATCGATAGAGTAGCTTTTAGAAGATGGAAATGCGGTATGCTTTCAGTTTGTTGTCGAGCTTTTTGGAGTCGCCGCAAACACGGTCCAGCAGTGCCCAGAAATGCGGGCCATGGTTTTTCTCTACGGTGTGCGCCAGTTCATGCAGAATAACATAATCGCAGAGGGCATCGGGCAGGCGCATGAGGTGCAGGTTCAGGTTTATGTTGTTGTTGTGGGAGCAGCTACCCCATCTCGACTTGGCATTCTTGATGAACACACTCTGGTACTGAAACCCGAACTTATCGGCAAAATAAGCTACCCGCTGCGGCAGGTATTGTTTTGCCTCTTTGCGGTATACCTCCTCAATTGACTTCCGGATAAACTTCTGTACATCCGGGTCGCGCACATCTTTAAAGGCGGGATAAAATATGTTGATGTACTCGCTCTCGATTACGCAGCGCATATCATAGCGGGCATGGGTGAGCAGGCGCAGGGTGTGGAATCTTGTTCTGAAGTCAGAGTCCTGGGTATATACGGTTAACTTCTCCTCCTGCTGCTGCATGCGTGACTGGTGCTCTTTAATCCAGTCGGCTTTGGTGTAAATAAGTTGTTCAGCTTTCTCAAAACTGATGTGCGGCGGCACGGCTACCCGTACTCCCTTGAGGGGGCGCACACTAATGCTCAGGCGTTTGGCTTTGTCGCTCCGCTCAAACAGAACTTTCCCGATTCCATCAATGTGCAAGTTAACGGAAGAAAGGCGAAGGAATGATGATGACACTAGGCTAAGAGTTAAAGTACAAAATCTTACGACCAAATATATAGAATAATTTCCTTAAAAAAAGTCTAACGGTAAATGATTTATATGTTTTTGTTTAAATTAATGTATTTGTATTGTACTATATCTTATGATGCCTTAGCTTCTGTAAAGGCATCATAACCTGTTTAATGAAAACAAAGGTGCAACAAAGAAGTGCAAAAAAACGGCGGCAGGTTTTGTAAGAACCTGCCGCCGCTGCAATTGAATAGTTATATAACGTTAACGAACATTGCCGCCAGTGGGGCCATCGTCAGTTCCTTTTTTAGGCACACGGGTGCTGTCAGTGGTAGCTGAGCGTAACGTTTCCTCCCGTGTGTTGGTAACAGTGCCCTTTGCATCTGTTTTATGTCCCTGCGACGAATGCTTGTCTTTAGGTTGATTTTGCTCCTGGTTTTTATCGTTTGTTTCCATAGTGGTATCTGATTTAAATTAAACGTCTGTTCGTGTTTGTGTCTCTACATCGCCTCCTGTTCTGTCGCTGTACTTCGGAGTGCCCCAGGAGGTATCCGCATTGTGCGGTTCAGTGGTGTGCTGCGCTGCAACAGGTTCTGCCTTAGCAGGGCGGCTTGCTTCCCAGTCCCTGAACTTGTCCAGTTCCGTCTTTATACTTGCTATAAACCAGGCCAGCAGCGTGGCATCATCCAACAAGCCAATTACCGGAATCATGTCCGGGATAAGGTCAATTGGCGAAATGAAATAGATAAGAACGGCAATGCCGCCAACCAGCGTAGCAGAAGGAATACCTTTGTACTCACCGGACATGGCTGCTTTTATCATGCGTGTCAGCAGTATAAGGTTTTCCCACACTTCTCCGGCCAGAGCGCCTACTCCCTTGTTAGCTGACGCTTTTTTCAGGACATCCGCTACCAGCTGGGCCACTTTGGAGGGACGCTTCAGGTAACCTTCTGCTTTTTCAAGTATTTTTTTAAAGAAAGGGCTTTCTGCTATTGTCTTTCCTTCCGGTCTTTTATTCTCCATAATTTTATGTGCTTGTCTTTTTGTGTACGTGTTGTTTGCTTAATTGTGGCCTGAGCTATCCGCTACTTTACGGTTATCAAGTGCAATTTGCTTAAACAAACGATAACATTTCTATACTTGCTGCCTATAATTTTGTTATAGCAGTTTAAATGAAACAGGCCCCGCAGCAAGAGCTGCAGGGCCTGTACAGGCTTGTGTCAAGATTTAATTTACCCGGCCGGCGGCATAAAAGTAATTGCGGTAGTAAGGCTCTTTCAATGAACTCACCTTAACGCCGCCACTGGTGGCGGAGTGTATAAACTTGTTGTTTTTAAGGTAGATGCCCACATGAAAAATAGGTCCTTTTTTGCTGCGGCGGAAGAAGACCAGGTCGCCGGTGCGCATGTCGTCTTTTTTAACGCGCTTTACATCCTGAAACATTGAACGGGAACTTCGGCTGAGGTCAATGCCATATACTTCGCGGTAAATGCTGGATACAAAGCCAGAGCAGTCGGTGCCTTTCCTGGAACTGCTGCCGTAGCGGTAGGGGGTTCCTATCCATCTCGATGCCGTTTCTACCAGCTGCTTGTAGTCTGGGTTTTTGAAGTGAATCCCGAGCTTTTTAATGTAGTATTCTTCTTCAGCGGGTTCTTCTTCGTTCAGTTCTTCCAGCAGGTTTACTTCAAGGGCCCGTACCACGTCCTCACCTGAATTTATAGCGTAAGGAGAGATAAGAGGTACAACGGAGGCTGCTTCTGGTGTGGCCGACCTGGCCGGGGTGACTTCGTAGAAGTAAGAGAGTGCCAGCGAAAAAGCTGCCAGAACACTCAGTATAAGGGTTTTTGTCATAGGGTTTGGCTTGTTTTTAGCCACCGTAGCGGCTAAACAGTTTCACCTTTTGGCGAACAGGCTGGCTCGTTAAAATAGTCTGTTTAAAGCCAACTTGTAGTGTGTCGGATGTTACCACATCCCGGACAGCTGGCAAAAGTAAGGACTACAGTCCAAAGCGCCAAAATAAAAATTTTGTTATTTGCCTGTAAATGTGGCGCTTCTGCTGCTTGTTGTCTTGCGTTTACCTGTATAATATAATTTTCAACTTGCATGCGTATAAGCATGCACACCAGTTTATGCTTTTGAATGATGGATTTTAAAGTTGTAGAACGTTCTCCTTTCGCCAGAATTGCACGCATGGTGTTAAAAAGCAGCAATGTGGCCATGGTGCTAGGAAAAAGCATACACCTGAGTGGTGTGTCCCGCGAAACATTCCTAAAAGACGAGGGCTGGGTGGCGCATGAGTTGTGCCATATCCGGCAGTTCCGGGAGCACGGCTACTTCCGGTTCCTGTGGCTGTACCTGCTGGAGTCGATACGGGTAGGGTACTATAACAATAAGTATGAGGTGGAGGCCCGGCTGGAGGGCATGAAACACCGCCGGCACATGAGCCCGGCTTTGCGTGCTGCCAGTGCTGTTAAGCCTGCAGAAACTCCCTTGCCTGCCGATACGAAGCGGAGTGTATAGGCAGAAGATGAAGAACTAAGCTAGATGAAAGACAAAGGGTAAAAGAAAAGACCTCCGGGGGGCTTTTATCTTTTACCCTTTGTCAAAAATTCTTTTTTCAAAAATAACCTACGCCGCATGCCATTTAATGGTGCAGCCGATGGCTTTTGTGTTAGGCTGACTTACCTGCTTGTTTTGGACCAGTTCATCTAAAACCGCTTCGGCATATTTTTTCTGCACCTTACCGGCGTCCCTGGAGTTGTCGTCTATCGTGCCGATGTAGGCCACTTTCATGCTGCCATCCGTCTGCTTCTGGACAATGTACAAGTGCGGTGTGCGGGTAGCCCCGTAAGCTTTTGTGATTTCCTGTGTTTCGTCGTAGAGGTACGCGAAAGGGAAGTTCTTCTCTTTCGCGCGCTGTTGCATCTTTTCATAAGAATCATCCGGAGAGGCTTTCACATCGTTCGGGTTGATGGCTATGACCGGATATCCTTTTGGGGCGTATTTTTTGTGTAGATCTATCAGGCGGTCTTCGTACGCGATAGCGTAAGGGCAGGTGTTGCACGTGAAGGTAACGATGAAGCCCTTGGCGCCTTCATAGTCCGCCATCGACAGCATTTTCCCATTCACATTCTTCAGCCTGAAGTCACGGGTCGTATCACCTACCTGATACCCGTTGTCGGCTGGCACAGCCGCTAAAAGCAGTCCTGCAAACAGCAGGCACACCATGTACACGAAAGGCAGTTTTAAGTTTTTCATAGGAATATGAATCATGGTTTATACTTCTCAATCAGAGCTTGCAGTTCCTCCTGTGTCATTTCGCGCTCTATAAACTCATAGTGCCCGCGCTTGTTGTTAAAAAGCAGTGTGGCGGGTATGGCGCCAGACCATTTCGGCTCCAGTTTATCTATCCAGGTGTTTCCGTCGGCCTCGTCCAGCAGCAGCAAATCATATTGGAGGCCGCGCTTCTGCACGAAGGGTTTCACGCGTTTTTCCGGGTCTTCGGCTGCATCCATGCTCACTAATATCACTTTCACTGGTTGGTCTTTATAAGCGGCGTTGGTTGCCTCAAAATAGGGCAGTTCTTTAATGCAGGGCTTGCACCAGGTGGCCCAGAAGTTCACCACGTACAGGGTGTCTCCCGGCAACTGGCGTAAGGCCTGCAGTTCACCAAATTTTATCACCTTCACATCCTGGGCAAAAGCAGGTGCTACAGCAAGCAGCACGAAGGCAAAGGCAGCGGCAAGGCGCTTGTAAAGTGTTTCCGTCATGGCATTATAACGCTGTATCTGACAAGGTGTTGTGTAATGCTGAGTTAACAATTTCCCCCCTGGGGCGTTATAAATAAGGGGAATACATGTAAAACACGAAAACCAACTTAATAATGGCAAATAAATTAGAAGGAAAAAAGATAGCAATTTTAGTAGAGGAAGGATTTGAGCAAGTGGAGCTTACGAAGCCACTGCAGGCTCTGAAAGAAGAGGGTGCCGAAGCACACATCATCTCTCCAAATAAGAACAACGAGATCAAAGCCTGGAATCACACCGAGTGGGGCGACAAGTTTACGGTTGATAAAAAACTAAGCGATGTAAGTGCTGAAGATTATAACGGCCTGCTGCTGCCGGGTGGTGTCATGAACCCGGACACCCTCCGCACCAATAAGGAGGCCGTAAGCTTTGTGAATAAGTTTATGGAGTCGGGCAAGCCTGTGGCAGCCATCTGCCATGCCCCCTGGACGCTGATAGAGACAGGCAAAGTAAAAGGCAAGAAAATGACCAGCTACCACACGCTTAAAACAGATCTTAAAAATGCAGGAGCGGAGTGGGTAGACCAGGAAGTAGTAGTAGACCAGGGACTGGTAACCAGCCGTAACCCGGATGATATTCCAGCTTTCAACAAAAAAATGATTGAGGAGTTTGCCGAAGGGAAGCACGACCGCTAAGCGTACATAATCAGGAGAAAGGCCACACCCGGACTGCCAGGTGTGGCCTTTCTGTTTGTCCTGCACTGTGGCTACGCCGGTGGTAAAAGGCTGAACAGCCTGTCGGCGGAAAACTCCAGCAGCACGACCAACACCAGGTCGAGCAGGAACAGGAAGAGCCCCTGCAGCACCACTGCCTGCCCCCAGCCCTGCAGTTGCTCAGTTTTGGGTGAGGAGCGGGATCGCTCTTTCAGGTAGGCCCCCAGCACGATATAGGCTATGTCCAGGCCCACGTTCAGGTACAGAATCTTTTTATATAACACATGCAGCTTCAGGCTTTGCAGCAGCGATTGTGTTGCCGGGTCACCGGAGATAATACTGTAAAGTGCTGCCCCGGCAATAATCAGGTTTACAATGTTCCAGTACAGGTTCATCTGAAAATAGAACTTTCTGCTGCGCGTAGCCTTTGTCAGTTTAAGCCCCCCCACCAGGATGTTCAGGATGGCCCAGCCGCCCAGAACCAGCATTCCAATCTTTAGTGTATCTGCCTGCTGCTGGTTAAAAGTTTGGAGGGAATCAGACTGTGCATTGGCGGTAAAACCTATAAAAAGCAGCGGTAACAGGTACCTGAATTTTCTCATACTATGCTTCATGTGTTTGAGTAGGAACGCATAAAACCGGGTCTTAGCATAACACAGATGCTAATCTGTATGCATGCCCGGTGCAGGTCAGTTTAGGCTTAAGGACGTAAAGGTGTAGGGTTTAGTCTTTTACAGGTTTTGCCACGAGGTCTATTCCAATGTTTACCTCCGGGTAAATTGTTTTGTCACCTAACGATTTGTCTGACCGGTAAACCAGACCCCACTTGGTGCGGTCTATGTTAAAGTTAGCTTTGGCGCGGAGTAAAGTATCCAGCGTTATCCGGGCGGGGAAGGTGACACTCTTTGTTTCTCCTTTTATAGTAAGGTTACCTGTTATGCGGTGTGTCGGGTTTTTGATGCGCAACTCACTATAGGTGGCTTTAGCCTCCGTTGCCGTGGCTTTTTCCTGGGTGCTGTCGATGCGGGTAATGCTTATTACTTCGAAGGCTGCTGTTGGGTGGTTCTCCACATCAAAAAAGTCTGCAGAGCGCAGGTGTGTTGTCAGTTTCTTGTTACTTTCTGCGTCTATAGTCTTGTCCTCGGACCGGGTGTTGGCCACGTCCATCAAAATGTCGCCGCCAATTAGCAGTCCTTTCCGCATGTGCAGTTCCCCGCTTTTTATCCGGAAGATGCCGTTGTGGCGCCCTGTCATTTTAGCCCCAATCCAGGTCACCTCACTTTTGGCAGTATCTACCACATAAGTGCTGGTGGGCATGGTGTTGCTTTTCTTCTCCACAGCTTCGGAAATGATGGCATCGTCTGTTTTGATAGTTGTGTCGCAGGCGGAAAATGCGAGAAGCAAAACCCCTGCACATAACAGGAAAAGCGGGTGTTGGTGTAGTTTGGCCATAGTTTTGTAAATAGTGGAATAACAGTTGTGCAGAGTAGCCTTTCTACAAAATACGCTGCAAAAGAAGAAAATGATATATAGCTGTTTTCTGCCAATACAAAAAGAAAGGAGCCAGGCGGTCACCTGGCTCCTGCAGACTACTTACAGAAGGCCTCCTTAGAAGCCGATGCCCAAATAGACCTGAATCACCCCATTCTTGATGTTCTCGTTTATGCTGTTGCCTGCGTCATCTTCTTTGCGCAGGTCAGCAAGGCCATGCACATAGCGCGTGCCCAGCCTGAAGCGGTTGATACGGCCCTCAAGGCCTACTGCAGCACCATATTCAAACGTATTATAGGGACCTAAGTCAATTTCACGGCCTTCTTCCTTTGCCCCGATCATAATACCTACCTGCGGGCCCAGGTGCACACTAAAATTGTCGGTGATGTTAAACACCGCCAGTACCGGTACATCAAAATAATTAAAACGGAAAGTAGAGTCGTTGCGCTCATATCCTTTGCGGGAGAAAAGCACCTCCGGCTGTATAGAGAAAAACTCACCAAAGGCAAACTGAGCAAATACCCCCGCATGAAAGTTGGTGTGGCTGTTTACCGCGCCCAAGCGATCTTTGTCGCTGCCGTGTACGGTAGCAAAGTTTATACCCCCTTTAATACCGATGCCTTCGTTGGGTGCGTCGAGCCCGCTGAGCAGGTTATGGTTTTGCTGTGCGGTGGTTGGTCCCTCTACCTGGGCAAAGCCGGTAAAGCTTAAGAAGAGTAACAGTGGAAGTATAAGTGTTTTTTTCATAGCGTCGTGTTTATGCGTTTTTCTTATAAAATAACTGCACGCTGCAGTATGAGGAGGTAAACTCCAGTGGTCTTTTATACTGATGTTTGGGAGCATAATGTTGCACTGCCGCAGCATGGGTGCCTTTTGCGGAAGGTATAGCCTGTGGTTATAGTTAGTATATTAGCCTATTTATATATTTAGTCTAGGGTAGCTGTAGGCGAAAGTGTTTAAAGTGCTTGTACATCAAGATGTTGTAGTTTTAAAATATTGGATAATTTTAAGAATGCTAAGTTTCTGATACATTGCTTTACGAAAAGGTTAATGCATTTAGCTAAAATTTTAACTTTAGAGATAATAATATGAAATTGTAAAGATTGTGGCGATTATTTTACAGCGAGTTAACATCAAATGGTGGACAACTAGGAGGTATTAACAAAGTTATCCACATTTATACACATCGAAAATGGGTATAACCGACTGCTTGTGGAAGAATATCCACACTTATCCACCGCTGTTTTTGTGCTGCTAAAGCCTTTAGTTATTGTACTGATTCCCGATTCGATTCTTTAGCACGCTTCTCCTGGAGGGTAACAGAAACAGGAAACATCTGCCGCTGTATTATTGTTAGCTTTGCGATATGTTAAAAATTGCCTGGACAGAGATTTTCGCCCATAGCTTACCGGAAGGTCACCGTTTCCCGATGGCCAAGTATGACTTGCTTCCGGAGCAGTTGCTTTATGAGGGAACCATTACCGGGGATAACCTTTTTGCGCCAGACCCGCTTCCGGAGCAGTACGTACTGGATACCCATGATGCTGTTTACTGGCAGCGGCTCAGTAACCTGCAGCTTACACCATCTGAGATCCGCAGAACAGGCTTTCCGCTTTCAGAGGAACTGATACAGCGGGAGGTAGTGATTATGAACGGTACATTGCAGGCAACGCTGTTTGCGCTGGAGTTCGGCATCGGGATGAACATTGCAGGAGGTACCCACCACGCCTTTACAGACCGGGGAGAGGGCTTTTGCCTGCTCAACGATATTGCCATTTCGGCCAACTACCTGCTCCGGTACAAGGGCTTTAAAAAGATACTGGTGGTAGACCTGGATGTGCATCAGGGAAACGGCACCGCACAAATTTTCCAGAACGAACCGCGGGTGTTTACCTTCAGTATGCACTGTGGCCATAATTACCCGTTCCACAAAGAGCAGTCAGACCTGGATGTGCCGCTGGATGAAGGCACCGACGATAAAACGTACATGCAGTTGTTGCAGCACCACCTGCCGCGCCTGCTGGATGAGGAACAGCCGGAGTTCGTTTTCTTCCAATCGGGGGTGGATGTGCTGGCAACAGATAAGCTGGGTAAGCTGGGGATGAGTATAGCAGGCTGTAAAGAGCGCGATCGGGCAGTGCTGGAACTGTGCCACCGCCACAACCTGCCGGTTACTGTAAGCATGGGCGGGGGCTATTCCAAACAAATCGCGCATATTGTAGAGGCGCACGCAAACACCTTTAGGCTGGCGCAGCAAATCTTCTTTTAAAAGGAAGACTGCTGTAAAATGTGAAGAAGGATCCTTTTTGTTAAGTTCAATAAAGCTGTTCTGGGTTTCCTGTTCTCCTGTACTTCTTGAGTTTTAATCAGGAAGTGCAGGAGAACAGGAAGATGCATTATGCCGGCGACACCTTTCTTTTTTCTCAATCCGCTCTTGTCTAATTGTTCACTCCCTTTTCTTTAGCTTGTCAGACTCCTCTTTGCGGTCGGGCATCAGGAGCCGTTTCAGGATGTAGAAGATAACGGGAGCGAGGGCCAATATGAGTATCACCGTCAAAATCATCTTCAGTGCCTTTACAAATACGGAGATGATAACAGCCGATATAGCAATAGAGGCAATAAAGAGTAGCCAGAAGTAGAATGTTCTCTTGTCCATGTTTTATTGTTAAGTATGGGCAGGTATTTGTGTAATACGCTTGTTGCAATTCTTTTGCAACACAAGCTTTTACCTGAGGGCCCGCATCCAGGTTCCTGTGGAAGTTCTTTCCAGCGTCAGGTAAGCTGCCAGTTCCTCTTTTTCAGGTTGCTGCTTTAGCATCCGTTTAGTGTATAATGTAGATAAGATCTACATGAAAAGGGAGCTTTTTAAAAAGGTTGCCCATGCGTTTGGCGCATCATGAATTGTACGGCGGGAGGCAGGTGCCTGAGCACACCGACAGCTACTTCGGATAAGACAGGACTCCCGAAGAACTGCTGTACGGTACGCCCCACCGCCAGGCGGTTCGCGAACTTCTTTTTCCAGATTTGGCTATAGCCCGCCTCCAGTTGCTGCCTGTTATAGCCGTTTCTGAAGTAATACAGTACCTGCTCTGCCGCTATCTTACCGGAGTGGATAGCCATGGCCATGCCGTTGCCGCAGAGCGGTGTTACCATGCCGGCTGCATCGCCGCACATGAGCATATGATTTTCAACAGTGGTTTTGGTGGCAAAGGAAATTTCATTAATAACTTCCGGTTGCTCATACAGAAACTCAGCTTCCTCAAAAATCTGGCGCAGGTGCGGGTTCCGTGCAAGCACAACCTGCTCCATAGCGGGAATGTTGCCGTGCTGCTTCAGGTTCTGGCGGGTAGTCAGGTAACAGAAGCAGTAGCGGTCATCTTCTATAGCTGAAATACCAGCATAGCCATCCTTAAAGTTGTGCAGTGCGATCAGGTCTTTAGGAAAATCATAGCGCAGGTGGTACTTCACACCAATATAGGGAGAGTGCGCCCTGAAAAAACGACGATCCAGCTGGCGGTCGAGGTTGGCGCGTTTCCCGTATGCCCCCAGCACCACCTTTGCCTGGATACTTTCGCCGCCAGACAGGCTGACAGTAAAAGCGTCATCGGCAAACGTAACTTCGTGCACTGTTTGCTGCAGCAAGAATTTTGCCCCCTGCTCCTGTGCCAGCTGGTACAGGTAATTATCCAGTGCAAACCTGCTCAGGCCAAACCCGCCTAAGTCCAGCCTGGCCTCCAGGGTTTTTCCGGTTGGGGAGGAGAACATAAAACGAGTAATACGGGCAGGGCCGAGGACACGGAGCTGAACGCCCAGCATGCGCAGGTAAGGTAATACCTCGTTCGAGATGTACTCTCCGCAAACCTTGTGGAAGGGGTACGCTTTCTTCTCGACCAGCGTGACCTGCAGCCCAGCCTTGGCCAGACTCAGCGCACTGACCAGCCCAGCCAGGCCTCCACCTACTATAACGACATCCTCCATCAAAGTGCTTTATTTATGTGTATGGGTTTAATCCTAAAACTGATGGTCAAAATTTGGTGAACAACATGTTTATTTGGTGTATAATACAAGAACAAATTAATGTTGCTGCCGTTTTAAATAAGTGGAACAACTTTTGTGTATTTTGAATAAATGTTTAGCAGTTAATCTATATGAAACAATTTATACTTTCTCTCTTCACTTGCATGACCGTGTTACTGGTGCAGGGCCAGACCCGGACTCCTGTTCAGGTGCAGGCAGCACAGCAGGTAGAGAAAGAGAACCCTCTTAATTTAGCATCCGGTGATGAAAACGTTGCTATTTACCCAAACCCGAGCACCGGTGTTTTCACTGTATCTCTTAAGAATCTTGACTCCCGTACAGTAGATCTCCGCATCATGAATGTTATCGGTAACGAAATCTTTCACGAAACGTTGACAAGCACTGATGCCCAGTTTCAGAAAACAGTTGATTTAAACCGTTATGCCAAGGGCCTTTATTATGTGAAGCTGGAAGCGGATGGCTATAGTACGGTGCGCCGGGTAGTTGTGAAATAAGTATACATATTCCTGTTGCAATGAAGCGGCAGTCTCTGTAAAAGGGGCTGCTTTTTTGTTGCCTGGGGCGTCGGAGGTTTACTTCTGGGCCGGAAGGATTACTTTGGATATATACCCTGTCTGCGTGGAGGTGTCCTGCAGCATGCGTACCTTCACGAAAACATTGTCTGTGGTGTCGATGATATGTAGCTGCTGGGTGGTATCGAAATGTGCGATGATGGTGCCTCCAAAACTGGGGCGGGCATATAGGTTCCCGCTGATGAGAGGCTTTGAGGCATATATAACATCTTTGGGAAGTGGCACAGGTTCTTCTGTTCTGCTGGCGGTGGTGGCTTCCGCATCACCCTGAGCCGTGTTGCGGTCATTGTTGTTGCAGGAGAAAAAGAGCAACGCAACAGTTAAAAGAGTGAACGGTAAGGCTGGTTTCATCAGGAAAAGGTATATGGGTAGCTATATGCATCTGCGCATATAATGTTTCTTTATTAGCTATGTTTTTTAATTACTGGTTTAGTTACGCAACCGGCTTCAGGCCTGCTAACAAAAATTTTGCTGCCCACAGCAGAGGCATTGGTTAGCACACTGCAGAATGACAGTATTGCAAAAGCAGAACTGCGCTTTTATGTCACAAAACACACCCATGTTAGAAGGTAAACTTTTTGGGTTAGCCTCTAACATGGGTGTGCGGGCTTAAAAATTACTATTGTTCTGCCTGTCGTTGAGCGCATCATTTATGCTTAACGCGGCACTTATCAGGCCCAAATGGGTAAAGGCCTGTGGAAAATTCCCCAAATGCTCTCCTTTCAGGCCCAGTTGCTCTGCATACAGACCCAGGTGGTTGGCATAGCCCAGCATCTTCTCGAAGTAGAACCGTGCCTTGTCTACCTGGCCTGACTTTGCCAGGCACTCCACATACCAGAACGTGCACATCGAAAATGTTCCTTCCCCACCGGTTAAACCATCAAAGGCTTCATCAATGCGGTAGCGGAACACGAGTGCATCAGATACCAGCTCTTCTTCTATACGTTTCAGGGTCGAAAGCCAGCGTGGATCTTTTGGGCCTATAAACCGGATAATGGGCATCAGCAGGATAGAGGCATCCACGGTGTCGGCTCCTTTGTACTGCACAAAAGACTGTAGCCGCTCATCCCAGAACTCATTGTGTATGGAGAAAAAGATTTTGTCCCGCTCTTCCTGCCACCGCGGGGGAAGTGGGTAAGAGTGGTTGGCAGCTATTTTCATGGCCCTGTCGATGGCTACCCAGCACATCATACGGGAGTAGAGGAAATGCTTTCTGCCACCACGCACTTCCCAGATGCCCTCGTCCTCGCGGTGCCAGTTGTCGCATACCCATTCTACCTGCAGTCTCAGGTCATTCCAAAGGTCAAAAGAGATGCGGTCCACATACTTATCATATAAGTATACAGAGTCCAGGAGCTCTCCATAAATGTCAAGCTGTATCTGGTCATAGGCTCCGTTGCCGATGCGAACAGGCCTGGAACCCAGGTATCCTTCCATGTGGTTTAACTCTATTTCCTGTAAATCCTTTCTGCCGTCAAGGGTGTACATGAGCCGTAAATACCCGGCACTTCCTACGTCATCGCACTGTTTGTCTACCCAATCCACAAAGGCTTTGGCTTCTTTGGTATGTCCCAGCCTGATCAGTGCGTAAACAGTGAAGGAGGCGTCCCGAATCCAGGTATAGCGGTAGTCCCAGTTGCGGACGCCGCCAATTTCTTCAGGTAACCCAAAGGTAGGAGCCGCCACAATGGAGCCGTACCTGTGTGAGGTCAGGAGCTTTAGCACGAGGGCAGAACGGTTCACAACTTCCAGCCAGCGTCCTTTGTAACTGGACTGTGCCACCCAATTTTTCCAGTAGTTAATGGTGTCGTACAGGCTTTGTGTCACAAACTCTTCCAGGTTAACGGCTGGTGGCGTACTATGATCGATAAAGTCTATAACGAAATCTGCTTTGTCGCCTGTTTTCAGGCAAAAGCTTGCCACAGCGCTGCCGGCATCTACGTGTAAGGGCACGGAGCTTTTCAGCCTGATTAGAGTGCTATCCGGACCTTCACTTAAGAAGATGATTTCATTTGGGCTAACCTGCTCTGTTACGTGCGGGGAACGGGCATAATCAAAGCGCGGGCCGCAGTGCATGTCAAAGTTCATATCTCCATGCACACAGGTCACTCTTCTAATCAGTGCCTTGCCCTGGTACAGCTCCTCAATAGGCATGAAGTCTGTTATTTCGCCGATACCGTCGTCTGATAGAAACCGGGTGAGGAGTACATTGGTGTCCGGCAGGTAAAGCTGTTTGTGCTTTACACCATCTGGTGTGGGCTGTATAGAAAAACTCCCGCCTTTCTCTTTATCCAGCATGGAAGCAAAGATGGTAGGAGAGTCGAAATAAGGAAAGCACATAAAGTCTATGGAGCCGTTCAGGCCCACCAATGCGATGGTGTTGAGGTCTCCGATAACCCCGTAGTTCTCTATTGGTTGGTAATCCATGTGGTGTTTTAGAATATAGTAATACTAAAATTGTACCTTCTTGGCGGTAAGAAGGTTGTGCCTGTTTCAGAGAGGTAGGAGCATCTAAAGTCTGTGTTTAAACAGCCAGGAGAGGTTGTAGATTAATGTTCAGGGGTGCAGTAAAGCAAAATGCTCCAGATTGTGTTCCTGCTCTTTTCAAAATTACGCCACCTTTTCAGGCCTCCCTGCGTATTTACCAGCAGTTTTACATTTTACATGAATGATGCTGGAGTACGTTAAGAACATCCTGTTGAAAGTAAGTTTCGACAGGACGCTTTTTGAGAAAGAACTAAGAAAAGGATTAAAAGCTATCAGTAAAGAAGAAATGCAGCAGCTGAAGCAATGGTGTTACGATAATTTCTCAGGAGCATACCTGCTCGTCCTCAATGGTGTATTTGCGAAGTCGATGTCGTGAAAGGGACAGAACCATGCAGAAGGGTAAAACTGATTGTCTTTTCAGACTTATCCATGATGCCCTTTTAATGGCTGGGCTGTGTTCATAACACATCAGGTGATGTCTGTCTAATCTTAACAGAGCACATACAGTTCACACAAGTATGGGCTAGCAAGAATAACTGATGCCTTGATCGTAAGCCGGCCTATGAGTCGGCTTATTTGTTTTCATGTTCCTTTACTGAAAAGAACATCTGAAAGGTGGATGGGCAGATCAAAAGTGGGCTTCGTAATCAGCATGTATCCAGGTAAAGCTTAACTTTTCCTGTACAAGAGAGTGTGTTTTAAAGGTTTAGGTAAAGACAACCCTCAGGCATGTCCATAGTAAAGGTTTGAGTTGTTTGCTTCAAAGGAAACTTATGGATTTAACTTTTTTAGATTCAACTGACATCAACATACATAACATTGCCTTCAGGCTGTTTTTGAGTACTGTACTAGGTGGCTTGCTAGGTTGGGAAAGAGAGATACGGCGGCAGAATGCCGGGTTAAGAACACATATGATTATTGCGGCAGGCGCCTGCTTACTGATGCTTATCTCCATTTATATTCCACAAGCCTTCTCTACCTATCCCAATGTAGATCCGGGCAGGATTGCAGCCCAGGTGGTATCTGGCATAGGCTTTCTAGGCGCGGGTGCTATCTTCAGGCTTGGTGGAAACACGCACGGGCTAACTACTGCTGCTACTATATGGGTGGTGGCAGCAGTGGGACTAGCGGTAGGCGCAGGCATGTACAGTGCAGCCATAATCGTCACGCTGCTCTTGCTGTTTGTACTTGCTATTCTTGATAAGGTAGGAAAAAAGTTTTTCAGCAGAGGGTCTTTGAAAACCCTGAAAATCAGTTTTCAGTCTGCCAAAATCGAGACCAGTAAGATCCTGGATATACTGGAGACGCATGAGATCATCACCAAGAATATCAACATTGTCCAATCAAAGAATAAGCAAAACGCTAAAATTCTGCTGTACGTGTTTGTGCCTGAGAATCTGAATGTAAAGCACCTTTACAAAGATCTGAATGAGCTTAAGAATGTGGGGCAAATATCGCTTGGCCTCGATTTTTAAGCATTTGTTCCTGCTCTTCATGCCGCAGGACAAACGGCTGAGGCAGTAGAGTAGGAGATGGGCCTGAAACGCAAAACACCCCCTGCGGATTTCTCTGCGGGGGGTGCTTTTGTAGGGTTGGCGGCCACCTACTCTCC